>DATGNP010000239.1:0-5093 GCA_035306665.1 Trueperaceae bacterium
CTACAAGGACGTCGACGCCGTGGTGGACGTCGTGCACCGCGCCGGACTGTCGACGCGCGTCGCGCGCCTGCGGCCGCTCGGCGTGATCAAGGGGTGAGCCCGCGGGAGCGCTCTCACCCCTCCCGCAGGAACAGCCGCACCGACACGTCGTCGGTGACCTCCTGGTAGGGGTAGGCGAGCGCGTCGAGCGCGCGGCGCAGCTCCGCGCCCTGTTCGGGCGGCGCCTCGATGCCGGCCAGCACGCGCCCGTAGTCGGCGCCGTGGTAGCGGTAGTGGAACAGGGTGATGTTCCAGTCGGGCTGGAGGCTCTCCAAGAACCGCAGCAGCGCCCCGGGCCGCTCGGGGAACTCGAAGCGGAAGATGTGCTCGTGAACGATGGCCCTGGCCCTGCCGCCCACGAGGTAGCGGGTGTGGGTCTTGGCCGTCTCGTCGTCGCTGAGGTCGACGACCTCGAACCCGCCGGCGCGCACGCGGGCGATGAGCTCGTGCTTCTCGCCGACGCCCTCCCGCAGCGCCACGCCGACGAAGATCTGGGCCTGCTCGGGGTCGGCGTAGCGGTAGCTGAACGCCGTGATCATCCGGCCGTTGAGCGTCTGGATGAAGCGGCGGTAGCTGCCGGGCCGCTCGGGCATGCCCACGGCCAGCAGGGCCTCGAGCCCCTCGCCGAGCTCGGCCCGCTCGGCTACGTGCCGTAGCCTGTCGAAGTTCAGGTTCGCGCCCGACAGGACCGCCGCCAGGCCGCCCGCGCCCGGCCCGACGCGCGCCGCGTACTGCTTCAGGCCCGCCAGCGCGACGGCGCCCGCCGGCTCGGCGATCGCGCGGCAGTTCTCGTAGACGTCCTTGATGGCCGCGCAGATCGCGTCGGTGTCGACGGTGATCACCTCGTCGAGGGCCTCGCGGCAGAGCCGGTAGGTGAGGTCGCCCACGCGCCTCACGGCGACCCCGTCGGCGAACAGCCCGACCTCGGGCAGCGTCACGGGCCCGCCGTGCCGGAACGCGGCGAGCAGGGACGCGGCGTCGTCGGGCTCCACGCCGATCAGGCGCACCTCCGGCCTGAGGTAGCGCACGATCGTCGCCACCCCCGCCGCCAGCCCGCCGCCGCCGACGGGCAGGAACAGCGCCTCGAGCGGCTCGGGGTGCTGGTGGAGCACCTCCATGCCTATCGTGCCCTGGCCGGCGATCACGTCGGGGTCGTCGAACGGGTGCACGAACGTCGCGCCCGTCTCGCTCTCGATGGCGCGGGCGTGCTCGTAGGCCTCGTCGTAGCCCTCGCCGTGGGTCACGACCTTCGCGCCCAGGCGCCTGATGGCCCGGACCTTGATGTCGGGCGTCGTGACCGGCACCACGACGGTGGCCTCGACGCCGTGACGCGCGGCCGCGACGGCGACGCCTTGGGCGTGGTTCCCCGCCGAGGCGCAGATCACGCCGGCGCGGCGGGCGTCGTCGCCCATCGCCGCCACCTTGTTGTAGGCGCCGCGCAGCTTGAAGGAGAAGACGGGCTGCAGGTCCTCGCGCTTGAGCCTCACCGGGCGTCCGAGCCGCTCGCTCAGGCGCGGCATGGCGTCGAGCGGGGTCTGCGTGGCCACGTCGTAGACGCGGGCCGTCAGGACCTTGCGCACGATCTCCTGCATCCGCAGACCTTAACCGCTGGAGCGCCGCCACGTCACGGGTCCGGCGCCGCCTCGCGCGCCGACCCGTTCCGTGGAGCCGTGATGCTCATGGCGCCTCCACCGCCCGCCGACCTGTCGCGCGAGGGCTGAACGCGGCTCGACCGGCCGTCGCGGCCGTGCCCGTTGCTTTACGGGCGACCGCGGGAGCGTCGTAAGCTCGCCGGGTCCCATGAGAAGCTTCCGGCCCCAGGTCGACGGCCGCTACCTCGAGCGCCGACGCCTCCTAGACCTGCTGCCAGACCGCCCCGGCTACGTCGTCTGCCTCGAGGCGCCATACGGCTACGGCAAGAGCGTGCTGGCCAGCCAGTGGGCCGCCGAGCTGGAGAGGGCCGGGTGGAGGGCCGTCTGGCTCTCGGCGCGCCATCTGGGCGTGCGAGAGCTGCTCGCGACGCACCTCGGGCTGTCGGCGGGGGCGCCGTGGCCGGCGCTGCTCGACACGCTCTGGACGGGCCGGACGCTGGTCGTGATCGAGGAGCTCGAGCGGCTCGACGACCACGAGGAGCTGACGCCCCTCCTGCAGGACGTGCGCGGGCTGCTGCTCCTGGCCAGCCGCGTGGAGCTGGTCTCGTCGGAGCTGCCGCGGCTCGTGACCCAGGGCCGGGTCGCGCGCCTGCGCGCCCGTGACCTGGCCTTCACCGACGGGGAGACGGCCACCCTGTTCGACGACGCCGGCACCTCGCGCCGCATGCAGGCGCTCACCGAAGGCTGGCCGCTGCCGCTGCACTTCGCGGCGCTCACCGGCGAGATGCCCTCGGGCGAGGCGCTGGTCGAGGGCATGCGGGCGAGCGTCACGTCCGCCCTCTGGGAGGAGGTGCTCCTCCTCGCCACCCTGTCCCACCTGCCCGCCGACGCGGCCCGCGATGCGACCCGCGAGCTCGCGGACGCGGGCTTCGTCCAGCTGGGGGACGCGGGCTTCAGGCTCCACCCCCTCGTCGCCGACGACCTCCTCGCGGCCTACAAGGAGGAGGCGCGAGCCGCGCTGGAGCGGGCGGCGCCGCGGCTGCCCGACCTGGTCCTGGGCGAGGCCCTCGAGCGCTGCGGCGACCTGAGGGCCCTGGAGCGCCTCTTCGAGTCCCCTCGTTCGCAGGTCTACCGGCAGGCGCCGGAGACGTTCCTGAGGTGGCACCGTGAGATCCCCGGTCGGTCGAGCGCGCGGCGGCTGGTCACGGTCGCGGGGGCGCTCAACGCGGTGGGCAGGTTCGCCGAGGGCATCGCCTGCCTTGAGGAGGCCCTGGCGACGGGCGAGCTCGACACGGAGGACGAGCTGCTGGCGCTGAAGAACCTGTGCTGGGCGCAGGCGATCGCGGACCCCGAGCGCGCGGCGGCGACCGTCGAGCGTGGGGAGGCGCTCCTCGACCGCGTTGACCCCGAGCTGGCCGGGCGTTTCCTCTCGGACGCCTCGTTCGTCGACACGATGGCGGGCCGGTTCGAAGCGGCGGAGGAGCAGCTGCGCCGCGCCCTGAGGTACCTGCCCCACGGGAGCCCGTACCGCACCGGTGCGCGGATCAACCTGGCACTGAACCGCTGGGACCGGCTCGGCGACCTCGACGGCCGCCTGGCGGCGCAGAGCGAGACCCTCGAAGCCGTCGAGCGGCTCTACCCCAGCGACGCGCCCGGTCAGAGCCGCGACGTCGCGATGCTGCACTGGTGGCAGGGGGACGAGGAGGCGGCACGCACGTACCTGCGCCGGGCGCTGGCGCTCTCGCGCGGCAACCCGCTCGTGAGGATCGAGGCCACGGCAGCGCTGGCGGCGCTCGACCGGGACACGGAGCCGTTCGCCGTGCTCCTCGACGCGGCGGCGCTGTGGCAGGACGCGTACACGCTGGACGTCGTCGCGATGCACGCGATCGGCGCCCTGCCGCCCGACGCCCCCCTGGAGCGTGCCCGCGTCACGTTCGAGGCGGCGCCCGAGCCCCGGTTCGCCGCGGCCGCCTTCGCCCTGAGACTGGCGGCGGCGGGCGAGCGCGAGGCCGCGCTCGCCCTCGTGGACGACGCGCTCGTGGGGGCCGAGGAGCGCGCCTACCGCCTCTACCTGCTCGCGGCGCGCTACCGCGTCGGCCGCCGCGTCGAGGACCTGGAGGCGTTCCTGGCCGTGACCTTGGAGGGCGTGCGCCTGCTGCCCGGCTTCGTGCCCCTGGCGGAGCTGCCGCCCGAACGCCCCGACCTCGCCGTCGCCTACCCGATCGCGGAGGTGCTCAGGTCCGGCTGGCGCGAAGCGATCGCCGCGCGCGCCGACGAGGCGCCCGACCTCGAGCTGACGCTGCTGGGCGCTTTCGACCTCGGGCTCCTCGGGGAGAGCGTCGAGCTCACGGACCGTCAGCGGCAGCTGGTGACGCTGTTCGCGATCGGGCGCAACCGCCAGGAGGCCGCCGAGGCTCTCTGGCCCGAGGCGGACGCCGACAGGCAGCGGAACAACATGGGCGTGCAGATGAGCCTCCTGAGGTCGGCGCTCGAGCCCTGGGGCGTGCCGGTGTACGTCTTCAAGGATGGCCTGCGGCGCGTCGTCTCCGACCACGACAGGCTGTGCCGCGCGCTCGCGAGCGACGACGCCGACGCCGTGTGCGCGCTCTACGCCGAGCCGTTCGCGCCCGGGCTCGACGTCGAGGAGGTGCGGGAGCACGGCGCCTGGCTGAGGCGCCAGGTCGTGGGCTGCCTCGGACGGGCGGCCGCGGCCGCCGCGGACCACGAGACGGCGGTCCGCTACCTGACGCGGGTGTGCGAGCTCGAGCCCCTCGACGAGGACGCCACGCGCCACCTGCTCGAGCGGCTGGTCGCGAGCGGCAGGACCGCCGCCGCCCGGCGACGGTTCGAGGCGTTCACGGAGCGGCTGCGCTCCGAGCTGGGCCTCGAACCGCTGCCGGAGACCGCCGCCGCGCTGCGGGGCGCCTGAGCCGACGCGGTCACGCCGGCACCGGGCTCGGGGTCTCGGCCCCGGCCGCGGGGGTCCGCCGCTTCGCGATCGCCTTGCGCTCGAACAGCCAGAAGGCCGCGGGCACCACGTAGAAGGTGAGCAGGGCCGAGGTCGTCACGCCGCCGAGGATCACGAGGCCGAGCGGGTACCTGAGCTCCGAGCCCTCGCCGAGGCCCAGGAGGAGCGGCACGCTGATCACGATCACGGTCACGGTGGTCATGACGATCGGCCTGAAGCGCACGCTGGCGGCCTGGAGCAGGGCGGCCCGCAGCTCCTCGCCCTCGCGGACGCGGGCCAGGGCGTGGTCGAGGAGCAGGATCGCGTTCTTCGTCACGAGGCCCACGAGCATGACGACGCCGAGCACGCTGATCACGTCGAGCGAGGTGCCCGTGACGAAGAAGAGCCAGACCGCGCCGACCAGCGCCAGCGGCACGGTCAGGAGCAGGTAGAGCGGGTAGCGGAACGAGTTGAACTGGCTCGCGATCGCGAGGTAGTTCAGCAGCAGCGCCAGC
>DATGNP010000240.1:0-3274 GCA_035306665.1 Trueperaceae bacterium
CCACGAGGTCGCGCCGGGCCAGCACGAGATCGACTTCAAGTACGCCCCGGCCGTGACCACGGCGGACAACATCCTGACGTTCCGCACCGTCGTCAAGCGCATCGCCCTGAACCACGGGCTGCACGCCACCTTCATGCCCAAGCCGGTGCAGGGCATCAACGGCTCGGGCATGCACTGCCACATGAGCGTGTTCAAGGACGGGAAGAACGTCTTCTTCGACGAGGACGGCCGGCACCAGCTCTCCGAGGTCATGGAGCAGTGGATCGCCGGCGTGCTCGAGCACGCCACCGCGATCGTCGCGATCACGAACCCCACCGTGAACTCGTACAAACGCCTCACGCCCGGCTTCGAGGCCCCGACGAACATCGCCTGGTCGGTGTCGAACCGCAGCGCGATGATCCGCGTGCCGGCCCGCCGCGGCAACAGCACCCGCGCCGAGCTGCGCATGCCCGACCCGTCGTGCAACCCGTACCTGGCGCTCGCCGCGATCTGCGCCGCCGGCATCGACGGGCTCGAGCGCCAGCTCGTGCCGCCGCCGCCGGTGAACCGGAACATCTACCACATGAGCGTGCGCGACCGCCGGCGCCACAAGATCCGCGAGCTGCCGATGACGCTCAGGGAAGCGATCGGCACCCTCAAGCGCGACAAGACGATCGTCGAGGCGCTCGGCGAGCACGCGTTCAAGCAGTTCGTCGCCGCGAAGACGCTCGAGTACGACGACTACCGCATCGCCGTGCACGGTTGGGAGCTGGAGCGCTACCTGGCAGAATACTGAGCGTGTCCCTCTCCCTCACCGCGTCGGGGTCGCGCGCCTACCGCGTCGTCGGGGTGGACCCCGGGCTCGCGCACCTGGGGCTGGGAGCGGTCGAGGAGGAGCGCAGGGCGGCGCGCCTCCTCGGCTCCTCCCTGCTGACCACGAGCTCCCGGTCCTCCGCGCCCGAGCGCCTCGGCGCGCTGCGCGACGGCGTGATGGCGTTCCTGGAGCGCCACCGCCCCGACGCGCTCGTCATCGAGTCGCAGTTCTTCCACCGCCAGAAGGGGACGGCGTTCAAGGTCGGCCAGGCGTTCGGCGTCGTCATGCTGTGCGCGGCCGACCTCGG
Source organism: Trueperaceae bacterium (assembly GCA_035306665.1). Classification (GTDB taxonomy): domain Bacteria; phylum Deinococcota; class Deinococci; order Deinococcales; family Trueperaceae; genus DASRWD01. Next base: position 1,101 of record DATGNP010000240.1, read on the forward strand.
CGTGCCCGTCCACGAGTACGGCCCGCTCGAGGTGAAGCTGGCGCTCGTGGGCACCGGCCGCGCCGACAAGGGCCAGGTCGCGTTCATGGTCAGGGCGCTGCTCGAGCTGCCGCGGCAGCCGGCCAGCGACCACGAGGCCGACGCGCTGGCCCTCGCCCTCACCCACCTGCAGAGCCGCCGCCTCGCCGCCGCCGCGCGCGGGCACGCCTGAGCGCCGCGGACCGCGCGCCGCCGTCGGCGACCGGGCGCCGCCTCGGTCGCTCGCTAGCGGTCGCGCCGCCGGCGTCCGGCGCCGGCTCGAGCCGCACGTCGAGGTAGACCGCCGCCTCGAAGGGCGCGAGGTCGACGCGCCAGCCCCCCAGCAGCTCCTCCCGGCCCCAGGCCACCGTAGGGCCGTCGGGGTGACGCTCGGCCACGAGGTTCGCGTCGTCGCTCGGCAGCGACAGGCCCAGCGCCTCCCAGGCGGGCCCTCCGGGGGCGACGAGCGTGCCGGCGGCGCGCTCCTCGGAGTGGTTGAACACGACGAGCGCCGGGCCCCAGCGACCCGAGGCCGCGAAGCCGTGCGCGTGGACGTGCTCTAGCTCCCTGCCGTCGGCGCCCAGGACGCGCATCAGCACGAGCCCGCTCGCGGCGGCGAAGCGCTCGCGCTGCGCCAGCAGCGGGGCCAGGACGCGGCGGTGGTGGGCCCTGAAACCCTCGTCGGGTCGCTCGTCGCGGCGCGGGGCCGCGAACTCCATGCCGTACGTCTCGGCCAGGCCCTCGGCCTGCCCGTGGCCGAAGAGCGGCAGGCCGGGGAGCGTGCACAGCAGCGTGGCGAGGCCGAAGTAGCGGTCGCCCGTCCCGAACTTGACGCGCGCGCTCTCCTCGTCGGGCGTCGTCAGGTAGTTCACGTAGCGCTCGAGGACCCGCGGGTCGCGGCGGTGGACGTCCGCCAGCAGGCGCCTCAGCTCGCCGTCGCGCCGCTCGGCCAGCAGCCGCATGAACGCGCTGTGGTAGACGCGGTGCATCCCGAGGCGAGCGACGAACGTCTCCTCCATGAGCCAGAACGCCTCGGCCAGGAGCATCGTGCCGGGCGCGCGCTCCGCGACCGCCTCGACGACCTCGAGCCAGAACTCCCGCGGCATCAGGGCGTCGAAGCGCTCGCCGTCGACGGCGTGCTCGCTGCGCGACGGGACGGCGCCGCCCTCGCCCGGCCGCGGGTGCCACAGGCGCCTGACGTGGCGCCGCACCAGCGCCATCGCGGCGTCGAACCGCAGGACCGGGAAGCGCCGCGCCACGGCCACCACGGTCTCGATCAGGGCGCTGCGCGTCTCGGGGTTCAGGAAGTCCAGCTGCGCGGTGTCGTTCCACGGCAGGCCGGTGCCGTCGTTGCCGTGGTAGACGTACCGCCTCCGGCCGGTGGCCCTGTCCTCGAGCTCGTAGACGACGGCCGCGTCGCGGCCCGGGTAGTAGCCGTCCTCGATGCGCGCGGCGAACGGCCGGCCCGGCGTCAGGTCGGGGCCCGCGAACGAGTAGCCGGGGAACGGCGGCTCGGGCAGCTGCACGAACCAGTCCGGGTGCTCCTCGACCCAGCGCGAGTCGAGGGCCGTGTGGTTCGCGACCATGTCGGCCGCGAGCCTGATGCCGTGGGCGGCCGCCCTGTCCCGCAGCCGCTCGAGGGCCGCCTCGCCCCCTAGCGACGCCGCCACGACGTGGTCGTGCACGGCGTAGACGCTGCCGAGCGCGGCGTTCATGCCCTGCAGGCGCTTGATCCGGCGCGAGCCGTCGCTGCGCTCCCACACGCCCACGAGCCACAGCGTGTCGAAGCCGTCGGCCGCGAGGTCGGCGAGCGCGGCGTCGGGCACCTCGTCGAGCCGGGTGACGCTGGCCCCGTACCAGGCCGAGAGCTGGGCCAACCACACCGGCAGGCTCTTGGCCACCACCCGGGCCCCCAGCATCCACGGCTCGTCCCGGCTGAAGCGCTCCTCCCCCGCGACGTCCTCGGCGGCGAGCTGCCACGCGGGCGGCGGTCCCTGCGGCGCGGCGGGCCCGGGCGCCCGCACGGCCTGCTCGCGCAGGCGGTCGAGGGCGCGCAGCGCCGCGGTGACGCCCGCGGGGTCCCCCAGGACGGGGCGCCAGGCCGCGAGCGCGACCTCGAGCTGCGCCGCCAGCGACGTCGGACGCAGGCGCCGTGG
>DATGNP010000241.1:0-2905 GCA_035306665.1 Trueperaceae bacterium
GCTCGACGCGCACTGGATCAGGCTCGGCACCGCGAGGGCCGCGTTGACGGTCAGCCCGACGGCGAGGCTCATGAAGAACTCCGTCATCGCGTTCCCGCGGCCGGAGGCGTCCATCCCCAGGGTCTCGCCGGAGGCGAGGTCGACCCTCCAGTAGGCGAAGCCCTCCGGGTCCACCGACGACCGCTGCGGGACCACGACCGCGTAGCCGTTGTCCAGGTCGGCGCGCAGCGCCGTCAACGCCTCGTCCGGCGCTCCCGCCTCCCTCAGCCCCGTCGTGTCGCCTGCGGTGACGACCCTGTAGCCCTCGGGCCGATCCTGCCGCAGCGCCGTGGCGACCGGTCCCCCGAAACCCGCCACGAACTCGCGCTCGATGACGGTGTCCCACACGCCCGCGAGCACGGACCCTTCGAAGTCCTGGACCACGTCGCCACCATCGAGGACGAGGGTGCGCTTGGCGTTGGCGATGACGTCGACGCCGGACCGGGCCCTGCCCTCCTCCGTGGGCGTGAAGGACCCGAACAGGGCGAACAGGGCCGGCTCGGCCCGGTACGCGAGCCCGTCCAGGGTGCCGTCGATGCCGTCAGACGCGGCGATCAGCCTGAGGTGGTCCTTCGGCACGTAGTCCGCGAGCAGGTCGAGGAGCAGGGCGGCCTCGTCCGCGGCCTCGCCGTCGGCCGGCGCCTGGGCGAGCCGCTCGAGGACGGCGAGGTGGAACGCGGCCTGCTCACCGAGCTCGGACGCGACGAACGAGGGGGAGAGGCGGCCGCCGCTGGCCATGACCGCGTAGGTGGTGACCAGGCCGTCCTTGAGCACGGAGCGGTCGAGGAGCTCCTCGCCGCCCGCGGCCCGGGCCTCGGCCGGACGCCGGTCGAAGACCGTGCGACGGTGCCTGGTCTCCTCCCCACCCGGGGCTACCAGCACGAAGTCGATCCACTGCGCGGTGAGCGCGAACGGCTCGGCGGGGGCGGCGTCCCCGCCCATCGCCCCGAGGGCCCCGATCGCGCCGCCCAGCCGCTCGGCTCCCGTCTGGAACACGCCCGCCATGTGGCTCGCCGCCGCGTCGGGCGGCACGAGGTTGCCGTTCAGGTCGAAGGCCTGCGCGCCGGGCGCGATCGCGCCGTCGAGCACGGGCACGAAGAACGCGACGTCGACCAGCTCGGCGCCGACGCGGGCGAGGTCGGCCGGGCCCGTTTCGCCCATCGGGCTGTTGCCGACGACCACCGTGTGGCCGAGCAGGTTCGCGACCGGCCGCTCCCACGGCGTCATCAGCGGCTCGACCTCGAACTCGTCTCCCCGCTTGCGCTCGATCGACACCTCGATCCGCAGGCGGTGCGTCAGCTCCGCGGGCACCTCGCCGTCGAGGTGGCTGACGGCGGCGACCGCCGGCAGCGCCGCCGACGCGGGCCAGGCCGGGTGCGCCGGTGTCCACGGCTCCGCCTCGCTGAGCCGGTACTCGACCCAGGCGTAGTCGCGGGCCTCCGCGACGAGCTCGTCGGTCATGACGGGGTCGACGGGCCGCCCGAGCTGGGCGAGGAGCGCCTCGGCCTGCGCGACCGCCTCGGCGTAGGCTGGCAGGTCTCGCAGCTCGGTCTCCGTGAGCTCGCTGAGCCCCGCGGCCGCGCGCTCGGTGTCGGCGCCGGTGGCCGAGGCGACGGACGAGGCCACGTCGGTCACGCTCCTGGCGTCGCGCTGACTCGCCCCTGCGCCGGCGACGAACATGCTCATCACCAGCTCGGTCGCCAGGGCGTCGGTCAGCTCGCCCAACGCCACCCTCGCCTCGTAGCCCGCGTCGTTCAACAGCCTGGCGAGGAGCACGGACTGGTCGAGGGCGTTCCCGGCGCCAGCGACCAGCGTCCCCTGCGGGCCACGCAGGAGGCCGGCGTAGAGCTCGAGACCCACGTTCTCCGCCACCCAGGCCGCGATGGCCTCGGGCTCCTCGAAGGCGAGCTCGAGCGCCAGGCTGTCGACGTCGTGCTCGGCGGGGTCGAGCAGCGCCTCCAGCGCGTCGAGCTGGCGGCGCGCCTCGGCCGTCGCGGCCGCGACTGCTCCCTGGGCGGCGGCGACGGGGGCCAGGGGGAAGCTGAGCCCGAGGCACGCCAGCGCCAGCAGCGCCGACCGCGCCCGCCCGACGACCCCGCCGCGGGGACCTCTGCCGCGGCCCCGACCTGCGCGTGAGCGCCGCATCCTCACTCCGCCTCGTAGACGACGCGATCGATCACGAACTCGCCCGCGATCTGGATCGTCCGCTCCGGGTCCGGCTCGCGGTCAGACACGACGTTCGCGACGAGGCCGAGCACGGCCGAGAAGCGACCCCGCGCCGACACCGGTCCGCCGTCTGCGAGCTCGACGGACTCGAGCACCACCTCCGACTCCAGCGACTGGTAGACCGCCTCGAACATCGACGACGTGCTGAAGTACATGACCTCGCTCTCGTCGAAGACGCAGGGGCACGCCTCGACGCCGCTCCACATCGTGCCGGTGACGGAAAGCGTCCCCGCGACGAGGTACCGCTCCTCGGCATGGCCCTGCAGGTCGAGCATGTAGAACACCACCGGCCCCACCTCCATCGCCTCGAGCCGCGCCGTGCCGTCGGGCCCTTCGTCGCCCTCGAAGCCCAGGAAGTACCAGGTGCGGGCCTCGCCGTCCAAGGACCCCGTCGCCGTCCCGATCACCTCGAACTGCGCCGCCGCCGTGCCGAGGCCGGCCAGCGTCACGACCGCCGCCGCGGCCCGAACGATCGCCAAGATGCCCTTCGTGCTCATTCCTTTACCTCCTCGGGCCCAGTTCCCGTCGCTTCGATCTCGTCGTCGTCCTCGCCCGTGCCGGCGTCAGCCAGCTCCCTCAGGTGGGCGAAGAGGTCCTCCAGGGCGGCGAACTCGCTGAGACTGCCGTCCCGGAGGTCGCG
>DATGNP010000242.1:0-2977 GCA_035306665.1 Trueperaceae bacterium
ATCGGCTACGTCACGCGCGGCCGCGGCATCTCGGTGCACCGCGTGGACTGCCCGAACGTGAAGCACCTCATGGAGACCGACGCCGACAGGTTCGTGAACGTCACCTGGGACACGCCGGCGGGGGAGGTGTTCCCGGTGGACATCGAGGTCGTCGCCGTCGACCGCCCCGGCCTGTTGAAGGACGTCCTGGACGTCATCAGCAGCATGAACAAGAGCGCGTTCCGGGTCTCGGCCGACGTGAACTCGAACATGAGCGCGCGCATCATGTTCCGCATCGACGTCAAGGACCACGCCGAGATCGAGTACGTCAAGGACAACATCGCCCGCATCCCCGACGTCACGCGGGTCTACCGGAGCAAGCCCGGCCTGAAGGCCTGAGGGCTCACACGTCCACCACCCTAAGCGCCGCCTCCAACCCCACGAAGTCCTCGCCGTGGCGGGTGAACAGCGGGACGTCGTGGGTCGAGGCGATGGCAGCGACCATCAAGTCCAGGCGCCGCGGGCGGCGCTCGCCGCCGGCCGCGAGGACGAGCGCCGACAGGGACGCGTAGCGCCGCGCGGCGGCGGCGTCGAACGGCAGCGGGGCGGGGAAGCGGCCCTCGACGCTCTGCAAGAGCTCCAGCCGCTGCAGCCGCTCGGCGGGCGTCGCGGCCGTGTGCGGCCCCTGGGACAGCTCGGCCAAGGTCACCGCCGTGATCGCGGCCTGGACGGGCAGCAGCCCGTCCGGCACGTCGGCGATGGCGACCACCACCGACGTGTCGAGGACCCCGCGCTCGTGACGCTCAGCCATCTGCCGTTCGGTCCCCGGCGGGGCCGAACGCGGCGTCCGACTCCGCCCTCAGCGCCGCCAGGTCGACCCGCGGCAGCCGCGCCAGCGCCCGCTTGACCTCGAGGGCGTTGACGAAGACGCCGCGGCCGAGGGGGCGCAGCTCGCAGACGTCGACGCCGTGCCGGGTCACGATGAGCGCCTCGCCGGCCTCGACCGCGTCCATGACGGCCGCGCTGCTGTTGCGGAGCTCGCGTTGGCTGATCCGCCTCACGGGCGCAGCGTAGCACAGCGTAGCCATGCGTGCTACGGCGCGGGATATCATGAGGGTACGCGGCCAGGACGCCCGGAGCGCGGTGTCAGGACGCCACTGCCGGGGCGCGGTGTCAGGGGTCCACTGCAGTGGCCCCACCACGCGCCGGGGCCGAACGACACTGGGGACGGGCCGCCCCCGGAACGGAGGCAACGATGATCGGCGAGAAGGTCAGGCGCGCCCTCGAGGCGGCCGAGCGTCACGAGCCGCCCGTGCTGTCGCTCTACCTGGACGTGGACCCGGCCAACCCCGACAACACGGGCAACGCGGTCGTGCTGCGCGCGGCCGAGGCGATGCGCTCCGCCGGCCTCGGCAAGGAGTACGTCAGGCACGTCACGCGGCTGCTCGAGAAGCACTTCGTGATCCCGGAGGGCCGCAGCCTCGTGATCTTCGCGGGCGATGACCCCGACGAGTTCTTCGAGGCGCACTACCTGCAGACGCGTCTGCCCATGCTCGGCCGCACGGACGGGGCGCTGGCCCTGGTCGGGACGCCCTTCACGGCGCCGCTCCTCTACGTCCTCGACCAGAAGGAGCGTTACGCCGTCGTGTACGCCGGCAGCGAGCGCGTGCGCGTGTTCGAGGCGTTCCTCGGCCAGATCGCCGAGGTCGGCGAGTTCGAGCGCGAGGCCGACGCCGAGGCCTGGCGTCCGCTGCGGCAGGCGCGCCGCAGCCCGGCGCTGGGCGCCGGCGTGGCCGCTCGCGGCGGCGCCGACGTCGACGGCTTCCGGGACCGCATGCGCGAGGCGACGGTGCGCCTCTACCGCGCCCTGATGCCGCAGCTCGAGAAGGCCCTACAGGAACGGTCCATCGACCGGCTGGTCCTCGCGGGCACCCCGGAGCCGCTGGCGGCGTTCAAGGAGGCGCTGACGCCCGGCCTGACCAAGCGGCTGGCGGGTGAGGTGCCGCCTCCGAGCGACCCAGACGCCGACGCCCACGCCTGGCTGCCGGCCGTGAGGGAGGTCATCGACCGCGCCGAGGAGGAGCACGAGCTGAGGCTCCTCGACGAGGTGCGCGAGTCGGGCGTCTCCGGCCTGCACGAGACCCTGTCGCTGCTCCAGGAGCACCGCCTGCGCACCGTCGTCGCGCCGTGGCTGCTCGACCAGCGCGTCTTCCGCGCCGCCGACGGCCGCGTCGCCGCCAGCGCGGAGGAGGCCGCCGTCCTGAGCCCGGGCCAGGAGGTGGCGGAGGTCCCACTCCTCGAGGTCCTGCCCGACCTGACGAAGGCCACCGGCACCGTCCTCGAGTTCGTGGCGGGCCCGGCCGAGGAGCGCCTCAAAGCCGAGTTCGGCGGGCTGGCCGGCCTCAAGCGCTTCTGACCGGGCGCACGAGGCCCTAAAGGCCGCTCGACGGCGTTACACGGCGGTGAGCGCGGGCCCCTACCCGTCCCTCAGCGCCGGAACACGGCCGTGAGCACCGCGCTCCCGAGCTGCGAGGCGACGACGTACTCGCCGCTGATGTCGACGCTCGTGCCGAAGTACGCCTCGACCGTGGGCGTGGGCGAGCTCAGCTTCGCGACCGGCCACCACGTCGTGCCGTCGTGCCTGAACACCCACACGGCGCCCGTGTTCCCGCCGAGCTCGTCGTCGTACTTGGCCGCGATGGCCGCGTACGGGTAGTCGAGGGCCAGGCCCGACCCGAAGCCCCCGTTGACGGCGGCGTCGGGCGCGTAGAGCTTGTCGACCTGCTCCCAGCCGCTGCCCGTGTCCGTGTAGACGTAGACGGCGCCGGAGCCGGTGCCCTGGTCGTCGTCGTTGTCCGATCCGACCAGCACCCAGCCGGCGTCGGCCGCCACGGCCAGGCCGAACTGGTCGCCGGCCTCCAGGGTGTCGGGCGCGAGCTTGGCCTTCTCCGTCCAGAAGCCGCTCTCGCGCTCGAACACGTAGGCTGCCCCCGCGTCG
>DATGNP010000243.1:0-2920 GCA_035306665.1 Trueperaceae bacterium
CCGGCTACCGGTTCGACGCTGCTTATCGTCGGGCGCGGCGCCGGCGCGTCGGTGCCGCATGCCGCGAGCAGGACGGCGCAGAGCGCCAGCGCTGCGATGCGGTGCTGCTTCCTCATCCCTCACCCCTCCGTCGGCCGAGAACCTTCTATGGCGTCGGGCCCAACGTGCCTGTGAGAGCGTTACGCCTGCGTTATGCGTTCCTGGCCGGGCCGGGCCGGGAGGGCGCGCCGCCGACGGTCGTGGTCGCCGACGCGCCTACGGCGCTGCCACGGTCACGTCCACGGGAGTCCCCACCTGGCGCGTGGCGGAGACGCTGACGACCCGGTAGGCGTCGCCCGGCCCGCCGCGCGGGTCCACGAACCCAGGGGTGTCGAGCAGCCCGCTCACCTCCACGAACGTGGCGCCCATGCGCCGCGACACCACCCAGCTCGTGCCCGGCTCGCCGGGGTCCCAGGTGAGGCGCACGCCGCCGACCTCGAGCGCCTCGGCCGACAGGCCGGTGACGGGGGCGGGCGCGTCGAGGCTCCAGGCGGTCGCGCCGCGCGGCTCGCTGGGCTCCGACTCGTTGCCCGCGGCGTCCACCGCCTGCAGCACGTAGTCGTAGGCCAGGCCGGGCACGGCGGTGGCGTCCACGAAGCGCGTGATCGCGGGCTCGAGCCAGTCGGTGAGCGCCTCGAACGCGTCCTGGCCGGAAGGCGAGCGCAGCACGCGCACCCCCGCCACGTCGGCGTCGAGGTCCCGCAGCCACGTGAGCGTCACGACCTTCTCGCCGCCCGTCACGTCGGCCCACAGGGGGGCGGAGGGCGGCGTGAGGTCGACGACGCGACCGGTCGCCTCCGCCGACGGCTCGCCCGCCACGTCGCTGGTGTTCACCGCGCGCACGCGCACCGCCACGTCGAAGAGCGTGTTCGCCGGCACGGGTACCTCGAGGGTCGTCGCGACGGTCTCGCCGACGAGCGTCAGGCTTTCGAAGGGCGTGCCGGGGCGCCCGGCGTAGACCTGGTAGCGGCCCACGTCGTCGTCAGCGGGCGCCCGCCAGCTCACCACCAGCGAGGCCTCGCGGGCCTCCACGGACAGGCCGGTGGGCGCTCCGGGAGGGTTGGGGTTCACGGCCCGCTGCACCCACACGGGCCCGACGACGCCGGTGCCGTCCGCGGCGAAGGCGGCCACGTAGTAGTAGTGATCGGTCCCGCCGTGCAGGCCCTCGTCGGTCCAGGCGGTGACGTGAGGGGGCAGCAGCGGCGACACGGGCTCCGGGTCCTCCTCCCCCGAGGTGGCGCGCAGCACCATGAAGCCGGCCACGTCGTCGCTGGGCGGCACGGCCCAGCGCAGGGTGATGGTCCTGTCGCCCGACTCGGCGCCCGTCACCTGCGGCTGCGGCACGAGGGCGGCCACGGGAACGCGCACGGAGACGGGCTCCGACGGCGGCGTGCGGCGGCCGAAGAGGTCGCGGACCACGACGCGGTAGGTGACCTCTTCGCCGGGCAGGCGGCCCTCGTCGGCGATCCAGAAGGGCGCGTCCTCGTCGGCGGTGGGCAGGGGAGTCCACTCGTCGCTGAGCGGCGTGAAGGCGCCGCCCGGCCCCAGCACCTCGGCCTGGTAGGCCACGACGAGCTCGGACTCGGTAGGGCGGTCCCACACGAGGCCCACCCTGCCGCCCTCGAGGGAGGCGCGCAGGCCGGTAGGGGCGGCGATCGGCGGCGTGGAGCCCACCGTCACGGCGGCGGAGCCCACCAGGCGTCCGTCCGCCGTGCGCACCACGTACTCGAGGCGCTGGCCCACCTCGACGTCGTCGTCGTGGAGGAGGATCCCGAGGGTCTCCGAGAGGTCGGGGTCCAGGGCCGCGCGCAGGGTGAAGAACGCGCGCGCCAGCTCGAAACCGGCGGTGTCGTCGCCGGCCGGCACGGCGCCGGGCGCGTAGAGGGACAGCGCGGCCTCGTACGTTCGCTGGTCGACGAGGGAACGTTCCGGCGGGAGCGGGGACGGCACCTCCCACGAGGCCTGCGCCCCGTCCGGAGCGGTGCGAACCACCACGAAGCCGCCTTCCGGGAAGACGTCGCCGGGGAGGTGCCAGCGCAGGGAGACCCGCGCGCCCTCGCTGACGGCGGCCACGCCCTGCATGGACTTGTTGTCGGGCCGCTGCGCGAGCGCGGCCGCGCTCACGAGCGCGAGGACGGCGAGGGCCAGCCGGGCGAGACGGCCGACGTGCCGCAGTGGGTTCTCGTGCATGGTGGCCATCAGTTGAGCGTCACCCCGATGTTCTTGATAGTCACTTCGATGTCGGGTACCACGGGCAGCTCGAGCTTCAGCTCGAAGTCGCCTCTGAACTCGGTCGGGTCGGGGGCGGTCAGGCGCCCGGCGGCCTTGACGGTCACGCCGAGGCTCTCGCTGACGCCGCAGACGGTGCCGCCGGCCCTGGCCCAGCCGTAGGCGTTGAGCCCGGCGGACAGCTGGAACGCCGGGTACATCTGCAGGCCCAGCGCCCCGCCGAAGCCGAAGCCGGCGTTGGCCCACACGTCGTAGTCGCAGACGAGGGCCGAGCCGCTGTCCGACCAGTCCCACGTGAAGCCGCTCTGGCCGCCGACCCACACGCCGCCGGCGGGCAGCCCGACGTTCGGGTCGAGGAAGCCTGGTCGCGTTATGTAGCCCATCACCAGGTAACCCTGCGTCTCGCGCGGGATCACGTAGCCGTAGAGGGGCGCCGTCTGACGGCCGAGGGCGAAGTAGTACTCGCCGTCGGCCCACGAGGCCTTGAACTCTATGGTCCCCTTGAACCGCGCGATGAGGACGCCGGCCTCGCGGATCTCGGCCTCGGAGAGGTTCGAGCAGTCGATGCCCTCCACGGCGTACGGCTGCGGGCCGGCGCACAGCGAGCCGTAGATGCCGCCGGAGTTCACGACGAAGCGCCCGGCGATCTGCG
>DATGNP010000244.1:0-2112 GCA_035306665.1 Trueperaceae bacterium
CTGTCCCGTCGGCCCCCTGCGCATGACGCTCACCGCCGGTCTGGAGGGCGTCGGAAGACGCGGAGATGGTGGAGGGGGGAGCGATACGGTCTGGCAACGCCTGCCTCCGAGTCGCGTCATTGTGTTCCTGACGCGTGTTAACCGCGTGATGAGCGCGCCAGCGGCCGCTCATGAAGCCGCTGCGTGTTCGCGGTCGACGCTCTCGTGGGCCCCCGCGTCCACCATGGCCCTGAACAGGGGGCTCGTCGCGAGAAGATCGTCGTACGTACCCTGCGCCTGAACCGCCCCGCGGTCAAGGACGTAGATCACGTCGCACCCGCGGACCGTGGACATGCGGTGCGCGATCATGACGATCGTCTTGCTCTTCCCGAGCTCGCTCACGGCCCGGAAGATGCTCTCCTCGGTCACGTTGTCGAGCGCGCTGGTGGCCTCGTCGAAGACCAGCACCTTCGGGTCGTGGTAGAGGGCGCGCGCGATGCCGAGGCGCTGCCGCTGTCCGCCGGAGAGCCGCACGCCGCGCTCGCCGACCATCGTGCGGTAGCCGTCGGGCAGCTCGGTGGCGATGAAGTCGTGGACGTTCGCGAGACGCGCCGCGCGCTCGACCGCGGCCATGTCGATCTCCTGGTGCCTGACGCCGAAGGCGATGTTCGCCGCGATCGTGTCGTCGGCCAGGTAGATCTGCTGCGGCACGTAGCCGAGGTTCGCCTGCCAGGCGCGCCGGTTCTCGTCGGTGACGGGCACGCCGTCGACGAGCAGGGCCCCCTCCTCGGGGACGAGCAGGCCCAGGAGGATGTCCACGGTCGTCGTCTTGCCCGAGCCCGTGGCGCCCACCAGCCCGACCGTGGTGTTGGCGGCGATGCGCAGGTCGAAGCCGTCGAGCACCGGCTTGGGCGCGCCGGGGTAGGAGAACCTCACGCCGCGCAGCTCGATCGACTCGCGGAACGGCAGCGGCGGCACCGGCTTGGTGGGCGCGGGGTGGCGCCCCAGGGCCTCGAGGTCGCGGTACAGCACGTCGACCGACGGCGTGCTGAACCGCAGCGCCGTGAGCGAGGCGAACAGGCTCTGCAGCGCCGGCAGCAGCCGCATCGTGGCGAAGGCGAAGACGCCCAGGGTGGGCACGATCTCCTGGACGCCGGAGCCGCGCAGCAGCAGGACGAGGACGATGATCAGCATGCCGCCGAAGGCGATCGTCTCGAAGGCGTACCGGGGGATCGCCGAGATGACCTGCTGTCGCGCCATCTGCTTCTCGTAGACGCGCGAGTGGCGCTCGAACCTGCGGAGGAACGGCTCCTCGCGGCCGAGGATGCGGATGTCCTTGATCCCGGAGAGGGCCTCCGAGGCGGCCTGGAACCGCGCCCTGTCGGCCTGCGAGCGCAGGCGGCCCGACTCGGCCATGCCGCGGCGGACGATCAGGAAAGTCACGCCGTAGGCGACGCCGAGGAACCCGAACGTCATCAGGGCGAGCATGGGGTAGAGCGCCACGAGCAGGCCGAGGATGAAGAGCGTGACGATGCCGCGGGTGATCAGCTGCAGCGCGGCCAGCACGAACCCGCGCACGGCCTGCTTCACCTCCGAGAGGATGTTGGTCGCCAGCCCGGCCGTGTTGCGGTCGAGGAAGAAGACGTACGGCTTGGCCAGGTACTCGCGCAGCAGCTTCACCGAGAGCGCGTGGTTGAGGCTCCACGAGTAGCGCAGGAGCAGCCACTCGACGAACGCCGTGAAGCCGTTGCCCACGATGAGCAGGACGAGCGCGCCCAGGCCGGCGAAGACGAGGAACGAGTTCAGGCTCGTGAACCCGAGCGCCTCGTAAGCCCAGGCCAGGACCGCGTTCGTCTCGATGACGGTGGGGTCGGTGACGATGGCGAGGAACGGCAGGACCGAGGCGATGCCGACGACCTGCAGCAGCGCCATGGCGGTGACGGCCGGCAGGAGGAGGAAGAAGCGCCGGCGCTCGCGCGCGTCCATCAGCGCGTAGAGCTTCCCGACGGCCTCCCCGACCCCCTTCGACTCGTGTGCGGTCCCCGCCACGGGCGGCAGCTTCGGCTCTCGTCTGGTCATGGGCGGCCGCATGATAGGCCCACGACTAGGTACTTCCCGTGACGGCGTCATGAG
>DATGNP010000245.1:0-10125 GCA_035306665.1 Trueperaceae bacterium
CGACGCGGGAGTAGCGCTGCCACTGGGTCGCGCCGTCGATCATCGCCGCCTCCTCGACCTCGCGCGGGATCGACTCGAAGAACTGCTTCATGATGAACACCGCCCCGGCGCCCACCAGGCCCGAGAGGATCACGCCCCACAAGCTGTTCAGCAGCGTCGCCTGGCCCCACAGGCGCGAGAGCCCGAAGATGCCGTCGCGCAGCACGAGGTAGTTGCTGATGAAGATCACCTGGGTGGGGATCATCTGCGCGAACAGGATCAGCACGAAGACAAGGCCGCGCCCGGGGAACCTGAGCCGGGCGAGCGCGTAGCCCGCCATCGAGGCGAACAGCAGCGTCGAGAGGACCTTCGCGATCGCGACGAAGAACGAGTTCGCCGTCCAGGAGAGGAACAGGCTGCGGCCCGTCGTGACCGACCGCGCCTCGTCCATCACCCGGCGGTAGTTGTTGAAGACGTAGCCGAGCGCGCCCGGGGTGATGTTGTCGTACGAGGCCACCAGGCCGCGGCGCTCGATGCGCGTGGGCGGCAGCGAGCCGCGCAGGAACACGTAGTCGCGGGAGGCGGCGGTGGCGTCGAGGGGCAGGCGCTGGAGGCGCGGGCCGTCGGGGTCGACGTACGTGACCTCGGCGCGGTACGTCACGACCTGGCCCTCCCTGACCTCGCCGTCGACGGTCAAGGTGCCTGGCTCGCGGCCGACCTCCTCCACCGCCGTCACCTCGGAGTGGTCGGCGGCGTAGTCGATCCGCTGCACGGCGCCGAGGCCGGCGCCGGGCCGGCGACGGGGCACGACGACGGTGGGGGTCTCGGGCTCGATGCCCGCGGGGACGAAGTACGTGAGCTCGAACGAGACCCGCGAGCCCGGCGCGAAGCCGCCCCAGAACGGCGCGCCGGCGCCCTGCCTGCCGAGGCTCGCCGCCGCGGCCCAGTTACGCGGGGAGAGCTGCGGCGGCGTGAGGGTGGGCGGGTAGGCGAGCGGGTCGGGCTTGAGGCTGGAGATCGTCGCGAAGAGCAGCGGGCCGAGGAAGGCCAGCGAGAAGACGAGCATGAGGAGGTACACGAGGCCCGCTCGCGACCAGCGGCGCCGCGCCAGCCAGCGCTCCGCCTCGCGCGGCGAGAGCCGCATGCGGATCGGCACCGCAGAGACGGGAGCGCTCATCGGTTGCCCTCGGCCCTGAGGAACAGGCGCTGGATCATCACGATGACGAGCGTCAGCGCGGCGAGGAACATCGCCGCCGCCGCCGCGAAGCCGACCTCGGGCAGCTGCGCGCCGGGGAACATGCGGTTGTAGACGAAGTACGCCAGCGTGATCACGCTGCGCAGCGGCACGGCGTTACCGAAGATCGCCACCTGGTCGAACATCTGCAGGGTGCCGATGAGGCCCAGCGTCACGACGAGGAACGTCACGGGCCTTACCGACGGGATCGTGATGTAGAGGAACTGCTGGACGGGCGAGGCGCCGTCGAGCGCCGCCGCCTCGTAGTACGACTTGGGCACGTCCTGGAGCGCCGCCAGGAACATCAACATGAACGTGGGGATCGTCGTGAAGATGTTCTGGAGCATGATCGCGATCAGCGGCACCGGCGCCCGGAGCCAGACGGGCGCTCCGGCCGGCACCTCCTGACGCGTCTGGAGCCACACGAAGTCGACGTCGGGCACCGAGCGCGGCATCAGCACGCCCGTGGCCGTGAGGGCCCAGGTGACGCCGAACGCCACCAGCAGCGAGACCACGAGCAGGGCCGGGTCGAACGCCCGCGCCGGCATGTTGCGGGAGCGCTCCCACAGCACCTGCACCGCCTGCGCCACGACGACGATCCCGAGGAACGCGAGGACCTGCGGCAGGTACGTGGAGAACTGCGAGGCGAGGTAGTTGAGCGCGCCCCGCCGCTGATACAGCCACAGGAAGATAAGGGTGATGACGACGCTGCTGGTGACGCTGGGCATGTAGAAGGCGGTGCGGAAGAAGGTCATGCCCACTATGCGCTGGTTGAGGATCGCCGCCATGATCAGCGCGCCGACCGTCTGCACGAGGGTCACGACGGCCGCGTAGATCAGCGAGTTGCGCAGCGCCGTCACGAACAGCTCGTCGAGGAACAGGTTCTGGTAGTTGCGCAGACCGACCCACTCGGGGGCGTTGAACAGGTCGTAGTTCGTGAAGCTGAAGTAGACGGCCCTCACCGTCGCGAACACGAAGAAGATGCCGAGGGTGATGAGGAAGGGCGCCAGGAACAGGAGCGCCGCGAACGTCTCTTGACGCCTGATGCGCATGCCTCTCTCCCGAGCGGGCCTAACGCGTCGGCCCCGAGGTTCGGCCGCCGGTCGGCGGCCTCCAGATGGGGAGAGGGGGCGGCGTGGCGCCGCCCCCGCCCCAGGTCAGAGCGTGTCGGTCACTGACCGGCGCGCTGCAGCAAGGCGTCTAGCTCCTGCTGGGCCTGCGCCAGCGCCTCCTCCACCGTAGCCTGTCCGGTCATCACGGCGGTGGCGGCGTTGTTCAGCGGGCCCATGTAGTCGGTGCCCACGGTGCCGAACTGGAAGCCGAGCACGTTGCCGTCGGAGGCGCCTTGGAAGACCGTCAGGTTGCCCTGGGCCTCACGGCTCTCCTCCTGGAAGTAAGGGTTGTCGGCCAGCGCCTCGCGGCTGGGGATGGCGAGCCCCTCCTCGAGGATGAACTGCTGCGCCTCGGGGCTGGTCAGGGCCTCGAGGACGCGGACGGCGGCGTCGCGGTTCGGCGAGTCGGCGTTCACGCCCCAGGCGACCGTGTAGATGAAGTTGCCGCGCTCACCGGTAGTGGGCGACTTGGGCAGCAGCGTGGCGCCGTAGGGCAGGTTGGGAGCGGCGTCCCTCAGGAAGCCGATGATCCAGGCGCCCTCGATGGCCACGCCCGCGCGCTCCTGCGCCAGGCAGTCGCCGGGCCAGCCGGCCCCGATGTCGGCGGGCTGGACGGCCAGGCCCTCGGTCACGAGGCCGGTGTAGAACTCGAACGCCTCGACGAAGGCGGGGTCGGAGAGGTCGACGCGCCCGTCCTCGGTGAACGGCGTCCAGCCGTTGGCGTACGCGAACGCGCCCAGGCGCGCGAAGTCGGCGGGGATGCAGGCCCCGTAGACGTCGTCACCCAGGTCGTTGACGGCGCGGAGCTTCTCCTTGAACGTGTTCCAGTCGTCGTCGGCGCTGGGGTACTCGACCCCGGCCTCGTCGAACAGGTCCTCGTTGTAGAAGACCGCCAGCGTGTTGAAGTCCTTGGGGATCCCGTAGACCTCGCCGTCGACGGTGTAGACCTCCATCAGGCTGGGGATGAACGGGCTGGTGTCGACGAGGTCGGTGATGGGCAGGACCTTGCCCGTGGCGATGATGCCGGGAGCGGTCTCGCCGGGGATGTAGAAGACGTCGGCGGCGGTGCCGGCCGAGAGCGCGTTCGTCAGTACCTGGTTGTAGTCGGTCTCGATGGGCTCGTACTGGACGGTGATGCCCTCGCCGGCGAGCTGCGCCCCCACGACCTCGTCGAGCAGGCGCTGCACGACGGCCGGGTCGGAGCCGCCGTACCCCATGATCCTCACCGTCTGGGCCTGGGCCATGCCGACCAGCAGGCCGAGCACGGCGAACGTCGGTAGCACTCTTCTCATCGCTGCCTCCTTACCTGGGCGTTGCGGTAGTGACCTCGAAACGGTTGGCTCGGTGTGTCGGAGCGGTCTACGTCGCTGGTGGCATCACCGCCTCTCCGCCGTGGTGCCGCGCACCACCAGGCTCACCGGCACGCGCACGCCGCGGACCGGCGCGCCGTTCAGCGCCTCGTGCAGGAGCTCGACGGCCGTCCTGGCGATGGCCGCGATGTCTTGCCGGACCGTCGTGAGGTCCTCGCCGACCTCGGGCATGTCGTCGAAGCCGACGACCGAGACGTCGGAAGGGACCCTCAGGCCCGCGTCCGCGAGGGCGGCGATGGCGCCGTTGGCGAGCTCGTCGGTGGCCGCGAACACGGCCGTGTAAGCGCTGTCGGCCAGGTCCCGGGCCACGGCCCGGTAGGCGCCGAGCGCCGAGAGGTCGTCGCACTCGAGGACCCGCGGCTCGGGAGCGCCCGCCTCGGCGTAGGCGGCCAGGAAGCCGGCCGCCCTGTCGGCCATCGCCTGGGAGCCGAGCTCGCCCGTGACGTGCAGGGCCCGCGTGTGGCCGAGGCGCAGGAGGTGCTCGGCCGCGCGGCGCCCGCCGGCGACGTCGTCGGCGGCGACGCTCCTCACGCCGTCCTGGTGGCCGATGAGCACGAAGGGGACGCCGCGGCTCTGGAGGTCGGAGACGCGCGGGTCGTCGGGGTGCGCGCCGAAGAGCATGTAGGCGTCCGCCGGCTCGGCCGGCAGGCCGTCACGCCCCGTGGGCACGTCGCGCAGCCGCAAGCCGCTGGTGGCCAGCTCGTCCATCAGGTGCTCGAGGAACAGCATGAAGAACGGGATGAGCCGGCGATGTCCGTAGGCGGTGCTCAGCCCGACGGTGACGGGCCGGCGGTTGCTGAGCTCGCGCGCGGCCCTGTCGGGCTGGTAGCCGAGCCTCGCGACGGCCGCGCGCACCATCTCGCGCGTGGCCGGGCTCACGCCGCTGCGGTGGTTGAGCACGCGGCTGACCGTGCCGATCGAGACGCCGGCGGCGGCGGCCACGTCGTGGATCGTGACGTGAGTGGGGTCGCGCGGCTCCGAGCGACGCGGGCGCGTCCTCTTCGGGGCCGGCCCCGGCGCGTTCCCGGCGGGTCCTCTCGGCTCGGCACGGCCAGCCCCACGCCCCCTCCCCCTGCGAGGGTCGGAAGCAGACGTGTCGCTGGTGCCAGCCATCGGTCCTCCCGTCAACGACCGACAGGTGCGCTCGTAAGCGCTTACATCGTACGCCCAACATAGCGAAGCGTGACCTGACGCGTCAATCTGGGACGACAACGGCGCCTTAATGGTGCCGCGCAATCGTTTACGGTCTCGGCGCGGTTCTACCGGTCCAGACGGCCCGGTCGCCCCAGGCGCTTTTTCATGTAATACTCACGAAAATCCACACAGCCCAGACCTCTCTTCGTCGAGGTGCTCGGGTCGTGTGCTCGGCAACGGCTCCGTCAACGAGCGTCGTTGAAGTCAACGACCGGTCCGCCGGTCGTGGTGCCGTGCCGTACCTGGAGGGACCATGGGAGTTCGCCGTAGGTTCGTAAGCCTTCTCGTAGCGCTCGTCGCGCTCGGCCTCGTCGCCGGCGCGGTGGCGCAGGAGCCTCGCTACGGCGGCCGCGTCACCGTCGCCGTCACCGACGACCCGCCCAACCTCGACCCGCACCTCACCACGGCCGCGTCCGCGCGCAACGTGCTGCACAACATCTTCGCGACCATCGTCGAGATGGACCTCGACTTCCAGGTCGCGCCCGGCCTCGCCGAGTCGTGGGAGATCTCGGACGACGGGCTCACCTACACCTTCCACCTGGTGCAGAACGCGCGCTTCCACGACGGCACGCCCGTGGACGCGGCGGCGCTGGTCTACAACTTCGACCGCATGCGGGACCCCGAGTTCGGGTCGCCGCGCGCCTCGGAGCTGAGCTTCGTCGAGTCGTACGAGGCCGCCGACGAGCACACCTTCGTCGTGCGCCTCAGCCAGCCCTACGCGGCGTTCCTGCCGGCCCTCGCCTCGTGGAGCGGCATGATCGTCTCCCCCACGGCCGCCGAGACCTACGGCGACGACTTCATCCAGCACCTCGTCGGCGCCGGCCCCTTCAAGTTCGTCGACCACATCCGCGACGACCGCATCCTCCTGGTGCGCAACGACGACTACTTCCGCGAGGGCCTGCCCTACCTCGACGAGGTCGTCGTGCGGCCGTTCGTCGACGGCGAGTCGCGCGTCATCAACCTCAAGTCGGGCGCGCTCGACATGATCTACACGATCCCGGGCAAGGACCTCGCCGACCTCATGGAGTACCCAGGCGTGGTCGTGGCCACGGTGCCGGGACTCGGCTACTCGAGCATGTACATCAACACGCGGTCCGAGGCGCTCGGCAACCCTTACCGCCGCCAGGCGCTGAACTACTGTGTCGACCGCGACATCCTCGTCAACACGGTGTTCGCGAACGGCGGCGCCGTCCCGGCCTACAGCCCGTTCTCGCCGGCCACGTTCGTGACCGACATGAACGACGAGAAGATCCCCAAGCGCGACCCCGAGAAGGTGCGCGAGCTGCTCGAGCTCGCGGGCTCGCCCGACGGCTTCTCGTTCGAGGTCCTCTACGTCGCTGACGAGGAGTCGAACCGCCTCATCACGCTGTTCCAGGCGATGTGCGCCGAGTTCGGCATCCAGGTCCTCCCGCAGCCGACCGAGTTCGGCCAGATCCTCGCCCGCGCCGGCGACGGCAACTACACCGCCGCCTGGATCTCCCTCACGCCGCGCAACGACCCCGACCTCAGCGCCTACCCGTGGTTCCACTCGCAGAGCACGAACTTCGGGCAGATCGACAACCCGAGGATCGACGACCTCCTCACGCGCGCCCGCGCCGTGAGCGACATCTCCGAGCGCCGCGAGCTCTACCGCGCCGCGGCCGACGAGCTGCTCCTCGAGATGCCCTACCTCTTCCTGTTCCACCGGGCGGAGATCAAGGCGTACCGCGACCGCGTCCAGAACTACCCGCACATCGCCGACGGGATGATGCGGTTCGAGCAGGTCTGGGTCGACGACTGAAGACCTAGACAGGCGACGCCGGGGGCGGGCCTCACGCGCCCGCCCCCGGTTCCGCCCCGCTCACGCATGCTCTCCTTCGTAGCCAACCGCGTCCTCACCGCCATCCCCGTGATCGTCCTGATCACGGTCGCGGTGTTCTCCGTCATGCAGCTCCTGCCCGGCGACCCGACCCTGGCGATCCTCGGCGACGAGGCGACCCCGCAGTCGCGCGCCGCGCTCCGCGAGCGCATGGGCCTGAACCGCCCCGTGCACGTCCAGTACCTGAGCTGGCTGGGCGGCCTGGCCAAGGGCGACCTCGGGCGCTCCCTCGTCGACAACACGCCCGTCGTGCGCGCCGTGTCGTTCGCGTTCCCCGTCACCCTGCAGATCGCCCTCGTGTCGCTGTTCATCTCGCTGTCTGTCGGGGTGCCGCTCGGCATCCTCTCGGCCGTCAGGCGGGGCGGCGTCGTGGACGCGCTCAGCTCGGTCTTCGCCCTCTCCGCGATCTCCATACCGGCGTTCTGGGCCGGCATCTTGCTCATGTACTTCGTCGCGCTGCAGCTCGGCTGGTTCCCCTCGTCGGGCTTCGTGCGCTTCAACGAGGACCCGTGGCGCAGCCTGCACCACTCGATACTCCCGGCCACGGCCCTCGCCCTCAGGCCCATCGGCATCTTCATGCGCATGACGCGCGGCAGCATGCTCGAGGTCATCAACAGCGACTACGTGCGGACCGCGCGCGCCAAGGGCGCGTCCGAGGCCTCCGTGAACCTCCGCCACGCCCTGCGTAACGCGCTGATCCCACTGCTGACGTTGGTCGGGCTCGAGTTCTCGGGGCTGATGGGCGGCGTCGTCGTCATCGACACGCTCTTCTCGATCCCCGGCTTCGGGCGCCTCATCTACAGCGCGTTCCTGCGGTCCGACTTCGTGATGATGCAGAGCCTCATGGTCCTGTTCTCGGTGGTCGTGATCGTGGTCAACCTGCTCACCGACATCTCCTACAGCCTCGTCGACCCGAGGATCAGGTACTCGTGACCTGGCGCCGGGCGATACGGCAGTTCGTCAGGCGGCCGCTGGCGCTGGCCGGCCTGGTCATCGTGGCGGGGGTCCTGCTCGTGGCGCTGCTCGCGCCGTGGCTGGCGCCGCACGACCCCACCAAGCCCGACTTCATGGCGATCCTCCAGGCGCCCGACGGCAAGTACCTGCTCGGCACCGACGAGGTGGGCCGTGACCTGCTGTCGCGGCTGATCTACGGCGCCAGGGCCTCGATCCGCGCCGGCCTGATCGCGGTGGCCATCGCGATCGCCATCGGCGTGCCGATCGGCCTCCTGTCCGGCTACCTGCGCGGCTGGGTCGACCAGCTGGTGTTCATGCGCCTCACCGACGCGATGATCGCCTTCCCCACGATCGTCCTGGCGCTGGCCCTGGCCGCGGCGCTGGGCGGCAACCTGACCACGGCGATGCTGGCGATCGGCATCGGCAGCGCGCCGGCGTTCATCCGCCTGGCGCGGGCTCAGGCGATGTCGCTGCGCGAGCAGGAGTTCGTGGAGGCCGCCAGGGCGCTGGGCAACAGGCCCCTGCTCGTCATGCTGCGGCACGTCTTCCCGAACATGATCGGGCCGCTCTTGGTGCAGACCTCTTTGGCGATCGCGGCGGCCATTCTGGCCGAGACCGCGCTGTCGTTCCTGGGGCTGGGCGTGCAGCCGCCTACGCCTTCTTGGGGAAGTACCTTGCGGATCGGTACCGGGTACATGCAACAGGCGCCTTGGTTGTCGCTTTATCCCGGGTTGTCGATCTTCGTGACCGTGCTTGGGATCAACTTGCTTGGGGATGGGTTGAGGGATGTTCTGGATCCTCGGGGGAGGGGTTAGCGGGCGTCACTGAAGCGGATCCCACGTGGCGTCGGTTCTACGCGGGCGATCTCGCCTACCAGCTGCCCGGAACCGGTGTCGACGAAGAACGCGTACCGCCGGGAACGGACCAGCAGCCGGCGCGGCACCTCGGCCAGTACGGCTACGAGGTCGTCGCGTTTCGTCGGTCGGGTCCAGACCCTCTTAGGACGGGCTCCGATGGCCGTGAGCACCCCAGTGGCCGCCGCCATCAAGGAGGCGTCCGTGGATTCCGGGCCCCCGAAGGCCTCCGCCACGGCAACGAGTGGACCCGCGAACTCCCCGACCAGGTCTTCCTGTTCGATGAGCAGTGTCGAAGCTGAGCACCTTCCAAGGGACGAACTGAGCAACAGGTCTCCCGTGAAGTCGCTTGTCGCGACATGCTGCGCATGGGCCAACTCGCCCCGAGAGGTCATGGTCGCCACCGAGCGCAGAAGCGGCTGCGAGCACTCGGCGCACTCGACGAGGAGTCGCTTGACCACCCTTCTCCCTGTCACGGTGCAAGTGGCCAAGGCTTCAGGTGCGACCGCCAGCCCGGTCTCCTGGCAGGTCACGAGCTCGTTCTCGAGACCTAGCACGCCGGTTTCCGGGCATCTTCGCAGCAGGCGCCTCAGGTAGAGCTTGTGCGAGATGCCGGACTCCTCCAGTAGGTCCCGCCGCACCCGCTTCCCGGTGGCGGAGCAGCTCGCCGTCTCGTCAGGCAGGACGCGGGTTCCGCTCTCCTCACAGGTGAACAGCTCGGTAGCCAACGCCAGCTCTCCGCTGAGGGCGGAGGGGACCAGCAGTTCGCGGTCGACGACCAACCCGCTGACCACCGAACGCCCGACCTCGTCCTCCAGCAGGAGGGCGTTGCTGACAGCGCAGCGAACGGTCTCGCTCCGCGCAGCACGACGGGAAGGGTTCTTCTCTGAAGCGACCAGCCAGTCGCTCCGCACCCATTCGCCGCTTACCGCGCTACGTTCCGCTTCCGTCGCCAGCACGACCGTGCCCGAGAACTCGCAGCGCACGAACTCAGAAGCGTGCCCCATCGTGCCTGACAGATCTGAGACCCGCTCTTGGTCGCTACGGAACGTCTTGCCCGATGCCTCGCTCACCTTCAGGTGGTCCTTGTGGGCCCGCGCTCCGGTGAACTCACAAGTCCCGACCTCGTCTTCGGCCGCGGTCAACCCGGACACCTCACAGGTGACGGCATGGCGCGGCGAGATCACCCGCGACGAGAAGGCGCTCCTGACCGCCTCCCTGGGAAGCATCACGTCACCGGAGATCTCGCAGACCTGGGCGAACTCCGGCAGCATCAGGGCCCCCGAGACGGAGGACACGGCCATCAGGTGCGGGAGCGCCCGCTCGCCTGAAACGGCACACGGCGCGAGGTCGTGTTGCGGGAACGATCCGCCGCTCAGGTAGCACCGCTCCAGCGGTGGTGCGCGAAGGACCTTATGGGAAGCGCCGTCGATGTCGAGGAGCAGCTTCGACTCAGGGCCGTCCCTGTAGCGGTAGGTCACCTCGACGCTGACTATGGACGCCATCTCGCCGCGGGCCGCGACCAGTTCAGCCGAGACTGAAGGGTCGAAGCGCCTCTCGATCTGCACCC
>DATGNP010000246.1:0-6571 GCA_035306665.1 Trueperaceae bacterium
GCGAGCGCCTGCGCCAGGCACAGGACGAGGCCGAGGACTACCAGTACGTACCCGGTGACCTGCTGCATCTCCCCACCCTCCCGCGCCGCCCGCGCTCGGAGGCCGCGGGCCGCGCCGATGGCGCGTGGGAGGGGCGCGCCGCGTGTGGTGGGGCCACTATAGCGGCGCTTGGGGAACCAGACCGGGCCAGGTCGCCGGCCACTACGTCGGCGCGTCGACGGCGCGGCGTGAGGGACGAGCCGCGCCGTCGCGGGAGCGAGCCCCTACGCTGGGGCGTCGCCGCCGGTCCCCCGCAAGCCGCGCGCCTCCGCCTCCAGGTGCTCGGCGAGGGACACGTCCTCCATCGCCCGGGCCAGCTCCGCCCGAGCCTCGAGCGCGGTCGCCCGGTCCTCGCGCGCCTCGTCGTCGCCGGCGCGCCGCAAGGCGACGTCGAGCGCCTTGGCGGCCGCGTCGTCGTCGAGGCGGTAGTCGCGCAGCCTCTGGGCCAGCTTGATCGCCCGCTGCAGCGGTGTGAGGCCAGGGTCCTCGTAGGCGTGGGCCTCGGCCTCGTCCTCGGGGCCGTGCTTGATGAAGATCGCGGACGTGCCGTTCGGGTCCGTCAGGGTGAAGCGCGTCTGGCCCGGTCGCATGCGCGAGATACGCGGCAGGTCCTTGACGGGAGAACGGCCCAGGTGGTCGCGCAGGCTGGCGCTGAACGCGGCGTGGAGCTCTTCTACCTCGGGGACGATCACCAGGCAGGTGGTGAACGCCGTCGTGGGGTCGAGGCCCTTGAGCCCGTACAGGTGCAGCTCGTAGCCGTCGCGGGCGACGACGCCGTAGGCGTACGGCGCCTTCTGGCGGTACGTGACCTCGAAGCCGAGCGCGCTCCAGAACTCCAAGGTGTCGTCGACGGAGACGCATGGCAGGGCGGGGATGGTCCTTGGGAGTGGCTGCATGGGGCGAGGAGTATAGGGCACCCTCAGCCTGCGCGGAGGCCCGCCTCGCCCGCTGGCAGGGTCCGGGTCCGCTTCCTCTCCTGTCGGCGCCGAGGCCCGCCTCGCCCGCGGGCCGGGTCCGGGCCCGCGCGGGCTGCCGTAGGCTCGACCCCATGCCTAGGACCAAGGTCTGCCTCGCGGGAGCGACCGGCTGGGCCGGCTCGGCGCTCGCCCGCGCCGCGGCCCGCCAGGACGACATGGAGCTGGTCGCGGCCGTGTCACGCACGCACGCCGGGAAGCCCCTCGGCGCCGCGCTGGACGAACCCGGTATCGCCGCGCCGGTCTACGCGTCCGCCCAAGCTGCCCTCGCCGCCCACCCCTGCGACGTCTTCGTCGAGTACACGGACCCTAGCGTCGCCAAGGCCAACGTGCTGGCGGCCCTCGCGGCCGGTGCGCACGTCGTCGTGGGGACCTCGGGCCTGACCGACGACGACTACGCCGACCTCGACGCGGCCGCGCGCCAGGCCGGCCGCGGGGTGCTGGCCGCCGGCAACTTCGCCCTCACGGTCGTGCTGCTGCTGAAGTTCGCCGAGGCCGCTGCCAAGCTGATCCCGCACTGGGAGGTCATCGACTACGCCCACGCCGGCAAGCCCGACGCGCCCAGCGGCACGGCACGCGAGCTGGCCGCGCGCCTCGGCGCGGTGAACCAGGCCTGGCACGAGGTCCCGGTCGAGGAGACCGTCGGCGAGCGGGCAGCGCGCGGCGCCACGCTGGGCGGCGCGCAGGTTCACTCGGTCCGGCTGCCGGGGTTCCGCCTCAGCGCCGAGGTGATCTTCGGCCTGCCGGACCAGCGCCTCAGCCTCCGCGCCGACGCCGGCTCCTCGGCGGAGCCCTACGTGGACGGGGCGCTGCTGGCGATCCGACGCGTGCACACCCTCGTGGGCGTGCACCGGGGGCTCGACGCCGTGCTCGAGCTGTAGCGGCCGGGCCCCGTCGCCTGGCGTGCGGGCCCCCTCACGAAGGGCGCCTACCATGGCGATGCCTGGGAGGTGCCTATGCCGCTCGATGACGACGTCAGGGCGTACCTCAGGAAGGTCTCGGCGCTGACGATGCCGGCCGTGTTCAAGATGCCGGTGCCCCTCATGCGACGCGCCGAGGACGCGCTCAAGGTCCGTCTCGCCAAGCGCCCGCCGGTGGGGAGCGTCGAGGACACGACGCTCGACGGCCCCTGCGGCCGGCTGCCGGCCAGGGTCTACCGGCCCGAGCGCCTCGGCGACGGCGCTGCTCTCTGCGTCTACTTCCACGGCGGCGGCTTCGTGATGGGCAGCCTCGCCTCGCACGACGACACGGCGCGGCGCCTCTGCCGCGAGCTGGGGGCGGTGGTGCTGTCGGTCGGCTACCGCCTCGCGCCCGAGCACCGCTTCCCCGCGGCCGTCGACGACGCCGTCCACGCCACCCGCTGGGCCCTGGAGCACGCCAGCCGGCTCGGGGCCGACCCGTCTCGCGTCTACGTGGTGGGCGACAGCGCCGGCGGCAACCTCGCCGCGGTCGCGGCCCTGGAGCTGCGCGGCGCCGAGCCGCCGCTGGCGGGGGCGGTCCTCGTCTACCCCGTCACCGACTTCCGCGACCACGACCACGAGTCGCGGCTGCGCTGCGAGACGGGGTACGGCCTGACCCGCGAGGCCATGGAGTTCTTCCGCGCCCAGTACCTCAGCAGCCCGGAGGAGCGCGAGGACCCGCGCGCCTCGCCGCTCCTCGCGCCCGACGTGTCGGGCATGCCACCCACGTTCCTCGTCACGTGCGAGTTCGACCCGCTGTGCAGCGAGGGCGAGGCCTTCGCGGCCCGCCTGCGCCAGGCCGGCGTCGACGTCACCGCCGTGCGCCTCGCCGGCGCCAGCCACGGGGTGTTCTCGGCGGTCGAGCCGCTCGCCGCCACCGAGCGCCTCTGGGAGGCGCTCCGCGGCTGGTTCGGCGTGCGCCTGCGCAGGGCGGCGTAGGCGCGTGGGGCAGCACGGCCGCTCCGCCTGCGGCTCGCGCGACCCCAGGACACCGGCAGCGTTCCGCCGTCGCCACGGGGTCGTTCCTCACGCGTAACGCCAGTGTGACGCCTCCTCACCCAGGCTCGGGTCAGAGGGATCTGCCGTTCCGGCGGGCCCACGCGAGGAGGTTCCCATGTCGTCGTGTTCGCGCTGGCTCGCGATCGCCTTCGCCTTCCTGCTGCTCTCGGCCTGCGGCACAACGCCGCCCCCCGACCGAGAACAATCCGGCACTCAGCCGGTCGTCACGAGCGTCGAGCCGCCGGCGGGACCCGTCGGCACCCGCGTGACGGTGCGAGGCGCGGGCCTCGGCGCCGACGGCAGCGTCACGTTCGGCGGCGTGGCGGCGCACGTCGTCGCGTGGTCGGCCGAGGAGCTAGAAGTCGAGGTGCCGGGCGGCGCGCCCGCCGGCTGGCAGGAGCTCGTCGTGGCGCCCGCGGTCGGCGGGCAGGCGAGCGCTGGGTTCTTCGTCGGCGTGGCTTTCGACGGCGAGCCGGAGGACGTGGGCGCGTTCCTGGGCGACCTCGAGCCCGGCACCCACGCCCTGCTGCCGCCGGGCGAGCTGACGCTGCCGGGTCTCGAGCTGGTGGTGGACGGCGTCCACCTGCACGGACACCCGGACGGGACGCTCCTCCAACTCGGTGCGGGCGGCGTGGTGATGATCGTCGACAAGGGCGGCGCGGCCGGGCTGTCGGACATGGAGATCGACGGGACCTACCTCGCCTTCCGCCCCGCGGGGCTCCTGGTCGTCCCCGGCGCCGAGCCCGAGGAGCCCGACCCGACCGCGGTGCTGCTCGAGGGCCTCCGCTTCACCGGCTCTTCGCTCGGGCACGACCCCATCACCAACGGGTTCGGCGCCTACGACCTGACCATGCGCGACGTCCACGCCGTGGTGACCGGGAAGGTGGACCTGGACGCCAGCAGCGTCGCGAGCGTGTCGGGCGGTCGGCTGCGGGCGCCCGATGTACGGCTGTCGAGCCGGGGCGACCTGGACGTCGTCGGCGCGTCTCTAGAGGCGCAACGCTCCCTGTTCGTCAACGCCTGGAAACGGGCCACCGTCACGGGCTCGACCCTGCGAGCGCACGACGGCGACGTGACGGTAAACGCCTACGTCCCCGTGGGTCCCGGCTACGGCACCATCCCGGACGCGGGCCGCCTGCGGGTCGAGGGCAGCGTGATCGAGGCCCATGAGGTCAGGGCGACCGGCACTCCAGACGCGGAAAGCGGCGTGATCCGGATGGCGGCGTCGGGCGCGAGCCTGGAGCTCATCGAGAACGTGCGTGTGAGCGCCGCCGACGCGGTGCACATCACCGTGCACGGCTACCCAGGCGGCGAGGCGACGCTGAGGCTGGTCGACAACCAGGACATCGCGGCCGGGCGGTTCGAACCCGAGGGGTGGGTGCCGGACGGCGTGGGCGTCTTCGTCATGACCTCGGGTAGCGGCGCGAACGTCATCGAGGTGACGGGCAACCTGATCCGGTCGGACGGCGTCGTCGAGCTGCACACCAGGAAGGCCCCCGCCGACGTGACCATCACCAGCAACCGGATCGAGTCGACAGGGGACGACGACGGCACCATCGACGTCCTCCTGGGCGAGCGCGGCGAGGTGGTCGTGGCGGACAACCTCTTCGACGCGTCGTCGCGGTTGGCGGTGCGCGACGAGCCGGGCACGGCACACGGCAAGACCGTGCGGTTCGAGGACAACGTCGTGAACGTCGCGGGCGGTTACGACCCCAGGTTCGACCTCCTCGTCCACGCCGCCGCTTGCCTGGTCGAGCGCAACGAGGTGAACGTGGGCGCCGACTACGACTCGAGGCGTACCGCCTCCAGCGTCTACTGCGAGTCGTCACTGGACGCGGGCCCGCTGCTGCTCCGGTTCGTCGACAACGAGGTAACGCTCGAAGGCCCGCGCGACGAGCTCAGCGTGTACGGCTTCGGGGAAGGCGCCGTGACCATGACCGGGAACGACGTCGTCGCCCCCGGCGGCCTGCGTGCCCTATCCGACCGCGCCGACCGCCTGATCGCAGACAACCGCGTCCACGCGGCGCAGCTCTTCCTCAGCGGCTCGAGCTCGACCACTAGGCTGTCGGGGAACACCGTCACGTTCGACGGCGAGGTGACGCGCATGCTCTACGTCTTCTCGGTCCGGCACCTGGAGGCCAGCGGCAACACCTTCACCCACACTGGCACGCCGAACGACGAGGCGGTCGCCATCGGCGTCCAAGCGTCGGCCGGCGACATGACCCTCGACGTGACCGACAACCGCTTCGTGAACCTCGCACGCGCGATCGAGCTCCGTGCCTACGACAGCACCGTCGTGGGCGACGTCACCTCGAACGTGTTCGACTTCCCCATCGTGGCTCGGCCCCAGGCGGCCTCGTTCAGCCTGGTCGACTCCGACGTGACCCTCGACCTCACGCTCAACCGCTGGGGCGAGGTCACCAGCGCCGGGGCCCTGGAGGACCTGATGCAGTTCTCCTTCGAGGGCGTCAGCCGCCTCGAGCTCGTCCTCGGCCCCGTGGGCACTCAGCCGTAGATCAGGATGCTCCCAGGCGGCACGCGGCGCTCGAGGCGGTGGCACGGGCCCGGCTTCGACTGCCGGCCGGGCGGCAGGTCGGGGTTCCACACGCGGCACTGGCCGGGGGGAGGGTAGTGACCCGGCGGGATGTGGAAGGTGCGACCCCGCGAGCGCTCGACGTGGATCCCGCCGGAGGGCCGGGAAGCGGGCACGCGCACGAACAGCAGCACGCCGCTGCTCTGAGGACGCACGGTGAACACGGTCGTGGCCGGGAACTCGGCCTCGATCCTGATGCTGGGCGCGCAGGCTCCGAGCACGAGCGTCAGGGCGACGAGGGCGGCGGCAGCGGCGGCCTTCACGCCCCGCGTTCGAGAGGCTGCCGCGCGTCCGGGACGGTCGCTGTGCGGAGAAGTGGTGGACCGCATGACGGGAGTCTAGGCGCGGACGCCGAGCCGCGAAGACGGAAGCTCAACACTAGCGGCGGGCGGGGCCGCGCGCGGGAGGAGCCTCCCGGCCGCCCGCCGTAGCGCTCGTGTGACGGGGCCGAGCGCAGCCTGACGCAGCGAGGCCGTCGCTACAGACGACCCGCTAGGAGGATGCGCGATGAAGCCACCGAACCGCGCCCTAGCGTCAGCCCTCTGCGTCGTGCTGCTCACCGCCTGCGGCACCGACGGCCCGCCGACACCGTCCGAACCGGAGGAGGCCCTCCACATCAGCAGCGTGGCGCCGGTCGCGGGCCCCGCGGGGACGCAGGTGACGTTGCAGGGGACCGGGTTCGGCGAGAGCGGCCTCGTCCGGCTCGGCGGCGCACCGGTCGAGCCGGACGCGTGGTCCCCGGGCGAGGTGACGCTGACCGTCCCCGATGGCGCGCCTCCGGCGTGGCAGTCCTTGGCTCTCGAGCCGGATGATCAGGACCGCGACCTCGGGCGACCTGCGCGTGTCGCAGAACGGGTTCGCGGCTACCCTCGAGGTCCTGGTCCTCGCCGAGCGCCAGGAGTCGCCGGGCCGGAGCGTCACCTTCGAGGGCAACGAGGTCTCGATCGCGGGAGACGCGGCCTCCCTGTTCCGACTGGAGGCGAACGTCGCCGAGTGCGCGGTCACCG
>DATGNP010000247.1:0-3012 GCA_035306665.1 Trueperaceae bacterium
TCGACGTGCACGCCGCTGTTCTCGCTGCCGGCCGGCACCGTGCCGTTCTCGTAGACCTCGCTGCCCGTGACGTCCACCGCTGCCGAGCCCGAGACGTGGATGCCGGGCGAGTTCCCGTGGACCAGACACCCGACGACCGTCACGGTCGCCGCGGCCTGCGCGAGGATGCCGGCGCCGGCGTTGTCCCTGACCGTGCACGAGTCCAGCGTCACCTCGGCGTCGCCGTAGGCGAAGACCCCCTCCCGTATGCTGCCCCTGACCCTGACGTCCTCCAGCCGCACCGCAGTGCCAGGGCCCGCGAGGACCCCGCGCACGAAGCCGGTGATCGACACGCCCCGGACGGTCGCCGCGCCCGCGAACACGAGGGCGGACGTCGTCGTGCCGGCTCCAGGGCCGACGAGCTGGGCCAGGGCGCCGTCGGTCGTGATCGTGACGCCGTCGGGCACGTTGGGCTCCGCCACGGGCGGAGACCCGCTCTGGGTCGGCCAGACCTCGCCGTTGGCCTCGTCGTAGGTGCCCGCCCGCAGGTGGACGGTGTGACCGGACTCGGCCACCGTCAGCGCGTGCGTCAGCGTCCGGAACGGCTTCTCGGCGCTGCCTACGTTCGTGTCGTCTCCGGCGGCCGGGTCTACGTAGAACTCCGTCATCGGTCCCGGTTCCTCGGGAGCCGGTCCGGCGCACCCCGTCGCGAGCGAGACCGCTGCCGCCACCAGCGCCGCCAAGGCGAGCCGGGGGGTTCGAACGTGCGTCATGCTGCGCTCCTTACGACCGCGTGGTGGCGGGGAGGACGACGTTCGATCTACGGTTCAGGTCTCGGATGATAGGGCGTGGGGAGTGGCGTGTCCAATCGGTGGGCGAGCCCTAGTCGGTCCTGATGGGGTTCACGGCGATGCTCACGAAGCTCTCGTCGTCCCTCTCGATGAGGAACAGGCTCCGGGCTTCGCCTTCGTCGCTGATGTCTCCCCAGCGGTTCATCGTCATGTCGAGCTGGACGGTCGACCCGGTGACGATGAAGTGCCCGCCCTGCCCTGGGCTGCTCATCGGGAAGTCGAAGTGGTTGTCGGTGATCGCGCCGGTGAGCTCACCGCCGCTCACCTCCATCAGGACCGCCGCCCCGAATCCGGTGAACGTGTTGCCGCGGACGTAGACCTCCGTCCGATAGCGGACGGTGCCCTCGATCGCCACCCCGCGGTTCGCCGGCTCGCCTGCGACGGTGAACGTGTTGTCGGTGACGGTGAGCGTCGCGGGCTGCCTGAACTCCAGTCCGCGAGGGTCGTCGCCGGTCAGGAGGAACTCGTTGTTCGTGACCGTCACCGTCTCTTCGGTCCACAAGGCGAGCAGGGGGATGTTGGCGGTGACCTCGTTGTCGCGGAACACCAAGTTAACGTCGCTCGCGTCGACGTCCAGGTAGCCATCGGGGGCCGCGAAGCTGTTCTGCTCCACCACCACCTCGTCCAGGTCGTACAGGATGAGCCGCACGCCGTCGCCGTAGGCCGTGATGTCGTTGCGGGCGATCGTCGCGTCGGACCCGGGGTGGCGTTCCGTCGAGCACTCGACGGTGGCGAAGCCCGACAACGGGTCCGACGGGTCGCCCGCCACGGCGACGTTGTCCGTGACCTGACACGGCTTCTCGCTGATGAGCCTGATGTCCTGCTCATGGCCCGTCACGGCCGTCAGGCGGTTGCCGGTGATGATGCCCGGTCCCGTCTCCCCGTCGGAGTACGGTTCCAGTTGGACCTGCAGCCCGGCGCCGCCCCCGATCACGTTGTCCGACAGGGTCGCTGCGCCGTCGGTGGTGAGGTAGACCTCCGCTGCCGCGTCGTCGTGCGCGAGCCCCGGCTCCACGACGTTCCCCGACACCTCCAGGGACCCTGTCGGCGAGCTCGCATCCACGATGAAGTCGCGTGCCGACCTGACGTGGTTGCCGGTCATCTCCAGGCGGGCCGCGGCCGACCCCCCGCCGTCGAGCCTCACGGCCACGCGAGCGCGCCGGTTCGCCGCGCTGTCCTCGGCGAAGCGCCCCGCAGCGATGTCGACGTTGTCGCGGAGGGCGAGGAGAGCGCCTTCGTCGCCGGCGCCCTCGAGCTCGACCTCGACGCGTTCGCTGGCGGCGATGCGCTCGTTCTCGACCAGCTCCAGGGAGGTGCCCCAGGCGGCCAACCTAGCCACGCCGGTGAGCTCGAGCGTGCCGTTCACGGGCGGCTTCGTGAGCGCCTCGACGACGCTCGTGCGCACCTCGAGCCGGCCGAAGACGGGCGGTTCGGGGAGCTGACGGCCGGTGGCCCACAGCGTGACGTCGCCGCTCTCGGCGCGCAGGGTCGAGCCGACGACCGACAGACGCGCCAGCGCGCTCACGTAGACGAGTCCGAAGCCGACGACTGTGGAGCCCTCTATGGCGGCTTCGCCATCGACGGCGTTCAGGTGAACTTCGTGCGCGGCGAGATGCGTCCCGCGCACCACGAGCTCCTCGAGGGGCGCCAGTTCGGCCCCGCCCGTGACCACCACCCGGCTGTCGAGGAGGGCGACGCGTCCGAGGCCGCCAGGGGATCCCGCCTCCGTGCCGAAGGTGGCACCGGTGAAAGCGAGCCGCTCGAACGTCACTTGGGTCGTGGCGTCCTGCGCCACCTTCAGCCCCACGGGCCGCAACGCGACGTAGGCGCCTTCCACCGTCACGTCGGCCAGTCCCGCCGTGCCGTTCCCGCCGGTCGCCACGAGCACGCCGCCGCCGGGGTCGAGGGACAGCTCGGTGCCTTCGGGATGGCCGTACAGGTGGACTAGGTCGATGACGAGCTCCTGGCCCGGTAGAGCCAGCTCGCCGGGGGGCAGGAGCACGTGGGCTCCCTCGCCCAGGTCGTCGAGCGCCCCCTGCAGCTCGGAGGCGGAGCCCGTGAAGGGGTGACCTACGAAGAACCGCGCCGCCGCCTCGTCGCCCGACGTCGGCCTGACGAGCAGGTCCTGCCAGGCGGGGGCGGACCCCTGCGGCACGGTGAACGTGACGCTCTGGGAGGCCCA
>DATGNP010000248.1:0-9150 GCA_035306665.1 Trueperaceae bacterium
CTTCGGCTCGACGTACGCGGTGTCCATCTGCGCGAGCTGCAGCTTGCCGGAGACGTCGTCGTTGACGGCGTGCCAGTAGGTGTAGCCCTCGATCACCCAGATGCCCGACTCGCGCGTGCCGTTGCCCGAGCCCTTCACGCCGCCGAACGGCATGTGCGCCTCGGCGCCGACGGTGGTGTTGTTGATCGAGGACATGCCGGCCTCGATGTGCTCCTTGAAGTGGTGCACCCACTCGCGGTCGTTCGTGTAGATCGCGCTCGAGAGGCCGTAGTCCACCGAGTTCGCGACGCGCACGGCCTCCTCGATCCCGTCGACCTTCACGAGGTTGATCGTGGGGCCGAAGACCTCCGTCTGGAACAGCCGCATGCCGGGCCTCACGCCCTCCCACACCGTCGGCCAGCCGTAGTACGCGGCGTCGGGGTCGCCCACGAAGCCCTCGGGCGCCTTGCCGGCCTCGATGCGGCCCTGCCCGTAGAGCAGCGTGGCGCCGTCCTCCCGGCCCCAGTCGTAGTGCTTCACCCAGGTCTCGAAGAAGCGCTGGTTGATGAAGGGCCCGTAGAGGACGTCGTCGTGCCGGTTCGGGTCGCCGATCCTTATCGCCTTCACCCGCTCGAGGAAGCGCCGCTTGAACTCGTCGTAGACGGGCGCGTCGACGATGACGTTGCCGGCCGACGTGCAGCGCTGCCCGCCGGTGCCGAACGCCGAGAAGACGGCGCCCTGCACGGCGTTGTCGAGGTCGGCGTCGCGCATGACGATGAGCGGGTTCTTGCCGCCCAGCTCGAGCGTCGGGTGCAGCAGGTTGCGGCCGGCGATCTCGCCGATGCGCCTGCCGACGGCGGTGCTGCCGGTGAACGCGAACTTGTCGAGGCGGCCCTCGTCCATCATGTCGACGAGGAACTCGCCCGCCGCGCCGGCGCCGCCGCCGAAGACGACGTTCAGCACGCCCGCCGGGATGCCTGCCTCCTCGATCAGCTTCGCGAACGCGTAGGCGACGGCCGGGGCGTCCTCCGACGGCTTCCACACGATCGTGTTGCCGGTGAGCAGCGCGGGGACGATCTTCCACGACGGCACGGCGATCGGGAAGTTGCCGGCGGTGACGATGCCCACGACCCCGAGCGGCCGGCGGTAGGTGGCCAGCGCCTTGCGCGGCATCTCCGATGGCACGGTCTGGCCGTAGAGCCGGCGTCCCTCCGACTGGAAGAAGTGGCAGGTGTCGATGGCCTCCTGGACGCTGCCGCGCGCCTCCTTGAGGGTCTTGCCCATCTCGCGCGTCACGAGCCTGGAGAGCGACTCCTTCTCGCGCTCCAGCGCCTTGCCGAGCTGGCCGATCAGCTGGCCGCGGATCGGCGCGGGGGTGCGCGACCAGGTCGCGAACGCCTCCCGGGCGGCGACGCACGCCTCCCTGACCTGGTCCTTCGTGGCCTCGGGGAAGTGCCCGACCACGTCGTCCAGGCGGCTCGAGTTGCGGGACGCGAACGTGCTCGGGCTGGTCACGCTGCGGCCGCCGATGATGTTGCCGTAGGTCCTGGCGGCGCCGGTCGCGGGCGCCTGGGTCGCCGTCTCTGTCATGGCCGGACGATACCACCGGTCACCGGGGCCGCCCGTAGGGCTTCCGGCCCGTCGGGAACGGCGCCTTCTCGGTCTCGTGGGCGCGTGGGCCGGCGTCCGCCGGCGCAGGTCTCGCGCGGCGGTCGGCGCCTCGTCGGCGGCGCACGGCCACCCTCCGGCGGGACGCGGCGACGTACCGTGGACGAGACGCGGCGTTATGCTGCCTAGACCTTTAATCCGGTCCCGTGAGGCCGGGAAGGGAGCGAGATGCAAGAGACCGAGAACGTCACACTCAAGTCGACGATCATGTCCCCGGCGGAGTTCGACCGGGCCCTGAGGCGCATCGCCCACGAGGTGATCGAGCGCAACAAGGGCGCGGGCGACGTGGCGCTGGTGGGCATCCACACCCGCGGCGTGCCGCTGGCCGAGCGGCTCGCCGACCTCATCGAGCGCTTCGAGGGCACGCGGCCCCCCGTCGGGAAGCTCGACATCACCCTCTACCGCGACGACCTCACCGAGATCTCCCTGCAGCCGGTCGTCAAGCGCACCGAGGTCGACTTCGACGTCCACGGCGCGAAGATCGTGCTCGTCGACGACGTGCTCTACACCGGCAGGACGGCGCGCGCGGCGCTCGACGCCGTCGTAGACATGGGCCGTCCCGCGGCGATCCAGTTCGCGGTGATGGTCGACCGCGGCCACCGCGAGCTCCCGATCCGCGCCGACTACGTCGGCAAGAACGTGCCGACCAGCCGCTCCGAGATCGTGCACGTGCTCCTGCAGGAGATCGACGGCACCGACGGCGTCGAGCTGTGGGAGCGTCACGGGTGATCGGCGCCGCCGCTCAGGTCCCGCCCCCGCCCACGCCCCCGGCCGCAGCCGCCAGACGCCACCGCCACCTCCTCGACTTCACCGACTGGACCGCGGAGGAGGTCGTGTCGCTCCTCGACACGGCCGAGGTCATGGCGCAGGTGCTGGCGCGGCCCGTCAAGCGCGTGCCGGCGCTGCAGGGCTACACGGTCGCGACGCTGTTCTTCGAGGACAGCACCCGCACGCGCCTGTCGTTCGAGCGCGCGGCCCGGGCGCAGTCCGCCGACGTGATCTCGTTCGCCGCCGGCGGCTCGAGCCTGAGGAAGGGCGAGAGCATCAGGGACACGCTGCGCACGATCGAGCAGCTCCAGGCCGACCTCTACGTCGTGCGGCACCCGTCGGCTGGCGTCCCGCACCAGCTGGCGCGCTGGACGAACGGCGCGGTGGTGAACGCCGGCGACGGCCGGCACGCCCACCCCACGCAGGCGCTCCTCGACGCCTACACGCTGCGCGCAGCGCTCACCGCGGCCGGCCTGCCGCCCGCCGAGCGCGAGAGGCCCTTCACCGGCCGGCGGCTCGCCGTCGTCGGCGACGTCGAGCACTCCCGCGTGGCCCGCTCGAACGCCGAGCTGTTCACGCTCCTCGGCGGCGAGGTCGTCCTGTGCGGGCCGGCGGCGCTGCTCCCGCGCGAGCTGTCGCGCCTGCCCGGCGTGCACCTGACGGCCGACCTGCGCGAGGCCGTGACCGGCGCCGACGCCGTGATGGCCCTGCGCATCCAGCACGAGCGACTGGGGCCCAAGCGGCTGCCGTCGCTGGCCGAGTACGTCGCGCGCTACCAGGTCCGGCCCGCCCATCTCGAGCTGGCCGCGCCGCACGCCTTCGTCATGCACCCCGGCCCGCTGAACCGCGACGTCGAGGTGGCGAGCGAACTGGCCGACGGCGAGCGCAGCCTCGTCGAGCGGCAGGTCGCGAGCGGCGTGCCCGTGCGGATGGCCGTCCTCTACTCGCTCCTGGTGGGCAAGAAGTGAGGCTCGTGCTGAGAGGCGGTCGCCTGCTCGACGGGGCCGGCGACCGCGGCGTCCACGACCTGTACGTGAGGGACGGCGTGATCGAGGGGCTCGACCTCGGCGGCGCCGTGGACCAGGAGGTCGACGCCGAGGGGCGGCTCGTCACCCCGGCGTTCCTCGACCTCCACGTCCACCTGCGCGACCCCGGCCAGGAGGTCAAGGAGGACCTCGCCTCCGGCCTCGCCGCCGCCGCGGCTGGCGGGTACGGCACCGTCGTGTCGATGGCGAACACCGACCCCGTCGTCGACGACCCGGGCATCGTGGCCGACCTCGTGGCGCGCGCGGCGCGCGTCGCGGGCGCCAGGCTGCGGCCCGCGGCCGCGATCAGCAAGGGCCTGAGGGGCGAGGAGCTCACCGACATGGCCGCGCTGCGGGCGGCCGGGGCCGTGATGGTCACCGACGACGGCGTGCCCGTGGCCGACTCGCGCCTGTTCCGCAGCGCCTGCGAGTACGCCGCCGAGCTCGGGCTCGTCGTGCAGACGCACTCCGAGGAGCCCTCGTTGCGCGACGGGGGCGTCATGCACGAGGGCGCCGTCAGCCAGCGCCTGGGCCTGCCCGGCAACCCCGACGCCGCCGAGGCCGTGATGATCTTCCGCGACGGCGAGGTCGCGCGCCTGACCGGCGCCCGCGTCCACCTCGCGCACGTGAGCTCGCGGCGGGGGCTCGAGGTGGCGACCTGGCTGAAGGCCAGCGGCGCGCCGGTCACGGTGGAGGTCACGCCCCAGCACCTCACGCTGACCGACGAGAGCCTCGCCGGCTTCGACCCGGTCTACAAGGTCGCGCCGCCGCTCCGGACCGCGGACGACGTGGCCGCTCTGAGGGCGGCGCTGGCGGGCGGCGCGGTCGACTCCATCGGCACCGACCACGCGCCCCACACGCTCGCCGAGAAGCAGCAGGACATGCTCAGCGCGCCCTTCGGCATCGCGAACCTCGAGGTCGCCTTCCCGCTGCTGTACACGCGCCTGGTCGCGGCGGGAGAGCTGCCCCTCGAGCGCCTGCTGTGGCTGCTCCAGGACGGGCCGGCACGCGTCATGGGCTGGCCCGCGCCGCGCCTCGACCCAGGGGCCCCTGCCGACGTCACGGTCCTCGACCTCGAGACCGAGCGCGCCGTGGAGGGCGCGCGGTTCAGGAGCAAGGCCAAGCACACGCCGTGGGAGGGCGAGCCCCTGAAGGGCTGGCCGGTCGCCACCCTCGTCGCGGGCAGGGCCGTGCACCTGGCAGGCTAGAACGCGCGAGGCGCCGGCGCCCCCACGGCCGGGAACGCGGCCATGACCAGCTAGGCCTGAGACCAGGGCCACGTGCGATCGCGGCGAGGAGGCATACAATCGAGGCATGACGCCGGCCTTCGACGCCTCCTCGCCTCCTCCCGCGGCCCAGCCGGACCTGCTGCCGCCCCAGGCGCAGCCGGCCCCGGTCGCGGAGGGCCTCGTCCTACCCCAGCAGGAGCTGGGGCGGGGCCTCATGCTCGCGGCGGGCGAGACCCTCTACCACCAGGGCGATGCGGCCGAGTC
This sequence comes from Trueperaceae bacterium, assembly GCA_035306665.1. Classification (GTDB taxonomy): domain Bacteria; phylum Deinococcota; class Deinococci; order Deinococcales; family Trueperaceae; genus DASRWD01. Next base: position 4,934 of record DATGNP010000248.1, read on the forward strand.
GGCGTTCCTCGTCACCTCCGGGCTGCTCGCGCTGGCCGTGGGCGGCACGCCGGGCCGGGAGCGCCTCGTCGACCTCGCCGGCCCCGGCGACGTAGCCGGCGCCGCCTCGCGCTTCCAGGCCCGCTACCTAGACACCGCCAGCGCGCTGGGCCCCGGAACGCGCGTCGTCGCCCTGCCCCTGTCGGACGGCCCCGAGGCCGCGCGCGAGCTCCTCGAGCGCGCCGCTGCCAGGCGGCTCGAGCGCCTCACGCGGCGCCTGGGCTGGGAGGGCGCCCCCGTCGCGGCGCGCCTGGCCGCCGTCTTCGTCGACCTGGCCGAGAGGTTCGGGCAGGAGGTCGCCGACGGCATGGTCCGCCTCACGCTGCCCCTCACCCACGACACCCTCGCGGGCCTGGTGGGCGCGGCGCGCGAGACGACGAGCGTCGCCGTCCAGGAGCTGAGGCGCCGCGGCCTGATCGCCGGCACGCGCGGCCGCTACCTGGTGCTGCCCCGCGCCCTGCGCGACTTCGCCCTCGAGGCCGCCGCCAACTGAGCGGCGCCGCCCGCGGTCGTGCGGCTCGGGTGCGGCCCGCGGTCGTGCGGCTCGGACCCGGCTGACGACGTGCGAGCCGGGCGTGCGCCCGCCCGACGCCTCCTACAGCTCCCGCAGCAGCCGCGGCAGGTCGCGGCTCAGGCTCGGCACCGCGTCCGACCCGTAGACGTAGGCGATGCGCCCCTGGCGGTCGAGCACGGCCACGTACTCGGTGTGGATCGTCTCGACGCCGGCGCCGCTGTACCCCACGAAGAACGCCTTGGCGGCGGCGGCGACCTGCGGGTTCGTGCCGGTGAGGCCGACGAACGCGGGGTGGAAGCGCTCGACGTAGGCCCCCACGACCTCGGGCGTGTCGTGCTCGGGGTCGACGGTGACCATCACGACCTTCAGGTCCTCGGGCTCCCCCACGGCGCCGTAGGCGCTGGAGAGCTGGGCCATCGTCAGCGGGCAGACGTCGGGGCAGCGCGTGAAGCCGAAGAAGACGAGGGCGACGTCGCCCTCGAGGTCCCCGGCGAGGTCGAACGCGGCGCCGCGCTGGTCGACGAGCGTCAGCCCCGAGACGGCGACCGGCTCCTGCAGCGCCGTGCCGGCCGGCTCGGGACCCGGCCGCAGGCTCGTCCCGAGCAGGTAGGCGCCGGCACCGGCCACGACGAGGAGCACGACGGAGAGGGCTGAGCGGACGGAACGGGTCACGCGCGCCAGCATATCGCCCGGCCCCGGCGCGTCCGGGAGCGGCGCGAACGCGCGCGTAGCCCTCGCGGGCGCTCAGGCGGCGAGCGGCCAAGGGACCCGCGAGGCGCCCGGCCAGGTGGCACGGGTCGAGCCCGGCCAGCGGCGCGCGAAGGGCCCCGTCAGGGGCCGCGGGTCACTCCCCGCTCGTCTCGATCAGCTCGAAGAACGCCTCGGCGACGCGCGGGTCGAAGTGCGTGCCCACGCCGCGCCGGATGTGGGCCAGGGCCTCCTCGCGCGTCCATGCCTTGCGGTAGGGACGGTCCGACGTGAGCGCGTCGAACACGTCGACGATCGCGAATATCCGCGCCGCCAGCGGGATCTCCTCGCCCTTGAGCCCGCGCGGGTAGCCGGTGCCGTCCCAGCGCTCGTGGTGCGCGTACGGGATGTCGAGCGCGGGCCTGAGGAACTCGATGGGACCCAGCAGCTCGTAGGCGTAGACCGGGTGGCGCCGCATGACCTCGAACTCCTCGTCGGTGAGCGGGCCGCGCTTGAGGAGTATCGAGTCGGGGATGCCCATCTTGCCGATGTCGTGGAGGAGCGCGCCGCGCTGGACGTGGACGAGCTCGTCGGTCGTCATCCCCAGGCGCCGCGCCAGCCGCACGGTCATGTCCGTCACGCGCTTGCTGTGGCCGGCGGTGTCCTCGTCCTTGAGGTCGAGCGCGTTGGCCCAGCCGGCGATCGTCCGGTCGTAGGCGCGCTGCAGCTCGACGTTCGAGCGCTCCAGCGAGCGCAGCAGCTGCGCGTTCTCGATCGCGATGGCTCCCTGGTCGGCGTAGGTCTCGAGGAACTCGAGCCACTCGTCGTCGGGCTCGAGCGTCTGCCTGGTGTAGAGCTCGATGACGCCCTGTAGCTGGCCCTTCGCGAACATCGGCACCGCCATGTAGCTGGCGAACTCCTCCTGCTGCACCTCGGCGATCGCGGCGCCCTTCTGCGGCTCGTTGGCGAGGTCGGGCAGGAAGATCGAGCGCTGCTCCAGCGCGGCCCGGCCGGCGGGCCCGTCCCCGAGAGCGAGGCGCAGGCGCTGCCTGAGCTCGGCCGTGAAGCCGCGCCCGACGGACGGCCTCAGCACCTGGCCGGCGGGCTCGTAGAGGAGCACGGCGACGGCGTCGACGCCGAGGTCCTGCACGAGCTGGTCCATGAAGATGTCGAGGACGAGCCTGACGTCGACCGAGTTCGTGATGGCCATGTCGATGCGCCGCAGCGACTGGACGTGGTCGAGGCGGCGCTTGAGCTCGTCGTTGAGGTTCTGGATCTTCTCCATGGCCCTGACGCGGTCGCTGATGTCGCGGAAGTTGTGGACGAAGGCGCGCACGTCGGGGTCCTCGAGCAGGTTCGTCACCGTGCCCTCGAGCCAGCGCCACTCGCCGCGCGCGTCCCTGAACCGGTAGCGCACGCCCTCCGTGATGCCCGGCACGGCCTCGGCCATGTCGAAGGCGTCGTTGAACGCGTCGAGGTCGTCGGGGTGGACGTGGTCGCTGCGCTCGGTGCCGACGTAGAAGTCGGCGGGATGGCCGAGCATGCGGACGACGGCCCCGCTCACCGACCGCACCCGCCTGTCGCGCCCGAACAGCACGACGCCCTCGAGGCTCTTCTCGAAGATCGCGCGGTAGTAGGCCTCGCTCACGCGCAGCCGCTGCGCCGACTCCTCGCGCTCGGTGACGTCGCGGACGTTCAGGACGATCCCGCGCACGTCGGGGTCGTCGCGGAGGTCGGTGCCCACCGCCTCGACCCAGCGCCACTCGCCGCGGACGCGGTAGCGGAAGCGCGAGACGCGGGGCGGCGACTGCGGGGACGAGCCGGCGCGCGAGGACTTCAGCTCGTTCATCTCGCACTCGACGCGGGCGCGGTCGCGCGGGTGCAGCACGCGCCACAGCTGCGACTCGGTGTAGATGGGCTGGTGGACGCCCAGCCGCGCGATCGAGGGCGAGACGTAGCTGACGCCGCCCGAGCCGTCGAGGACGATCGTGACGTCGGAGGAGTGCTTGACGAGCGCCATGAAGCGCCGTTCGCTGCGCTCCAGCGCCTGCTCGGCGGAGCGCGAGACCGTGGTGTCGCGGCACAGCAGCAGGGTCGCTCCCCCGTCGAGGCGCCTGGCCAGCATCTCGACCGGCACGAAGCCGCCGTCGCGGCGCTCGAGCTCCACCTCGAGGCGCAGGGGCTCGTCGGCGTCCTGCACCGCCAGCAGCGCCAGCAGCGGCGAGCCCATCGGCACGAGCTCGGAGAGAGGCAGGCCCAGCAGCTCGCCGCGTCTGGCCCCCAGGGCCAGCTCGGCGCGCGGGTTGCAGTCGATGACGGTGTCGTCGCTGCCGAGCACGAAGACCGCCTCGCTGGTGTGCTCCAACAGCTCCTGGAGCAGCCGCACCGCGCGGTTCGCGGCGCTGACCGACTCGGTCTGCTTCTCGGGTGCCAGCCTGCCCGTGCTCACCGTCAGGCCTCCGCGGGACCTGGCGCGCGCTCGGCGCCGGTTCCGCGGGCGCACGGAACGGCCGTCGCCACGAAGGCTGTCACCGGCCCAGGATACGGCGGCGCCGGATGAGCGGCTGCTGAGATTGCCACTACGCAGGCGGGGAACGCTTGCACTCGGGCGCGCCGAGGAGCAGTATGTCTCCACGCGAGCCTCGGGCGCTTGCCGCACGGCCCCTAGCGGGCCGCGAGTGGGACCTGGGCCAGCCCGCCTCCACCCTCCTTCCCATACCCCCGTCATCACCTGACCCGCGACGGTCGCCTCGCTCCTTCTCGCCCCCTTCACGCACGGCCGCGCGGGGGAGCCGCGGCGCGACGCGACCGCGGAGGGGAGATGGTCTTCGTTGGGACACGCCGTCGACGTCGGTCTGATCCACGGGACCTGGCTGCACCGCCACGAGGAGGGCGGGGACGGCCTGGTCTTCGTCCGCAGCGGCACGGACCTCCCACCCTCGCGCGGGCGGACGGTGCTCACCTTCCGCCCCGACGG
>DATGNP010000249.1:0-2810 GCA_035306665.1 Trueperaceae bacterium
CACGAGCAGCGCGAGCGCGAGGAACCCCAGCGCCGCCGCGCCGGTGACGTGCCCGAGCCACGAGCCCCGCATGCCGCGAGTCTAAGGCGGACGCTGCCGTGACACCGCGGGCGCCCCGCGCCCGTGACGCCGCCGGCGCGGCGCCCGGGCGCCGGTTGACAGCCCGCGGGGGTCTCGACTAGAGTCGTGCGGTCATGGCAGACCGCCTGCGCGTCCCCTTCCCCCTCACCACGGCACCGTTCGGTGTCGGGGATGGCATGGGAGTGGTCTGCCCTGTGACCGGTTAGTCAGCTTCGTCAACCGAGCGAGGACCCGGCCGTGGGCGACCCGAGAGGAGCCCGCGGCCTTCTTCTCGCGTGCGCGGCCCGGGCGAACGAGAGACAGCACGCTCGAACACCGAAGACGGACGAGGTGACATGACCACCCGCACAGCCACCACCAACGCGCGCCAGCCCGCGGCGACCTCGATGCTCGCGATGCTGCGCCGCTACCTCGCGCCGCAGCGCGGGATGGCGGCCCTGATGGCCGTCCTCCTGCTGACCGCGACCGGGCTGCAGCTCCTCGTGCCGCAGATCATGCGGCGCTTCATCGACGGCGCCCTGGGCGCGGCGCCCGGCGCGCGCTTGACGACGCTCGCCCTCTCGTTCCTCGCCGTGGCCGTCGTGACGCAGCTCCTCAACGCCTTCGCGACGTACGTCGCGGCGGCGGTCGGCTGGCGCGCGACCAACCACCTGCGCGAGGACCTCACCCGCCACACGCTCGACCTGGACATGGGCTTCCACAACTCCCGCACGGCGGGCGAGATGATCGAGCGCATCGACGGCGACATCACGAGCCTGTCGAACTTCCTCTCCCAGTTCTCGGTGAGGGTGTTCGGCGGCCTGCTGCTCCTCGTCGGCATCCTGGCGGCCCTGTGGCTCGAGGAGCCGCTGATGGGCGCCGCGCTGACAGGCTTCGTCGCGTTGGAGCTCGTGACCCTGACCCTCACCAGGCGGGTCGGCGTGCCGGCCTCGAACCTCGAGCGCGAGGCGAACGCCCGCCAGTTCGGCTTCATCGAGGAGCGGCTGCAGGGCCTCGACGACCTGCGCGCGAACGGCGCGGGCGCGTACTCCCTGCACCGCTTCCGTGGCGTGATGCGCGGCGTCTACCGCGACACGCGGCGCGCCTGGATGCTCCGCAGCGTCGTGTGGCTGTCGAGCTACGGCCTGTTCGTGGTCGGCATCGCGGTGACGGTCGGCACCTCGATCTACCTCGTCCGCCGCGGCGACATGACCGTCGGCGCCGCCTACATGGTCTTCCAGTACCTGTTCATGCTGCAGAACCCGATCGAGCAGATCACGCAGCAGCTCCAGGAGCTCCAGAAGGCCGCCGCCGGCGTGCAGCGCGTCGGCGAGCTGTTCCGCACGCGCTCGGCGCTGCCGCCCGGCGGCACGGCCGAGCTGCCGCCCGGCCCGCTGGCGGTCACGTTCGACGGCGTCGACTTCCACTACCTCGACGCCAGCGCCGACCAGCTCACGCTGCACGGCGTGTCGTTCCACCTCGCGCCCGGCCGCCGGCTGGGCCTCCTGGGCCGCACTGGCTCGGGCAAGACGACGCTCACGCGCCTCGTCTTCCGCCTCTACGACCCCAGCGCCGGGAGCGTGAGGGTCGGCGGCGTCGACACGCGCGACGTCGACCTCCAGCGCCTGCGTGCGCGCATCGGGCTCGTCACGCAGGAGGTGCAGCTCTTCCGCGGCACGCTGCGCGACAACCTCACGTTCTTCGACCCCTCCGTCCCCGACGAGGTGATCCTGGACGTGCTGGCGGAGCTCGGCCTCGGCGCCTGGCTCCGCGGGCAGGAGCAGGGCCTCGACACCGAGCTCGACTCCGGCGGCCGCAACCTCTCGGCCGGCGAGGCGCAGCTCATCGCCTTCGCGCGCGTGTTCCTCAAGGACCCCGGCCTGGTGATCCTCGACGAGCCGTCCTCCCGCCTGGACCCCGTCACGGAGCGCCGCCTCGAGGTCGCCCTCGAGAGGCTCCTGCACGGCCGGACGGCGATCGTGATCGCCCACCGCCTGGAGACGGTCGAGAGGGTCGACGAGATCATGGTCATGGACGGCGGCCGCGTCGTCGAGGCCGGCCCGCGCGCCGCCCTCGCCGCCGACCCCGCCTCCCGCTACGCCCGCCTCAGACGCGCCGCCTTGGCGCTCGACCTCAACGTCGCCGGCCGCGCCGGCGCCACGCGGCTCGCTCCCGAGGACGCCGAGCTGCTCGAGGACCTAGCATGAGCCTGAGCTTCGACACCAACCCCCTGCTGCTGACGCTGCGCCTCGTCCGCCAGAGGCGCCGGCTGTTCGTCGGCACGAGCCTGCTGTGGGCGCTTATCCACCTGCTGCCCGTCATGACCGGCCTGCTGACCAAGGGCGTCTTCGACTCGCTCTCCGGCGCCGCGCCGGCGGGCTGGGACGCGTGGACGTTCCTGGCGCTGGCGCTCGCCCTCGACGTCGGCCGCATCGGCCTGTTCGTCGTCGCGATCCGGACGTGGGCGAGCTACTGGGCCGAGATCACGCTGCACGTGCGCCACAACGTGCTGAGGCACCTGCTGGCGGCCGCCGGCTCCCGGCGGCTGCCCGAGTCGCCCAGCGAGTCCGTGACGCGCTTCCGGGACGACGTCAACGACATCGGCGAGTACGTCGAGAACTGGGTCGACTTCTGGGGCTTCGCGCTCTACGGCGTCGTCGCGCTGGCCGTGATGGCCTTCATCGACCCGCTCCTGACGCTGCTGGCGTGCGTGCCGCTGGCCCTGACGTCGGTGCTCACGAACCGCATGC
>DATGNP010000250.1:0-7229 GCA_035306665.1 Trueperaceae bacterium
TGGTGGAGCTGAGGGGATTCGAACCCCTGACCTTCTGAATGCCATTCAGACGCGCTCCCAACTGCGCCACAGCCCCACGAAGGTCGCGCCCGGATGACCGGGCGAACGTCAGTGTAACAGAGCAGAGCGCGCCGCTGCAAACACGCGCTGCGTAAGGGCCGGGACGCGCGAACCGTGACCTCGGCCGCCCCGCCCAGCCGCGGCGGCCTTGACCGAGGTCAACGCCCGCGAACGCGACCGAGCATTACCTTCCGGTCAGCCATGGCCGACCCCAGCACCACCACCCATGCGCTGCCGGCAGCCGGCGCGGCCGCGGGCGCGCGCCTCCTCGGCGCCCAGGTCACCGTGCAGGTCCGGACCGAGACCCCGCTCCTGCCGAAGATGGCCTTCCTCCTCATCTCGATCGCCTCGCTCCTCGGCGTGCTGTTCACGGGGCGGGTGCACGGCCTCGAGGGCTTCGCGCTCGTCTGGCGCTGGACCGCCTTCTGGAGCCTGGCGCTGCCCACGGGCATGCTCGCGTGGCGGCTCTTCTACCTCCGGCGCCGCGAGGAGGGGCTGGACCCCGAGCGCGTGGCGGCGCTGCACGACTCGCTCCTGGACCGCGTGAGGCTGCTCGGGCGCTACCTCGCTCCCCTGCTCGTCGCGGGCGCGACCGCCCCGTTGGTGGTTGGCTACCTCGCGCCCTCGGAGTCGTCGTTCCTGCTCCTCGGCGGCCTGGCGCTGGCCGTCCTCGTGACCCGCGCGCACGTCAGCCGGGCCGCGGCCTGGGCGGGCCTCGCGCTCGGTGCCGGCCTGCTCGGGGTGTGGTCGTGGGCCGACAGCGCCGGGTCCGGGTACCTGACTGTGGTCAGGACGGCTCACCTGTGGGCGTTCGCGGCGTGGCTGGGCGGAGCGCTCTTCAACCTGGGCGCGGCCGTGCCGGCCGGCCGTAGGCACCCGAACCTCGACGCGGTCGTCGCGGGGGCGCGTCAGCTCGAGCGCTTCCGCTGGGTGGTGCGGACCTCCCTGCCGACAATCGTGCTGACGGGCCTGTGGATGGCGCTGCGGTACGGCGGCGTGCTGAGCCCGTTCTGGCGCGACGGCATCGGCCTGCTCGTGCCGCTGAAGCTGGGACTGATCGCGGCGCTCGTCGTCATCTTCATCACCTGCCCGCTCTACCGGGCCTGCTCGCCGGTCAGGGGCGTGTGCGACCTCGACGACCTCAGGGAGGGAGGCGGGTGACGAGGACCGGCGCGCCGGCCAGGAGCGAGCGGGCGGCCGGCGCCACCATCCACCGCCTCGACAACCGCGGCACGTCGTGCGCGATCGGGCTCGTCCGCATCCAGGAGCGCCTCGCCGCGATGCCCTTGGGCGACAGCCTCGAGGTCGTCACCCGCGACCGCTTCGCCCCCTACGAGGTGCCCATCTGGGTCGAGCGCCACGGCCTCGAGCTCACCTCGCAGGAGCGCCGGGGGTTCTGGGTCTTCGCGTCGACGACCTTCCGCATCCGGAAGACCGCGGAGGTCCCGCCGCCACGCGGCTAGCGGCCAACGCGACCCCCAACCGCCGCGCGGCTAGCGGCCACCACCGCGCCCCCCGCGGCTAGCGGCCGCGAGGGCCAAGAGCCCCGTCCCCGTGGGGCCGGAGGCACGCCCCGGTGAACCGGAGGTTAGCGGGCGTTGGGGCTCGCGTCAGGCTCCTGTAAGGACCGAACCCGCATCCTTGTCGCGTGACCCTAGATCCCAGGAGACCGAAGCCCGCCATCCGCGTCGAGCGCCAGGGCGCGCGCCTCCTCGTGGGCTCTCGCGTCACGCGCCAGGAGGCCTCGCGGCCCCTGACGCTCGGGGACACGCTGGCGTCACTGAGCCACGCGCTCGACGTGAGCGAGGGCCACCAGCACGAGCACGCGCTCAAGACGGCGATCGTCGGCCTGCGGGTCGGCCGCCGGCTGGGCCTGCCCGAGCGGCACCTCGAGGACCTCTACCACGCCCTGCTGCTCAAGGACCTGGGCGCCTCCGCGAACTCGGCGCAGCTCTACCACCTCTTCGGCCGCGACGACGCGCGGCTGCGGCGGGCGCTCAGGCGCCTCGACGTCGAGCGCATCCGCGAGGGCAGCACGCTGGTGTTCAGCCAGCTCGTCGGCGCGGTGAAGGGCCCGTGGCGGCTGAAGTACCTGCTCGACCTCGGGCTCGGGCGCTTCGACCTCGTGGCGCACCTGGCGCGCACGCACGCCGAACGCGGCGCGAGGCTCGCCGCCGACATGGGGCTCGGCAGCGGCGTGGCCGCGGCGATCGCGGCCTCGTCCGAGCGCTACGACGGCAGCGGCGCACCCGCCGGGGCGGCCGGCGAGGCTATCCCCCTGGCAGGTCGCATCGTCGCGCTCGCCCAGGCGGTCGCGCAGCACTTCGCCGAGGACGGCCCGCGCGCGGCGGTCGAGCTCGTCAGGAAGCACTCGGGCTCGTGGTTCGACCCGGACGTCGTCGCCGCGTTCGAGGACCCGGTCGTCTCCGGCGACCTGGACGAGGCGCTCAGGCACGACCGCGCCTGGCACTCGCTGGCGGCGGTGGCCCCGCGCGAGGAGCCCCTGCACGTCGACGACGAGCGCCTGGGCCGCGTGGCCGACGTCTTCGGCCGCGTGATCGACGCGAAGTCGGCGTGGACAGCGCGGCACTCGAGCCGCGTGAAGCAGGTGGCCCTGGGCATGTTCGACCAGGTCGTCGCCCCCGGCGACGAGCCGGCCAGGCGCCGCGCCCTCGCCCGCGGGGCGGCGCTCCACGACGTGGGCACGCTCGGCGTGTCGAACGCCGTGCTGGAGAAGGGCGGCGCGCTCGACGAGGTCGAGCTCGAGGTCGTGAGGCGCCACACCGCCTACGGCGAGCACATCCTGTCGTGGGCCGACGCCTACGCCGAGGTCGTGCCCCTCGCCGCCGGCCACCACGAGCGTCCCGACGGACGCGGCTACCACGGCGCCGTCCCCGCCGACCTGCTGCCGTTCGACGTCAGGCTGCTCGCCGTCGCCGACCAGTTCGAGGCGCTGACCTCGCCGCGGCCCCACCGCGACCCGTTCGCGCCCGAGGAGGCGCTCTCCATCCTCGCCGCCGAGGCCGGGTCGGGCGTCGACCAGGCTGCTCTCCAGGCCCTCGAGCGCTACCTCGCGACGCCGGAGGCGGCCGAGGTGCTGAGGACCGAGCGGTTCGACCCCGAGGAGATGCTCGTCATCGCCTGAGCGCCGCCGCGGACTGCCGGTCGCGGTGGGCGCCGTCTCGTGGGCAAGGCAGCCGCGCTGCGGTACAGCGGCCTGTTCAGCGCACGACGCGAGGGAACCAGAGGAAGGCCCGGGCGCAGCGGCCCGGGCCAGTTACGTCTGTGGTTCGGAGCGGCCCTTGCGGGCCGGAGCTCAGTCCTTCTGCTGCTCGCGCGCGGCGCGGGCGGCGGCGCGGTCCTCTTCCTGGCGGGCCAGGTCGGTCTTGAGGCGAGCGGCCTTGCCGCGCAGCTCGCGCAGGTAGTAGAGCTTCGCGCGGCGCGACCGGCCGCGGCGCACGACCTCGATCTTGCTGATCAGCGGCGAGTTGAGCGGGAAGATGCGCTCGACGCCCTCGCCGAACGAGACCTTGCGGACGGTCACGGTGCTGCGGGCGCCGCGGCCGTTCTTGCGCGCGATGACGACGCCCTCGAAGGCCTGGACGCGGGTCCGGTTGCCCTCGGTGACCTTGTAGTCGACACGGATCGTGTCACCGGTGTCGAACTCGGGGATGTCGTCCCGCAGGAAGGGCTGCTCGATCGAGCGCAGGATGGCGCCTTTGTTGTACTTCATCGCAAGTTCTCGATTCCCGGTGGACTACCGTGTGAGCTTCACGTTGGTGCCGCCGCGCGCGGCCGGAGGCCGGCGGCCGGCAAAGCCTTGCTATCTTAGCCGAACGGGCCGGAGCCTTTCAACAGCCGCGCGCACGTCAGAGGCGCGAACGGCGCCGGCCGAGCGGAGGCGAGAGCTTGTCAGTCCCGACGCGCGGCGTCCATCACGTCTCCGGCATCAGCGGCCGGCCGCAGGAGACCATCGAGTTCTACTACCGGGTCATCGGCCTGCGCGTGGTCAAGCGCACGGTCAACTACGACGACCCCCGCACGTACCACCTCTACTTCGGGGACGCCTCCGGCAGCCCGGGCAGCCTGCTCACGTTCTTCCCCTGGCCGGGCGCCGGCCCGGGGCACCCGGGCGCGTCGGGCACCGAGGAGGTCACGCTGCGGGTGCCAGAGGGCGCCCTCGACTACTGGCGCGACCGCCTGGCGAGGCACGAGCTGGAGCACGCGACCGTCACGCGGTTCGGCCGCGAGGTCGTCCGGTTCGCCGACCCCGATGGCACCCGCCTCGCGCTGGTGGCCGGCGAGGCCCCTCCCCTGCCGCCACCGCCGCCCGGCGCCGAGCCCTCCAGCCTGCTCACGCCGACGCGCTACTTCGCTCCCGCCGGCATCGCCCCCGAGAACGCGGTGATGGGCATCGACGCCGTCACCTACGCCACGCCCGACCTCGCCGCCGCCGAGGCGCTCCTGACCGGCGTGCTGGACCTCGAGGCGAGCGCGCGCGAGCCGGGACGGGTCCGCCTCACGCCCGCCGGGGACGGGGCAGGGTCCGCCCGGGCCCTCGAGCTCGTCGCCTCGTCGGCGGAGGGGCCCGGCCGGATCGGCCGGGGCAGCTACCACCACGTCGCCCTCGAGGTCGAGGACGACGAGGCCCTCGAGGCCGCCAGGGCGCGCGTCATGGCAGAGGGCGTCCCCACCACGAAGGTGCGGGCCCGCACGTACTTCAACAGCGTCTACTTCCCCGGGCCCGGCGGGGGCGTGATCGAGCTCGCCACCAGGGGGCCGGGCATGACGGCCGACGAGCCCCTCGAGGAGCTCGGGCTCGCCTTCAAGCTGCCCGCCTGGCTCGAGCCGGAGAGGCAGGCGATCAGGGCCCAGCTCCCGGTCACGGCGAGCCCCGAGTACACCCACCTCTACCGATGAGGCGTGGGGCCTGGCTGGCGCTGGTCTTCGGCGCGGGCGGGCTCGCGGTCACCCTGTGGCTGCTCGGCGAGGACCTGGGGTCGCTCGGCCGCGTGCCGGCGTGGGCGTTCGCGGTCGGCGCCGCCCTCGTCGTCGTCAACTACGCCGCCGGGGCCGTCCGCCTGCGGCTGCTCACCGCCCTCGGCGGTCGCCCCCTCCCGCTGGGCGCCTGCCTGCGCGCCTACGCGCTGGGGCTGTTCACCGCCGCGATCACGCCGGGCAGCGCCGGCCAGGCGCCCGCCGTGGCCCTGGCCCTGATGCGCGACGGCCTCACCGGGGCGGCGGCATGGTCGGTGAACGTCTACGTCTGGGTGCTCGACCTGGCGTTCCTCGCCTACTCCGTGCCGCTGAGCCTGCTGCTGATCGGCCGCTCGGTCGTGCCCCTCTCTAGCGCCGAGCTCGTCGTGTTCGCCGCGGCGGTCGCCGCCCTGGCCGCGTTCCTGATGTGGGTCCTCACGTTCCGGCTGCGCTGGGTCACGCGCCTGGGGAGGTCGCTGTTCTCGCTGCGATGGCTCGAGCGCTGGCGCGGGTCGGCGCTGCCGTTCTTCGAGCGCGTCGAGTCCGCCTCCGACGAGATCATGCGCGGCACCTTCGCCCAGCGAGTCGTACTGCACGCGCTGACCGCCGTCGTGTACCTGAGCACGCTGACGACCTTCTGGGTGATGGTCGCGGCCGTCAGGCCTGGCGCGCCCTACCTCACGACCCTCGCGGTAGCGCAGCTCCCCACCGTGCTGGCCACGTTCATGCCCACGCCCGGCGGCGCCGGGATCCTCGAGATCGTCACGGCGTCGCTGTTCCTGACCGGCACCGCCGACGGCCGGCCGGGCGGCGGCATCGACAGGGCGGCGGGCGGGACGATCGCCGCCGCGATCCTCGGCTGGCGCCTATTGACGTTCTACACGCGGTTCGTGACCGGCCCGATCGCCGGCGCCACGTTCGCGCGGCCCGCCGTCGAGGGGGGCGGCGAGGCCGGGGCGGGCTGACCGCCGAGAGGCAGCGCTAGACCAGGGCCTACCTGGCCGCGCCTCAGCGCCGCCACGGCATCACGCGCCGCTCGACGGCCTGCAGCAGCGCCGTCATCCCCACGCCCAGCGCCATGATCACGAGCAGCGCGGCGTACATCTTCGGCGTCGACAGCACCTGCCAGTGGTAGTAGACGAGGTACCCGACCCCCGTCTGCGAGCGCACGAACTCGACGGCGACGATCACGATCAGGGCCGTGCCGAGGGCGAGCCGCAGGCCGTTGAAGACGATCGGCATCGCGCCGGGCAGGATCACGTGCCGGAACATCTGCCACCGGTTGGCGCCGAAGTTGCGACCCGCCTGCACCAGCACGGGGTCGATGCCCTGCACGCCGGCCATCGTCGAGAGGGCGACGAGGAAGAACGCCGAGATGGCCACGACCGTGACCTTCGGGCCCTCGCCGAACGGGTCGGCGAACACGAGCATGAGGAGGGGGAACACCGCGATCTTCGGCAGCACGTAGATCGCCGACATCGTCGCGTCGAGCATCGCCCGCACGGTCCGGTTCAGGCCCATGACGATGCCGATGACCACGCCCGGCACGGCGCCGAGCGCGAAGCCGGCGAGCACCCGCGAGAGGGTCGCCCACAGGTGGCTCTCGGCGAACGTGGCGCTCACGCCGGTCCAGCCCTCCGCGGCCACGCGCGCCGGCAGCAGCCACGGCCGGCCCAGCAGCGAGAGGCCGCTGAAGCGGTCGACGTTCACGGTCAGGTCCCACAGCGCCACGGCGATCACCGTCGGCGGCGGGAACCAGCGGGCGTTGAGGATCCCGCCGCGCGACAGCCACTCCCAGGCCGCGAGCAGCAGGAGCGGGAAGAGCCAGCCGAGCGCCGCCTGGTAGCCGCGCTGCAGCCGGAACGGCAGGCGCCGCTCGAGAGCCTCTGCGGCGAAGACCAGCAGCGTGAACTCGGCGGCGAGCAGGGCCCACCACCACTCGCGCCACAGGCCCAGCGCCGTTGCCAGCAGCGCGAGCACGACCATCGCCGCGACGGGCCAAGCCAGGTCGCCGGCGGGCGGGGCATTCCCTCCCGGGGCGGGCACCGCGGCGCGGGCGCGCGTGGCGCTCACCGCGACCGCCCCGTAGCCGGCGGCACGGCCGCCGCGCGGGAGCGGATGAGCCCGCTCACGCCCGGGCCCCCGGCGAGAGAGTCGCGAGAGCGCCGCTCACGCCTGCGCCTCCATCGCGC
>DATGNP010000251.1:0-21947 GCA_035306665.1 Trueperaceae bacterium
GAGCTCGTCGAGAAGACGCTGGGCGAGCAGGTGATGGTCCACGCCGGCGGCCCCGACCCGGTCTCGACGCTGGGGATCGTCTCGGGGGGCGCCGCCTGGGAGGTCGTCACGGCGGCCGCGGAGGGGCTCGACGCCTTCCTCACCGGCGAGCCCAAGCACGAGACCTTCTACGAGTCGTTCGAGCGGGGGATCAGCTCCCTGTTCGCCGGCCATTACATGACCGAGACGGTGGGCGTGAAGCTCCTGGCCGAGAAGCTCACGGCCACGTTCGGCCTCGAGACCGAGTTCGTGATGCTCCCCACCGGCCTGTGACAGCGGGGACCGGCGGCCGTCGCGGCCTGTTCCTCGTGTTCGAGGGGCCAGAGGGCGCGGGCAAGTCGACGCAGATCGCCCGCCTCGCCGAGCGCCTCGCCGCCGTCGGGCGCGACGTGCTGCTGACCCGCGAGCCCGGCGGGACGCGGGCGGGCGACGCGATCAGGGACGTCCTGCTCGACCCCGACCAGGTCATCTACCCGCTCACCGAGTTCCTCCTCTACAGCGCCTCGCGCGCGCAGCTCGTCAGCGAGGTGATCGCGCCCGCGCTGGCGGCTGGGAAGGACGTCGTGTCCGACCGCTTCGCCGGCGCCAGCGTCGCCTACCAGGCCTACGGCCGCGGCCTCGACCTCGACCTCGTCACCGACCTCAACGCCCGCGCCACGGGCGGCCTCGAGCCCGACCTCACGGTCCTGCTGGACATCGAGCCCGAGGCGGGGCTCAGGCGCGCGGGGGCGCGCTCCGAGCAGGACCGACTCGAGGCCGCCGGCCTGGCCTTCCACCGCCGCGTCCGCGAGGGCTACCTCGCGCAGGCCGCGGCCGACCCGACCTGGCTCGTCATCGACGCCAGCGCGCCCGCCGACGACGTCGCCGCCGCCGTGTGGGCGGGGGTCGCCCCCCTCCTGGACAGGCGCGAGGAGGCGACGGGTGGCTGAGCCGCTCCGCCGCGCCGAGCGCTGGAGGACGGCGGCGCCGCGGCCGGCGCGGGCCGCCGCGCCCGGACGCGCCGCGCGCGCCGCCCGCGCCGTGGCCGCGCTCGTCGTCGTGCTCGCCGCCTGCCGCCCCAGCGCCGGCGAGACGCTCGGCATCGAGGTCCTCCGGCAGCTGCCGCACGACCCGCAGGCGTGGACCCAGGGCCTGGAGCTGGACGGCGACACGCTCTACGAGAGCACCGGCCTGGTGGGGTACTCGAGCCTCCGCGAGGTCAGCGCCCGGACCGGCGCCGTGATCAGGCAGCGCGACGTGCCGGCGCCCTACTTCGCCGAGGGCATCACCGTGGTCGGCGACGAGCTCCTCATGCTCACGTGGCGGAACGG
Organism: Trueperaceae bacterium; assembly: GCA_035306665.1. Classification (GTDB taxonomy): domain Bacteria; phylum Deinococcota; class Deinococci; order Deinococcales; family Trueperaceae; genus DASRWD01. The sequence goes on from DATGNP010000251.1 coordinate 1,350, forward strand.
CGTCCTCTTCAGGTGGGACACGGCGACGTTCGAGCCCACGGGATGGGCCACCTACGAGGGCGAGGGCTGGGGCCTGTGCTACGACGGCGAGGCGCTGTGGATGAGCGACGGCTCGAGCCGCCTGACGCGCCGCGACCCTGAGACGTTCGCGGTGATCTCCACGCTCGCCGTCAGGCGCGCGGGCGAGCCCGTCACCCAGCTCAACGAGCTCGAGTGCGTCGACGGGAAGGTGTACGCGAACCGGTGGCTGACGGACGAGATCGTCGTCATCGACGCCGCCACCGGCGCGGTGACGGCCACCATCGACGGCTCGCCGCTCCGCCGCCTCGCGGGTCCCCTGCCCGGCGACGCCTGGCTGAACGGGATCACCTACCTACCGGAGAGCGGCACCTTCCTGCTCACGGGCAAGCTGTGGCCCAGCTACTTCGAGGTGCGGTTCGTGCCCGCCTCACAGGACTGAGGCGGCCTGCGCGGCCGCGGCCAGGTCAGTCGGCGGCCGCGCCGCCCGACTGACCGCCGGACGCCCCGGGGTCGCTCTTGGACTCGCTCTTGGACTCGCTCGACCCGCTCGACCCGCTCGACCTGCGGCTGTCGTTCACGTAGAAGCCCGAGCCCTTGAACGCGATGCCGACGGGCTGGACGATGCGCTTGACCGGGTCGCCGGTGCGCGGGTCGACGGTCAGGGGGTCGTCGGTGATGCTCTGGTGCAGCTCGAAGGTCTCGTTCGTGACCAGGTTCCGGTAGACGTAGACCGGCATCGTTCCTCCTGCACGCCATGCAGTGGTAGCGGCGGCGGGGACGCGCCTCGCCCCAAGAGAAGACGCCCACGAAGCATGGCACTCGCGGACGCCGAGTGCCATCTTACCCCACCTGCTACGCTTGACCCATGTCACACGCGGCCTCCGCACCGGCCCTCGTGACAGTCATCGGAGCCGGGGCGTGGGGCACGACCCTCGCCTGGCTCCTGGCCAGGAACGGTCACAGCGTGCGGCTGTGGGCGCGCGACGCGCGCCTCCTCGACGAGGTCGGGGAGCGCCGCGTGAACGCCCGCTACCTGCCCGGGCTGCGGCTGCCCGCGAACGTCGCGCCGGTCCACGACCTCGACGAGGCCCTCGGGGGCGAGCCCATCGCGTTCGCCGCCGTGCCCGCCAGGGCGCTGCGCGGCGTGCTGCGCCTCTCTCGCCGCCGCCCCGCCGCCGTGGTCTCCTGCGCGAAGGGCGTCGAGCCGAGCAGCGGCGCCCACGGCGAGCCCGACTTCAAGCGGCTGTCCCAGGTCGTGGCCGAGGAGCTGCCTGGCGTGCCGGTGGCGGCGCTGTCGGGCCCGAACCTCGCCGCCGAGATCGCCGCCGGCCTGCCGGCCGCGACCACCGTGGCGAGCCGCGACCACGACCTGGCCCGCTGCGTGCAGGACCTCCTCCAGCAGGCGACCTTCCGCGTCTACACCAGCCCCGACCTCGTGGGCGTCGAGCTCGCCGGCGTGATGAAGAACGTCATCGCGCTCGCCGCCGGCATCTGCGACGGCTTGCGCCTGGGCGACAACGCGAAGTCCACGATCATCACCCGCGGCCTCGCCGAGACGGTCAGGTTCGGCGTCAGGCTCGGCGGCACGGAGCGCACGTTCTACGGCCTGGCGGGCCTCGGCGACATCGTCGCGACCTGCGCCAGCCCGTTGTCACGCAACCACAGGGCGGGTACGCTCCTCGCCGCGGGCGAGGCCGTCGACGGCCCGGCGATCGCGAGCCTTACGGCCGAGGGTCTCGGCACGGTCGCCGCCGTCCACGCCTTCGCCGCCGCCCACGACGTCGACCTCCCCATCACCGCCGAGGTCTACCGCGTGGCGTACGAGGGCAAGGACCCGCGACGGGCGATCGAGACGCTGATGTCGCGCGAGAGGAAGGCCGAATGAACGCGATCACAGCCACCGGGCTGACGAAGCGCTACGGCGCCAAGGCCGCGGTCGCCGACGCCACCTTCACGATCGAGCAGGGCGAGATCGTCGGGTTCCTAGGCCCCAACGGCGCCGGCAAGACGACGACCCTGCGCATGCTCGCCGGCCTCGTGAGGCCCACGGAGGGGAGCTGCACCGTGCTCGGCCAGCCCGTGCCCGGCGCGACGCTGCGAGAGGTCGGGACGATGATCGAGGAGCCGAGCTTCTACCCCTACATGACAGGGCGCTCGAACCTCCGCCACGCCGCGCTCCTCCACGGCGACGTGCCGCCGAGCCGCGTCGACGAGGTCCTCGAGTTCGTCTCCCTGCAGGACGCGGCCGACAAGAAGGTCCGCGCCTACTCGCAGGGCATGCGGCAGCGCCTCGCGCTCGCCCGCGCCCTGCTGTGGCGGCCCAAGGTCATGCTGCTCGACGAGCCCACGAACGGCCTCGACCCGACCGGGATCGCGGAGGTGCGCGAGTCGCTGCGCAGCGTGGCCTCCGAGGGCGTCACCGTGCTGGTGTCGAGCCACATCCTGGCCGAGATCGAGAAGCTCGTCGACCGCATCCTCGCGATCGACGCCGGCCGCATCGTCTTCGACGGCCCGCTGCGCGAGCTCGTCGAGCGCATGGGCGCCCCCACCGTGACCTACACCGTCACCGCGCGCGACCAGGCCGGGCTGCTCGCGGCCCTGGCCGAGCTCGGCTACACGCCGGCGCCGCGCAACCAGGACGGCGCCGACGTCACCGTGCCGGCGGACGAGGCCGACCTGCTCATCGAGCGGCTCACGTCCAAGGGCGTGCGCGTCACGTCGGCGACCCTGCGCGGCGAGGACCTCGAGGGCGCCTACCTGCGCCTCATCGACCCGCACAGGCGGCCCTCGTGAGCGCCATCCTCGCCACCGTCAGGGCCGAGACGTTCAAGCTGCTGCGCAAGCGCCGCATCTACGTCCTGGCGTTCCTCTACTGGGTGCTCCTCCCCGCGGTAGCCCTGCTCGTTGGCAGGCTGCTGTACACGAACCTCCGCGAGTTCGAGCGCGAGGGCCTGCCGGTCGCGGACCTGCTCCAGTCGCTGTTCTCGGCGCACGGCCTGGCGACGGTCGCGCTCACCGGCCCCGCCTACATGTCGCCGACGGCCTACATCGTCGGCGTGGTCCTGTTGGCCGCCCTCTTCATCGGCGAGGAGCGCGGCCAGAACATGTGGAAGACGGTCCTCGTGATCCAGCCCTACCGTCCCGCCGTGATGACGGGGAAGCTCGTCGTCACGATGGGCGCGCTGCTCGCGCTGATGCTCGGCGCCTTCCTCAGCGCGATCGTCTTCGGCACGATCGGGACGTCGTTCCTCCCCACCGACCTATCCGGCGACTGGCTCGGCCTGCTCGGCCTCTACCTCTGGCAGTGGGCGCACCTGCTCGCGGCCGTCCTGCTCGCGTTCCTGCTGGTCTTCCTCGTGAGGTCCGCCGTGCTGGGGATCGTCATGGTCCTGCTCCTGCCTGGCCTCATCGAGGGGCTTTACACCGTCCTCAACACTCTCTTCAACCTCCAGCCCCTGACGCGCTTCAACGCGATCTTCCAGGCGCTCAGGCTGCAGCGCCTGTGGGAGGCCGCCCCGCGCTACTTCTTCACGACGAACCTCTACGCGCCGGGGAGGGCGCCGGCGCGCGACATCGCGAGCGACATGCTGCAGAGCTCGGTCCAACCCCAGGACCTGGGGCCGCTGCAGTCGCTGCTGGGCACGACGATCACGCTCGGCCACGCCGCGGCGGTGATGGCGGGCTACGCCCTGGTCTTCGGCGTCCTCCTCTACTGGCTGTTCGGGCGGCGGGACGTCGACTGAGGTCCGGTCTGGCCGCCCGGCCCGCCGCCCGACGCGCGGAGCCGGCGCCGACACCCCAAGACGCTACGGCGCCCGAACGTAGCGACACTCACGATGACGTCCTAGATAATGGCGCCCATGGGATGGGTGACCAACCCCGAGGCCTGGATCGCGCTGCTGACGCTGACGGTGCTCGAGATCGTCCTCGGCATCGACAACATCGTGTTCATCTCGATCCTCTCGGGGCGTCTCCCTCCGGAGCAGCGGCCGCGGGCCCGAACGATCGGCCTCGCGCTGGCGATGATCACGCGCATCCTGCTGCTCCTGTCGATCAGCTGGATCGCCGGCCTCACCGAGGTGCTGTTCCGGGTCTTCGGGTACGGGATCACCGGCCGCGACCTCGTGTTCCTCGCCGGCGGGCTGTTCCTGATCTACAAGGCCGTCGGCGAGATCCACGAGCGGCTGGAGGGTCCCGGCAACGCCGAGGCCGGCGCCGTCCAGGTGGCGCCCAAGTTCACGGCCGTGATCACGCAGATCGTGCTGCTCGACATCGTCTTCTCGCTCGACTCCGTCATCACCGCGGTCGGGATGGCCGACGACGTGCCCGTCATGATCGCGGCCGTGGTCATCGCCGTGGCCGTGATGATGTTCTCTGCCGGGCCCATCAGCGCGTTCGTCGAGAGGCACCCGACCGTGAAGATGCTGGCGCTGGCCTTCCTGATCATGATCGGCGTGTCGCTGATCGCCGACGGCCTCGGCCAGCACATCCCCAAGGGCTACATCTACTTCGCGATGGCGTTCAGCGTCGCCGTCGAGGTGCTGAACCAGCGGGCGGCCCGCGTGGCCGAGCTGAAGCGCGAGCCGGTCGAGCTCAAGCGGCCGCGCCCGCCGATCCCCGCCGCCCGGCGCAAGGCCACCTGAGGCCCGGCCTCAGGACCGCTTGCGCCGCTTCTGCTCGTACATGCGGGCGTCGGCGTAGGAGAGCAGGGCCTCGAACGACTCGGCGTGCCGGGGGTGGAGCGCGGCGCCGACGCTGGCCCCGAGCTGGATCGTGACGCCCTCGAGGTGGATCGGCTCCTCGATCGCCGCCACGAGGCGCTCCGCCACCTTCTGCACGCCGTGCTCGTCGGCGCCGGCCAGCAGGACAGCGAACTCGTCGCCGGAGAGGCGCGCGACCATCTCGCCGGGCCTGACGTTCTGCTTCAGGCGCTGCCCGATCACGCTGAGGACGCGGTCGCCGGTCTCGTGGCCGTGCGTGTCGTTGACGGCCTTGAAGCCGTTGAGGTCGAAGTACAGGAGCGCCATCGGCACGGCCTGGCGCCTGAGGACCCAGAACCGCGACTTGAGGTGGCGCCGGTTGGGCAGGCCGGTGAGGTCGTCGTGGTTCATCATCTCGACGGCCTGCCTGAGCACGTTCTTGTAGTGCGTGATGCTGCGGAACTGCACGACCACGTGCTCCTCGCCCAGGGGCATCACCGTCACCGCGAACCACGCCGGCTCCGCGGGCATGGCCGCGAACGGGTCGGCGGCGCGCAGCGGCTCGTGGGCGCCGCGCCGCGGCATCGCCTGCTCGAACTCCTGGACGCGGCCGGTCACGTGCGCGGTCACGAGCCGCCGGTAGATCCGCGGGTCGAGGTAGTCGGGGTACACGTTCCTCACCCGCCGGCCCACCACGTCCTCGCGCCTGATGCCCAGGAACTCGGTGGCCGCCGGGTTCAGGTCGACCCACTCGAAGTCGGCCAGGCGGCCCGACTCGCTGCGCAAGGCCTTGAACACGACGAGCCCGTACGGCGCGGACCGGAAGTAGTCCGGCCACAGGCCCGCGGCCTCGGGCGCTTGCGCCCCCTCTGTCGTCACCTCCAGCACCGTCCACATCTTATCGGCAGCGGGGCAGTAACGCCGCCGGGCACGGCAGGGCGGCTCATGCCTCCGCCTCCTCGTCCCCGGTCGCCACCGGCAGGCCGCGCCTAGACCACTCGCTCCACGAGCCGGGGTAGAGCCTCACGCCGGGGCGACCCGCGACCTCGAGGGCGAGCACGAGGTGAGCGGCGCTGACGCCCGAGCCGCAGTAGGCGACGACGTCGGCCCCCGCCGGCAGCTCGGCGACGCGGTGGACGGCCGCCAGCTCCGCGGTGCCGAGCAGGCCCTCCGCGCCGAGGCTGCGCGTGTACGGCCGGTTCACGGCGCCGGGGACGTGGCCGGCGACGGCGTCGAGCGGCTCGGTCTCGCCGCGGTAGCGCTCCGGCGCCCTGGCGTCGAGCAGGACGAGCCCGGGGTCCCGCAGCCGCGCCAGGACCTCCTCGGCCTCGGCCACCATGTCGTCGCGTCTCCGCACCGTGAACGTCGCGGGCGGGTGCGCGGGCGTCTCGACGCTGACCGTGCCGCCGGCGGCGAGGTAGGCGCGGTACCCGCCGTCGAGGAACCGCACGCCGTCCATGCCCAGGTAGCGCAGCAGCCACCAGGCACGGGCGGCGTACATGCCGCCGTCCTGGTCGTAGACGACGACCTCGTGCTCGCTCCCGACGCCCAGCTCGCCCAGCCGCTCGGCGAGCGCCTCCGGGTCGGGCAGCGGGTGCCTCCCCCGCTCCCCCGGCGGGTCCGCCAGGTCGCGGTCGAGGTCGAGGTAGACGGCGCCGGGGACGTGACCTGCGGCGTACATCGCCCTCCCCGCCGCGGGGTCGCTCAGCTCGAACCGGGCGTCGATCACGCGGAGTCGCGGGTCGCCCAGGCGGGCGAGTAGCTCCGGGGCGGCGAGCAACGGCCCCCCGGCGCGGTCGGCGGCCGCGCCTCCACCCGCGGAGTTCTCATGCATGTCTCAGATTGTACCCCGACGTGGCCGCGACCCCGGCTATCCTCTGCGGGTGCGCAGGCGCGTCGACAGCCCCAGGAACCCGCTCGTGGCCGAGACGTTCCGGCTGAGGGACCACAGGCACCGCGCGCGGACCGGGCTGTTCCTGGTCGAGGGCGCGCGCGAGGTCGAGCGGGCCCTGGCGGCCGGCGTCCCTCCCCGCACGCTGCTGCTGGCGCCCGACCTGGCGCCGCGGCGCGTCGCCGAGCCCCTGGCCGCGGCCGCGGCGGCCGCGGGCGCCGAGGTCGTCGAGCTCTCCGCGAGCGCGTTCGCCCGCCTGAGCCTGCGCCAGGGTCCCGACGGCGTGGCGCTCGTCGCGCGCGCGCCCGACCGGCGCCTGGAGGCGGCCGGCGAGCTGGCGGGCGGCCTCGTCCTCGTGCTCGACGGGCTCGAGAAGCCGGGAAACGTGGGCGCCCTCCTGCGCACAGCCGACGCGGTCGGCGCGGCCGCCGTGATCCTCACCGGCGCGGGCACGGACGTCGAGAACCCGAACGTGATCAGGGCGAGCCAGGGCAGCGTGTTCGCGGTGCCGGTCCACGTCTCTAGCGCCGCGGCGGCCGTGGATAGGCTCCGCAGCGAGGGCTTCAGGCTCGTGGCGGCCTCGCCGCGCGCCGGCAGGGCCCACTGGGAGGCCGACCTCACGGGCGCGGTAGCGCTCCTGCTCGGCGCCGAGGACCGCGGCCTGCCCGCCGAGCTCGAGGCGGCGGCCGACGAGCTGATCACCGTCCCGATGCGCTCGCGCGCGGCCGACAGCCTCAACGTCTCGGTGGCGGGCGCGGTCGTGCTGTACGAGGCGCTCAGGCAGCGCTCGACCTAGGCGCCCGACCTGCCAGCCGGCCGCGCGCCGAGCGAGGCGCTCCGGTCACGCTCGGCGCCGCTCGTACGCGGGGCCCGTGCGCGGTCGTCTCCCGGCGGCGGTGCGCCCCGACCTCAGCCGCCCGGGACGTCGGCCTTCTGGAGGAGGCGCTTGACCTCGGAGCGGAAGTCCTTGCCCTCGAGGGGCTTGATCACGACGGCGTCGGCGCCGGCGAGGCGAGCGGACTCGAGGGTGGCGGGGTCGCGGTGCGCCGTGAGGATCATCACCGGCACGTCCTTCAGGCGGGAGACCCGCTTCATGCGGGCGCAGACCTCGAGGCCGTCGAGGTTGGGCATGCGCACGTCGAGGATCGCGAGGTCGGGGGTGTTCTCCTTCAGGTACGCGAGCGCCTCGAGCCCGTCCGTGACCAGCTCGACGTCGTAGCCTTCGACTGTGAGGAGCATGTCGAGGACCATGCGCTGACCGGCGAGGTCCTCGGCCACAAGGATCGTAGCCACGACCAGAGCTTATGGGAGCGGCCGTCCGCCCGGCGTCAGAAGCGCCACTGTGCGCGGCCACGACGTGTACCGTAGGCTGAGCTCACAGGAGGTGGACATGCTGAGGGAGTTCCGTGAGTTCATCAACCGTGGCAACGTCCTCGACCTGGCCGTCGCGGTGGTGCTGGGGACGGCCTTCGGGGCGATCACGACCTCGCTCGTCGACCAGGTGATCATGCCGGTGGTGGGCCTGCTGCTCGGGGGCGTCGACTTCTCCCACCTCGGCATCGTCCTCAGGGACCGTCAGCTCTACGGCTCGGTCGCCGAGGCCGTCGCCGCCGGAGCGCCCGTGATCCAGTACGGGGCGTTCCTCAACACGGTCATCAACTTCCTCATCGTGGCCTTCGCGATGTTCCTCGTCGTGAAGTCGTTCAACGAGATGCGCCGCCGCTTCGAGCGCCAGGCCGAGGTGGAGCCGGCGGTCGAGCTCTCCACCGAGGAGAAGCTGCTCACCGAGATCCGCGACCTGCTGGCAGCGCGCCGCGACGAGCCGTAGGCCTCAGTAGAGGATCATCAGCTCGAGCCTGGCCGGGCCCGCGCGGGACACCGGCTCGGTGGCCACCAGGCCGATCGTCGCCGGCCCCGTCATCCGCAGGAGCATGTTCGTGAACGTCTCCTCGGTGACGGGGCCGAAGTCCGGCAGCTGACCCTCGTCGAGGCCGGCGCGGCGCATCTTGCGCACCGCGTCGGCCTTGAGGTTCGCCAGCGCCGTGCGGATCTCGTCCTGGCTGATGGGGAGCTCGGGCGAGCCGAGGTGCAGCTGCGTGCTGACGATCAGCTGGCCGCGCTCGAACAGCACGGTGTTCTCGATGGCCTCGACGAGCACGTCGATCGTCGAGCTGATCTGGTTCGACGGTGAGATCAGCCTGATCAGGTCGGGGCCGGGCGTCTGCGTGATCACGTCGACGAGCAGGTTGAACTGCTCGGTCGTCACGCGGATGCGCTCGACCCCGCGGCGCGAGACGTACTCGGTCGCCTCGGCGATGAACGCGGCCAGCTCCTCGCGCGCCTCGGCCGGCGTGCTGGCGTCGACGGCGCCGGAGTAGATCAGCTGGTCGCGCATGAAGTAGACGTCGCCGCGCTCGAAGCGCCCGGCCTCCTGCTGCAGGTCGAAGAGCTCCCTGGCCTGGGCCTCGACCTCGTCACGCAGCCTGTTCACCTCGTCCTGGAGCGCCAGGAGGTCCTCGTTGCGGCGGCTGATCTCGGCCCTGAGGCTGTCGTTGAGGGACTCGAGCGACTGGCTCTGCTGCTGCAGCCGCTCGTTCTCGCTCGCGAGCCGGGTGTTCGCGTCCCGCAGCGCCTGGTTCTGGCTGCCGAGCTCCTCGGCCTGGAGCCTGAGGTCCTCGGCGACGCGCTCGAGCTCCTCGACCTCGCGGTTCAGCTCGCCCAGGCGCTGGGTCAGCTCCGCCCTCTCGGCCAGCGCCGCGTCGCGCTCCGCCAAGGCGGCCTCGCGCGACGCCATCGCCTCGTCGCGGGCGCGCTCGGCCTCGGCCTGCGCGGCCTCGGCGGCGGCCAGCTCCCGCTCCGCGGTGGCGAGCCGGTCCTCGGCGGTGCGCACCTGCTGCTGGGCCATGCTGAGGTCGACGGACGTCTGCGCCAGGCGACCCTCGAGCTCGGCGAGGTCGAGGTTCGCCGCCTCCAGCGCCGCCTGGGCCCGGGTCGCCTCCTCCTCGAGCCGCGCCACCTCGGCCTGGGCCGCGCCGGCCTCCTCCTGCGCGCGGTCGCGGTCGCGTCGCGCCTGCTCCAGCGCCTCGGTGGCCGCGGCGAGCTCGCTCTCCGCCTGCGCCAGGTCGGCCTGGGTCTCGGCCAGGCGCGCCTCGGCCTCCTGGATGTCCCTGGCGGCCTGGTCGACGAGCTCCCGCAGCTCGTCGCGCTGGGCGAGGAGCTCGTCGCGCTCGGTCAGGGCCGCGTCCCTCGCGGCCAGGGCGGCGTCGCGCTGCTGCTCGGCCGTGCGGATCGTCTGCTCGGCCTCCTCGAGCGCGGCCCTCAGCTCCTCGAGCTGCTCGTTCGCCTCCGAGACGTTGCTGAGCAGCACTCGCTCCTGGACCCTGAGGCGGTTCATCTCCTCGAGGGTGCGCTGGAAGTTCAGGAGCGTCTCGGTGGCGTTCTCGAACGCGAGGGCCAGCACGCCCAGCGTGGACAGCATGATCAGGATGCCGGCCATCACGCCGACGATCTGCCCGGTGCGCTTCGGCCTGGCCCCGAACAGCGACAGGCGCCGCCTGCCGACGTACGTGCCGAGCCTGTCGCCGGCGAAGGCGATCACGCCCGCGAGGATCACCAGGCCGAGGACGAGCAGGACGATGAAGGTCATGCTGCCTGCGCCCCCTGCCAGCCCGCCCGCGCCACGGTCAGAGCTGGAAGTCGCTGCCCAGGTACGACGTCCTGACCTCCGGGTCGGCGGCGAAGTCCTGCGGCGTGCCGTCGAACCTAACCCGGCCGTCGAACATCAGCACGACGCGGTCGGCGATGGCCAGCGTCTCCCTGACGCTGTGGTCGGTCAGGAGCACGCCGAGGCCCCGGCGCGCCCTGAGGTCGTGGATGAGGGTCTGGATCTCGCGGATCGACTTGGGGTCGACCCCGGTGAAGGGCTCGTCGAGGAGCAGGAAGTCGGGGTCGATCGTGAGGCTGCGCGCGATCTCGAGCCGCCTGCGCTCGCCGCCCGAGAGCGTGTCGGCGCGGTGGTGGGCGAGGTGGGAGATGTGGAACTCGGCGAGGAGGTCGTCGGCCCTCTGCTCCTGCTCGCCCCGGGAGAGCGGCTGGAACTCGAGGATCGCCATGAGGTTGTCCCTGACCGTCATGCGGCGGAACGCGCTCGGCTCCTGCGCCAGGTAGCCCAGGCCGAGGCGCGCGCGCCGGTGCATGGGCAGGCGCGTGATGTCCTGACCGCCCAGCCGGATCGTGCCTGCGTTGGGCCTCACGAACCCCACGATCATGTAGAAGCTCGTCGTCTTCCCCGCGCCGTTCGGACCCAGGAGCGCGACGATCTCGCCGCGGCGCAGCTCGAGGTCGAGCCCGTCCACGACCTTGCGCCGACCGTAGCGCTTCGAGAGGCCGCGGGCCGAGAGCACCTTGCCGTTCGCCCGCGCCGCCGCCATGGCGCCCCCGGCGGCCGCCGCGGCGGGCGAAGTACCGCCAGCCCCGTCAGGCACGCTGTTAAGGGCGCTCATAGGGACGCATGCTAGCACGGTGCTCCCGGCCCGCCGGGTGAGGCACCATGCTTCCTATCAGGCGTCGAGCAGCGCTACGTACGGGTCCTCCAGCGCCGTGCACACCCACCTCAGGAAGCGGGCGGCCTCGGCGCCGTCGATGAGCCTGTGGTCGTACGTCAGCGCCAGCGGCATGATCGTGCGCGGCACGAACTGCCCGGCCTCCTCGTCCCAGACGGGCTCGACGGCGGCGCGCGAGACGCCGAGGATCGCGACGTCCGGCGGGTTCACGATGGGCGTGAAGCCGGTGCCGCCGATGCCGCCGAGGTTCGAGATCGAGAAGTTGCCGCCCTGCATGTCCTCGAGCGACAGCTTCCGCTCCCGCGCCTTCGCCGCGAGGTCGCCGAGCTCCTTGGCGAGCTCGATGACCCCCTTGCGGTCGGCGTCCCTGACGACGGGCACGAGCAGGCCGGCGTCGGTGTCGACGGCCACACCCACGTTCACGTAACGCTTCCTGACGACCTCGAGCTTCTCGACGTCGATCGAGGCGTTGAAGTCGGGGAAGCGCCTCAGCGCCACGGCCACGACCTTCAGGAGGATGGCGGTGGGCGTGAGCTTGGCCCCGACCTTGTCGGCCTCCTTCTGGTGGCGCTTGCGGAACCTCTCCAGCTCGGTGACGTCGGCCCTGTCGAAGTGCGTGACCATCGGCACCGTCGACCACGCCGTCGTCATCGAGCGCAGCGTCGCCTTGCGGACGCCGGTCATCGGCACGCGCTCGACCTCGCCCCAGCGGGTGAAGTCCGGCAGCGGCGGCGCGGCGGGAACCGCGGCGGCGGCGGGCCCGGCCGGCGCGGCCGCGGCGCGGCGGACGTCGTCGGCCGAGATGCGGCCCAGGATGCCCGATCCCTGCACGCTGCGGATGTCGACGCCGAGCTCGCGCGCGAGCCGCCTCACCGACGGGGCGGCCGGCACCAGCTGGCCGTCGCCGCCGTCGGCGGCGGGCGCGGGCGCGGCCGCCGGCCTATCGGGCGCGGGCGCCGCGGGCGCGGGCGCGGGGCGTTCCGCCGCGGCGGGCGCCGGCGCCTCGGGGGCGGCGGGCTCCGGCTCGGTGGCCTCCGCGGGCGCCGCCGCCGGCGCTGCCGCCTCGGCCGCGCCCCCCTCCTCCACCACGACCAGCACCGAGCCGATCGCGGCCTCGTCGCCCTCGGCGACGTTCACCTGCTTGACGACGCCCGCCACGGTCGAGGGGACCTCGACGACGGCCTTGTCGGTCTCGAGCTCGACGAGAGGCTGGTCCTTCTGGATCTTGTCGCCGGGCTTGACCAGCACGCTGACGACGGTGCCGGACTCGATCCCCTCGCCGACTTCGGGAAGCCTTACCTCGGTGGCCACTAGAGCTCCTCCACGCTGACGTCAGTCATGGTACGGGTCGGCCTTGTCCGGACGGATGCCCAGGGCGTCGCGGGCCTTCACGACCGCGCTCGCCTCGAGCTGACCCTCCTGCGCGAGGGCGTGCAGCGTGGCCAGCACGACGTGCTTGGCGTCGACCTCGAAGAAGTCGCGCAGCTCCGCCCGCGCCTCGCTGCGGCCGAAGCCGTCGGTGCCGAGGCCGACCATCGGACGCGGCAGGTACCGGGCCAGGACGTCGGGCAGGACCTTCATGTAGTCGCTGGCCGCGACGAGGGGACCCTTGGTGCTCTCGAGCATCCTGTAGACGTAGGGCCGCTCGGGCGCCGCGCCCGGGTTCAGCCGGTTGCGCCGCTCGGTGACGAGGGCGTCGCGGTACAGCGCCTTGTACGAGGTGACGCTCCAAACGTCGGCGGCCACGCCGTAGTCGCGCTCCAAGATCTCCTGCGCCTCGAGGACCGAGTTCATGATGCTGCCCGATCCGAAGAGCTGCGCGCGCAGCTTCGCGCGCTTCTTGCCGCTGGGCCTGAACAGGTAGAGGCCGTTGAGCACGCCGTCGCGGAGCTCGTCCCGCGAGAGGTGCTCGGGCGCGCCCGGCTGACGGTAGTTCTCGTTGCCGATCGTGACGTAGTAGAAGACGTCCTCCTGCTGCTCGTACATCCGCCTGAAGCCCTCGTGCACGACGATCGCGAGCTCGTGGGCGAAGGCGGGGTCGTAGGCGAGCAGGTTCGGGACCGGCAGCGCCAGGACGTGCGAGTGGCCGTCCTGGTGCTGCAGCCCCTCGCCGGCCAGGGTCGTGCGGCCGGCGGTGCCGCCGAAGAGGAAGCCCCTGGTGCGGCTGTCGGCGGCGGCCCACACGAGGTCGCCGACGCGCTGCAGGCCGAACATCGAGTAGAAGAGGTAGAACGGCACGGTGTTCACGCCGTAGTTGGCGTAGGCCGTGCCCGCCGCGATGAACGAGGCCATGCTCCCGGCCTCGGTGATCCCCTCCTCGAGGATCTGGCCGTCCTGCGACTCCTTGTAATAGAGGAGGTTCGCGGAGTCGACGGGCTCGTAGAGCTGGCCGACCGGCGAGTAGATGCCGATCTGCCGGAACAGCGCCTCCATGCCGAACGTGCGCGCCTCGTCGGGGACGATCGGCACGATCAGCTTGCCCCAGCGCTCGTCCCTGACGAGCTTGCGCAGGAGGCTGACCGTGATCATCGTCGTGGAGACGACCCTGTCGCCGGAGGGCTCGAGGAACTCCTCGAAGTGCTCGAAGTCGGGCGCGGCCATCGGCTCGGCCTTCACGACCCGCTCGGGCTGGAAGCCGCCGAGCTCGCGGCGACGCTCCATCAGGTACTTGTGCTCGGGGCTGTCCTCGTCGAACCGCAGGAAGGGCCGGTGCGAGATCTCCTCGTCGGTGATGGGGAGGTCGAAGCGGTCGCGGAAGGCCCGCATCTCGTTCTCGTCGAGCTTCTTCGCCTGGTGGGCGACGTTCTGCGCCTCGCCGGCCGAGCCCATCCCGTAGCCCTTGACCGTGCGCGCGATGATCACCGTCGGCTGGCCCTTGTGCTCGGTCGCGGCCTTGAAGGCGGCGTAGATCTTGACGGGGTCGTGGCCGCCGCGGTTGAGCCTGTTGAAGTCCTCGTCGGTGTAGTCGGCGACGAGGGCCTTGAGCTCGGGCGTGTTGAAGAAGCGCTCCTTGAGCTCCGGTCCGCCGAAGGCGGCGTAACGCTGCGACTCGCCGTCGACGAGCTGCTCGAAGCGCTTGATCAGCACGCCGTCCTTGTCACGGCGCAGGAGCTCGTCCCAGGCGCTGCCCCAGGCGACCTTGATCACGTTCCAGCCGGAGCCGCGGAAGATCCCCTCGAGCTCCTGGATGATCTGGCCGTTGCCGTAGACGGGGCCGTCGAGCCTCTGCAGGTTCGCGTTCACGACCCAGATCAGGTTGTCGAGCTTCGCGCGCGCCGCCACGCGGATCGCGCCGAGGGTCTCGACCTCGTCGGTCTCGCCGTCGCCGATGAACGCCCACACCTTGCCGCTGCCCTTGGGGTAGAGCCCGCGGTCCTCGAGGTAGCGGCGGAAGCGCGCCTGGTAGATCGACATGATCGGCCCGAGGCCCATGGAGACCGTGGGGAAGCTCCAGAAGTGCGGCATCAGCCACGGGTGCGGGTAGGAGGAGACCCCGGGCGGGTCGGCGAGCTCCCGGCGGAAGTTGAGGAGCTGCTCCTCGCTGATGCGGCCCTCGAGGTAGGCGCGGGCGTAGAAGCCCGGCGTGGCGTGCCCCTGGAAGTAGACGAGGTCGGCGTCCGGGCCCTTCTCGGGTCCGCGGAAGAAGTGGTTCTGCCCGACCTCGTAGAGGTTGGCCGCCGACGCGTACGTGGCGATGTGCCCCCCGATGCCGGGAGAGACCGTGTTGGCGTGCACGACCATGGCCATCGCGTTCCAGCGGATCATGTTCGTGATGCGCTTCTCGATGTCGAGGTCGCCAGGGTACTCGGGCTGCTCGTCGGCCGGGATCGTGTTGACGTAGGAGGTGTCCGACTCGAACGGGAGCCTGACGCCGTGCTTCTCGGCGTGCGCCTCGAGGGCGTCGAGGATCTCCTTGACGCGCTCGGGCCCGCCGCTGGCGAGCACGTAGTCGAGCGACTCGAGCCACTCGCGCATCTCCTGGGTGTTGAGCTCGCGTAGCTCCGACGGTTCCAGCTGCGACCTGTCGAGGTCGAGTAGCTGGTCTAGGACGTCTGCCATGGTGTCTGGTCCTCTCCCCGCTAGCGCCGCTGCGCGCGAGCGGGCACGTTGATGCCTTGCGGAGGCGGCTCCCCAGCGCACGTCGCCGGCCGCCTGCGAGTCCGCTCATGGTACCGCACCCCCGCACCCCACCCCGACCGGGGAGCGACCGGCGGTAGACGGAGGACCCGCGTCGGGCGGCGGCCGTCCTGAGCGGCAGGCGATGAAACCCGCGGCTCAGGCGGCGAGACCCGCGGCTCAGGCGGCCGCGAGCCGCCTGAGGAGGCCCCGCACCAGCGCCTCCGCCCTCTCGGCGGCGAGCCGCGTGAACGACCTGAAGTCCACCTGGGCGGCGTGGTCCGCCGTGTCGCTGATGCTGCGCACGACGACGAACGGCACGCCCCAGGCGGCGCACACCTGGGCGCTGGCGGCGCCCTCCATCTCGGCGCAGGCGGCTCCGAACAGCTCGCGGATGCGGGCGCCGGTGGCGGGGTCCGCCACGAACACGTCGCCCGAGGCCACCCGCCCCGTCACGACCCGCACGTCGGTGAGGTCGCGGGCCGCAGCCTCCGCCAGCGCCACGAGCCGGGGGTCGGAGGCGAAGACCGTGCCGGTGCCGGGGACCTCGCCCGGCGCGTACCCGAGGCCCGTGACGTCGACGTCGTGCTGCACGGCGTCCACGCCGATCACGACGTCGCCGACGCGCAGCGACGGGTCGAGCGCGCCCGCTACGCCCGTGAACACGACGCTGCCCACGCCCAGTGAGACGAGGTGCTGCGTGAGCGCCGCGGCGTTGACCTTCCCGATGCCGCACTCGGCGGCGACGACGGTGACGCCCTCGAGCTCGCCGCGCGTGAGGCGGTAGGGCCCGACGTCGAGGGGCTGGGCGTCCTCGAGCCCGGCGGTGAGACGCTCGACCTCCTCCGGCATCGCGCCCACGACGGCCACCGGCTTCAGGCTCCTGGCGCCGGTCGCGGCCCCCGGAGCGGCGGCCGGCTGGCTCACGTGCGCGGCGCGGCGTTGAACACGGCCCGTCCCAGGTACGCCCCGATCGGCACGCCCACCGCTCCCAGCCCGCACATCCACCAGTCGATCGGCTGGCCCTGCACGGCCTGCATCACGCCGAGAACGACGGCGAGCGTGACCCCGCCGACCGCGGCCGTGGTCAGCGCGCGCGGGAGGCCGCGGCGCGAGAGGAACAGCGTCGCGAAGTAGCCGTACATGAGGAAGAAGCCCGCGCCGATGAGGCTCTGGCCGAGCTCCTTCTGGTCGGCCGGCACGGCGGCCTGCAGCGCGATGAAGAACACGGTCGCGAACATGAAGGCGCCGGAGAACCGGCCCGGCAGGCGCTTGCGCTCCTCGGGGGTGTACGTGCGACGGGCGGCGGGGGCCGGGGCGCCGGGCGCGGCGCGCACCTTGGCGTCCTCGCGCATCCGCCTGCGGCGCTCACGCGCCTCCTGGACCTTCTCGCGGCGGGCCTGCTTCCGCTTCTCCTTCTCGATCTCCGCCTTCTTGTCCATCTTGGCCTGGGCCCGCCTGAGCTGCCGGTTCATGGCGCGTAGCATAACTGGCGCTCCCCGCGGCTCCCGACGGCGGCCCCGCCGCCGTCGGCGCTTCCGCCGGGCACCGTGTTAGCCTCGCCGTCGCTCATGAACGACGCGCTGCTCGCGGCGGTGGCCGCCGCCCACGGCACCCCCACGTACGTCTACGACCTCGACACCGTGACCGACCGCTTCCGCCGGGTCGAGCGCGCCTTCCCGGGCGCCCGCGTCCACTACGCGGTCAAGGCCAACGCGCTGGGGCCGCTCCTCGCCCACCTGGCGGCGCTCGGAGCCCACGCCGAGGCGTTGACGCTGGGCGAGCTCGAGCGCGCGCTGCGTGCCGGCTTCGCTCCCGAGCACGTCGTGCTGGGCGGACCCGGCCACACGCCGGACCTCGCCCGGCGCGCCGCCGAGGTCGGCGTGGGGCTCGTCAGCCTCGACTCCGTCGGCGCCTGGGAGGTGTGGCGGGAGGTCGCGGCGCCCGCGACGCGCTTCCTGGTCCGCCTCAACCCCGGGTTCGACCCGCGCACCCACGAGCACCTCGCCACCGGTGCGGCCGAGTCGAAGTTCGGGCTGCCGGAGGGAGAGG
Source organism: Trueperaceae bacterium (assembly GCA_035306665.1). GTDB lineage: Bacteria > Deinococcota > Deinococci > Deinococcales > Trueperaceae > DASRWD01. The sequence goes on from DATGNP010000251.1 coordinate 18,692, forward strand.
CGGTGGCCGTCGCCGAGGAGGCGGCTGCCTCCGGCCGGCTCGCCGGCTTCCACGTCCACGCCGGCTCGATGATCTCGGACCCCGAGGTCGCCCGCCTCGTGACCGAGGCGCTCGAGCCGCTCTACCGGCGCTTCGCGGGTCTGGAGCTCGTCGACTTCGGCGGCGGCTTCGCCGTGCCGGGCCCCGACCTGGAGGCGTTCGCCGCGCCTCTGCTCGCGTTCGCCGAGCGTCACGGCGTCACGCCGGTGATCGAGCCGGGCCGCTACCTCGTCGCGGAGTCGGGCGTCCTCCTCACCCGGGTCCTGCACGTGAAGGAGGGCGGCCCCGTCCGGCACGTGATCGCCGACGCCGGCATGGCCGACCTGCTCAGGCCGGCGCTCTACGGGGCCGCGCACCCGGTGAGGGTCGTGGGTACCGAGGCGGGCTCGGCGGGCGGCGGGCAGGCGGCGGCGGGCGTCGGCCCGGTGTCAGGGCGGACCGCGTCGGGCCCGCGGGGAGCCACCGCCGGACGCGCGCCCGGCTCGCCCGCGGCCGACGACCGGCCCGTCGACCTCGACGGGCCGCTGTGCGAGAACGCCGACCGCCTGGGGAGGGACGTGCGGCTCGAGGGGGTCGGGGCCGGGGCCTTGCTGGCCGTCGCCGTCGCCGGCGCCTACGGCTTCGCGATGGCCTCGAACTACGCCTCGAGCCTCCGCCCGGCGCAGGTCGTCGCCTCGGGCGGGGGCTTCACGCTGGCGTCGAGACGCGAGGAGCCCGCCGACCTGTGGCGCCTCGAGGCCCCCGTCGGGGCGCCGCGGCCGGGCGCGAGCGCCAGGGAGACGGTGGCGGGCCTCCTCGCCAGCATGGACTCGCCGGCGCGGGCCGCGGCGGCGCTGCTCACCGGCGCCGCGGACCACCTGCGGCCACGCCTCGGCCGGCTCGAGGACCTCGCCCGCGCGTTCGGCAACGAGCTCTACCGCCCGCTGATCGGCGTCGGGGCCGACGCGATCAGGGAGCTCGACGAGCGCGTCGCCGACCACGGCGAGGTGGCGCGTGCCGTGGTGGCGACGCCGGAAGGGGACTTCGTCGTCACGCTGGCGCGGCGCCCGGCGGGCGACCGGCCGGGCCGCTGGCTCGTCACCGGCCTGGCGCGCGACCTCCCGGGCGCCTGAGGGCCGGCGGGCGGCTGCCGGGTCCGGGTAGCGGGGTCGCCGCGCTCGGCGGCGCCGCTTCCCGTCACGGGGGCGCGGCTAGCGGACCACCTCGACGTTCACCGTGACCGGCACCTCGCCGGCGCCGCGTGCCCGCAGGGCACCGCGGAAGCGGTAGGGGCCGGGGATCGCGTCGGCCGGCGCCGTGACCTCGTAGACGGACCAGAGGGCGTAGACCGTGCGGGGGGCGTCGGAGCGACCCGAGCCACGCTCCGAGCTCCGCTCCACCCTGACCACCGAGAGCCCGAAGCCCCAGCCGTTCGGCACGCGGTCGGGGGCCAGGCCGAACTGCCCCGTGACGTCGCCCAGCTCGGAGTCGTAGCCGCTCGGCACCCACAGGGGGGGCTGGAGGGAGCTGGCCGGCAGCCTGAAGTCGGCGAGCGAGTGGTCGAGGCGGACGAAGATCGTCTCGCCCGGCCTGAGGCGGGGCACCCCGCCGGCCGCCGGGAAGGGGTTGGAGGCCGAGCTGCCGAGCGCCGCGGGCGCACAGGCGCCCAGGGCCGCCAGCAGCGTCAGGACCACGACGAGCCACGCGAGTCTGCGCATGGCCGGAGGCTATCAGACCGCGTCGCGCCGGTCGGCCTCGCGGGACGCCAGATGCTTGATGCGCTCGAGCCCCCGCGACCGGTGCTCGCGCACGGCGGCGTAGACGGCCTCGGCGTCGCGCCAGCGGATCAGGCGCCACAGGCGCCGTAGCGTGTGCTCGCTGCCCCTGAGCACCGCCTCGCAGCGATGCACGCGGTGGAAGCGGCGCGAGACCTCGCGCAGCTCCTGGATCGTGGTCACGAGCATGCGGTTCGGCGTCGCCTCGTAGAGGACGTCGTAGAAGCCGTAGTAGTGGGCGGCGAACGCGCCCAGGTCGAGCCTCTCGATGTCCGCGTGCATCGAGTCGAGCAGCGTGCCCATGTGGCCGAGCTGCTCCTCGGACACGAACGGGGTGGCCTCGCGCGCGGCCAGCGGCTCGAGGGCGAGCCTGAGCTCGTAGGCCCACACGCCGCGCTCCCAGGGCAGGGGGGTCACCTCGACCCGCGTGTGCGGCTTCAGCTCGACGAGGCCCTCGGTCTCGAGCTGCCTGACGGCCTCCCGCACCGGTATCGGGCTGACGCCGAAGCGGTTGGCGACCTGGGTGAACACGAGCCTGGTACCGGGCCGTAACCGCCCCTGCACTATGTCCTCGCGTAGGGTTTCGTAAACGTACTGCGCCTTGGTCCTCACGGGACCCCCCACACCTACCGCGGGCCGGTCGTCTTATGGCTATCGACCGCGGTGGAGTACCTGAACTTGGCGGATGGTACCACCGCGGCCGCCCTGGGTTCATGGTGGACGCACGGGGCCGTACAAAGCGTGCCATCATCGCGGCGACGCCGCGTAGCCGCCCGCGGCGCCAAGGGCCGCATGGACGACCACGAGCCGCGTCTCCCCCTGCCCGTCGCCATGAGCGACAGCCGCCTCCGCCTCCTACGGGAGGTGCTGCTGCGGCGGGACGCAGGCGCCACCGCCGAGGAGCTGTCGGCGGCCCTCGGGGTCAGCCGTACCGCCGTCACCCAGCAGCTCACGGTCCTCGAGCGCGACGGCCTCGTGGCGCGCCACGGCCAGCGCCACACCGGCGGCCGACCCAGCCGGACCTACGCGCTCACCGAGGCCGGCCACGAGACCTTCCCCCGCCACTACGCCCTGTTCGCGGCGTCGCTGGTGAGGAACGCCGGCGAGCTGTTCGGCGAGGACGGGCTCGCCTCGCTGCTCACGAAGATGGCCCGCGAGGTCGCTGACGACGTGCGGCCCCGCCTCGAGGGCAAGGTCGGCTTGGAGCGCAGGCGCGAGGTCGTGCGCGTCCTCAACGAGCTCGGCTACGAGGCCACGCTGACGGAGGACGGCGCGATCGAGGCCGTGAACTGCGTGTTCAGCCACGTCGCGAAGGCGAGCCGGACGGCCTGCCGCTTCGACGTCGTGCTCCTCGGCGCGCTGCTCGGCGAGGACGTCGATCAGGGCTCCTGCCTGGCCGACGGGCACGCCTGCTGTCGCTTCCGCCTGTCCTGAGCGTGTAAGATGCCACTTCGTGTAGGGGG
>DATGNP010000252.1:0-8563 GCA_035306665.1 Trueperaceae bacterium
CAGGCCGACCTGACCTCGACGCCGGCCATCCGCTGGGCCTCGGCGACCGACTGCTTCACGGCCACGATCGTGCGCTCGAGGTTCACGACGACGCCCTTGCGGAGCCCGTCGGAGGGGACCGTCCCCTCGCCGATGATGTCCAGGACGCCGTCCTTGGCCACCTCGCCGATGACCGAGCAGATCTTGGTGGTGCCGATGTCGAGCCCGACGATGATCCGCTCGTCGCTCATGCGAGTGCCCTCCGAGACAGGTCACTCATCGCCGGTCGCCACCCCCCAGGGGTAGACCGAGACGGTACCGCCGCGGTGGTTGACGAAGGCCGACCATTGCTGTCGCAAGGCCTCGGCGCTCGGTGTGTTAAGCGTTGTGCCTATCAACTGGATCTCGAATCCTTCTGGCGAGTAGCTTATCACCTGCACTCCGAAGGGCCTGAGGAGCCTCTCCAGCTCCAACGCCTCCGCGCTGCGGTCCTCCCCCCACCCCCTGAGCACGGGTAACGACGCGGCCTCTGCGGCCGGGACGCCGGGAAGGACTGTACCATCGGAAGCCCACGCCGTGACGCCATCGGTCATGGCCGGCTCCCGCTCTACCACGTGGAGCTCCACTGTGTCCGGCCAGCGCCTGACCACCGTCGCCGACAGCACCCACGGCTCCGCGGCCAGGCGGGCCAGGGTGTGGCGCGTCACCCACAGGAACGGGTCGCCCGGCGCGACGCCGGCCATCCTGCCCACCTGCTCGGTCGTGAACCGCTCGTTGCCGACGACGACCACGTGCTCGACCCTGGGCCAGAAGCGGCTGGCGACGACCAGCCCGGAGGTCAGCACCAGCAGGGCCAGGAGCAGGCCGCGCATCAGAACCCCCAGAGGCGCCACTCGAGCTCTAGGGTCGTGCCCCTCGCCGCGAGCTCGGCGCGCACCTCCTCGACGAGGGCGAGCACGTCGGCGGCGGTAGCCGCGCCGAGGTTGAGGACGAAGTTCCCGTGCTCGAGCGCGACCATCGCGTCGCCCACGCGCCGGCCCTTGAGGCCGGCGAGGTCGATCAGGCGGCCGGCGGACTCGCCGGGCGGGTTCTTGAACGCGCAGCCGGCCGACTTGACCTTGGGCTGTCCCTCCCGGGCGGCGTCGACCCGGTCCATGTACCGCTGTACGGCCTCGGGCGTCGAGGGCGTGAGCCTCAGCCGCGCCCGGGTCACGATGGCGCCCGGCGGCAGCTCGGCGCGGCGGTAGGCGAGGTCCAGCGCGCTGGCGGGCACGCGCTCGAGCGCGCCGTCCACGAACAGCTCGACCTCCCGCAGCGTGTCCGACATCTCGCCGAAGCGCGTGCCGGCGTTCATCGCGACGGCGCCGCCGAGCACGGCCGGCACGCCGAGGAGGCCCTCGAGCCCCGAGAGGCCCGCCCGCTGGGCCCGCCGCACGAGGCCGGGTAGGGGGGTCGCGGCGCCGAGCCACACGTCGGGGCTGCCGTCCCAGGCGCGCACGTCGTTGAACGAGCGGCCGAGGCGCACGACGCGCTCGGGCACGCCGGCGTCGGCGACGAGGAGGTTCGACCCGCCGCCGATCACCCGGAAGGGCGCGCTCGTCGCCTCCCTGAGGCCGGCGAGGTCCTCGACCTCCCACAGCTCCGCCGGGCCCCCGACCTTCAGCGTCGTGTAGGCCGCGAGCGGGACCGTGCGCGGCGCGACGGCCGGCTCAGGCACCCGGCTCCTCCGCGACGAGCGCCTCGGCGACGCGCCACACGTCGCCCGCGCCGAGCGTGATCACGAGGTCGCCGGCGGCGGCGACGCCCTTCAGGTACCTGGTGGCCGAGGCCAGGTCGTGCCGCGCGGCCTTCACGCCCAGCTCGGTGAGCCTGTCGACGATGAGGTCGGGGGAGACGCCGGGGATCGGCGCCTCGCCCGCCGCGTAGACCTCGAGCACGAGCACCTCGTCGGCCAGCGCCGCCGCCTCGGCGAGCTGCTTCCACTGCCGGGCCGTGCGCACCCACCTGTGCGGCTGGAGCACGGCGCGCACCCGCCGGCCGGTGGCGCGCGCCACGCTGAGCACCGTGCGCACCTCGGTGACGTGCACGGCGTAGTCGTCGACGACAAGGGCTCCCCGGCGCTCCCCCCACACCTGCCACCGGCGGCCCACGCCCCTGAACGCCTCGAGGGCCGGCAGGGCAGCCTCGGCGTCGAAGCCCGCCAGTGTCAGGGCGGCGATCGCGGCCGCGGCGTTGAGCGCGTTGTGCCTGCCGGGCACGCCGAGGCGTACGCGCAGCGGCGCCCCCGACCGCCGCGCGAGCGTGAACGCGCTGCCGGTCTCGGAGACGTCCAGCTCGGTGACGCGGAAGTCGGCGCCGTCGGAGACGCCGAAGGTGACGGCGTAGGGATGGCCCGCCACCACGCGCCCCAGGTCCGGCCAGTCGGCGCAGTAGACGAGGGCGCGGGCGCCGAGGGCGTAGCGGCGGGCGGCCGCCTCGAGGTCGGCGACGCTGGCGTGGTAGTTGCGGCGCTCCAGGAAGTCGCCGGCGATGTGATCGTCCTCGAGGTTGGTGACCACGGCCACCTCGGGCGCCAGGTCGGCGAAGCCGGCGTCGGACTCGTCCACCTCGGCCACCAGCCAGCCGCCGGCGCCGTAGCGGTGACTGCCGCCCACCGACGGCAGCTTGGCGCCGAGCTGCACGGAGGTGCCCGGGTCGAGCGCCGTGAGCATCGTGGCGAGCATGCCCGTGGTGGTGCTCTTGCCGTGGGAGCCGGTGACGCCGATGGAGCGCCGGCGCCTGAACAGCTCGCCCAGCAGCTCTATGCGCCTCACCACGAGGGCCCCGGCCTGCCTGGCGGCGACCAGCTCGGGGTGGTCGGCGGGCACGGCCATGCTGTGCACCACGACCTCGGCGTCGTGGGCGTGGCTCACGTCGTGCGCGTCGTGCACCTCGATGCCGGCCGAGACGAGAGCGTCCCTGACGCCGTCCAGCCGCGGGTCGCAGCCGCTCACAGCGAAGCCGTCCTCGCGACACCACATGGCCAGCGCCTGCATGCTCACGCCGCCCACGCCCACGAAGTGCAGGCGCGTGTTGGCGGGGTCCATCTGCGACAGGGTGGAGGGCGCCCTAGGCACCTGGGTCTGCTGTGTCGTCACGCCAGCTCCATGACGGCGCACAAGATACGACGGGCCGCGCCGGCGGGCGTCCGCCGCGCGGCGGCGGCTGCTGCCGCCTCCCTGGCCGCCGGCTCGAGGAGCGAGCGCCAGGCGCCCTCCAAGCCGGAGACCTCCCTCTCTTCGACGACGACGCCGGCGCCGGCGGCGGCGACGGCCCTGGCGTTGTGCAGCTGGTGGTCCTCGGCGGCGCTCGGCAGCGGGACCATCACCAGCGGCACGCCGTGGTACGCGGCCTCCGACAGCGTCCCGACCCCGGCCCGCGTCAGGGCCAGGTCGGCCGCCGACCACGCGGCGGCCGCGTCGACGAACTCGTGGACGTGGTAGCCGGGCAGGTCGGCGGCGTCCACCTCGGCGGCGCGGCCCCTCCCGGCCGCGTGCACGACGTGGTGCTCGCGCCCGTCGGGCGCGCGCGGGCCGAGGCGCCGGTAGGCGGCCGGGGCCTCGCGGTTCAGCGTGGCCGAGCCCTGTGAGCCGCCCATGACGAGCGTGACCACGGCGTCCCCCGGCAGGCCCAGGGCCGCGCGAGCGGCCTCGCGCCCCATGCCCTCCTCTCGCACGGGGAACGGCACGACGAGCGAGCGCCTCACCCCCCTCAGGTGCGCCAGCGCCTCCGGCTGCGCCGCGACGACGAGGCGGGCGCGGCCGGCGAGCCAGCGGTTCACGGCGCTGGGGTAGGCGTTGCCCTCGTGCAGCGCCAGGGGGAGGCCGAGCCTGACGGCGGCCGCCGCCCCGGGGAAGGAGGCGAACCCGCCGAACCCCACGACGACGCGGGGCCGCAGCCGCCTGAGGGCGCGCACGGCCTCGAGGACGCCGACGGCGGCGCGCAGCGCCTGCGCCGGGCTGGGGCGGCCTCGGACCCACTTGCCCGCGCTGACCCCCACGAAGCCGACGCCCGCCTCGGCGGACAGGCGCTCCTCCATCCCGCCCCTGGCGCCGAGCACCAGCGCGGACAGGCCCTGCGCGGCGGCCTCGCGCGCGACGGCGATGGCGGGGAAGACGTGCCCGCCCGTGCCGCCCGTCGCGAGCACCAGGTCGACGCGCGCCGGCTCGGCAGCGGCCCTCACCGCGCGGCCCCCACGAGCAGGGCGTTCTCGGCCTCGGCTTCCGTCGCCGCGGCCGCCGCCTGGCGGTAGGCGACGTGGATGAAGCCGAAGGCGACGCCGACGGACAGCAGGCTGTTGAAGCCGTAGCTGACGCCGGGCAGCGGCAGGCCGGTGACGGGGAAGAGGCCGGAGGCGACGAGGAGGTTCACGGCCGCCTGGCCGCAGACGTAGGCCACGGCGCCCGCGGCCAGCAGCGCCGGCGGGCCGGTGACGGCGCGCGCGATCGCGACCCCCCGCGCGGCCAGGACCAGGTAGAGCGTGACGAGCGCCGCGACGCCGAGCAGGCCCAGCGCCTGCGCGATCGCCACGGCGACGAAGTCGGTCTCGACCTCGGGCACGGCTACGGGCCGGCCGGGGCCGATGCCGGTGAGACCGCCGCGGGCCATCGCCTCGCGCGCTCGCGAGGCCTGGTAGGCCTCGCCCTGGGTGAGCTCCTGCGGGCCCCACAGGTCGGCGTAGCCGACGAGGCGGTCCTTCATGTAGCTGAACTGGCTGAGGTACGAGCCGCCCAGCAGGACGCCGATCAGCGCGGCTGCCAGCGAGATCGACACCAGGCGGGTGGTCGAGATGCCCGCCATCACCATCACGGCGAAGGCCAGCACGAACACGAACAGGCCGGTCGAGAGGTTCGGCTGCGCGACGATCGCGGCGACGGCGAGGCCGATCACGAGCATCGGGCGCCAGATCTGCCAGTCGCCGAGGTGGTTGTGGAAGAACGCCGTCAGGTAGGCGATGACGGCGATCTTCATGAACTCGGACGGCTGCAGCGAGAAGCCGGCGACGATCAGCCAGCGCCGGCTCTCCGAGCCGTCGGGCGAGGCGCCGACGAACAGCACGGCGATCAGGAGCGCGAGCGTGCCCACGAACAGGTAGGGCGACAGGCGCGTGACGGCGCGGGGGCTGAGACGCGAGACCACCACGGTCAGGCCCAGGGCCAGCGCGACGCGCGAGGCCTGCTCGAGGGCCGCCGACGGCTCGCCGGCGGCGACCCCGACGACGCCCAGCGCCCCGAGGGCGACCTGGACGAACAGCAGGGTCCTGTCCATCAGGCCCCGCCTCCCGGCGCGGCGGCGCCCGCGGCGGGTGCCAGCTCGGCGGCGACCTCGGCCACGACGTCGCGGAAGACCCTGGCGCGGTGGGCGTAGTCGTCGAACTGGTCGAACGAGGCCGCCAGCGGGGCGAGGAGCACGGTGCCGCCGCCGTGGCGCTCGCGCAGGAAGCCCACGGCCGCGCGCACCGCGCAGGCCAGCGCCTCCCGTCCGTCCGGCTGGCGGCACTCGGTCACCTGGGTGACGCCCCCGAACGCGCGGGCGAGCTCGGGGCCCGAGGCGCCGTACGCGACGAGCAGGTCGACGCGCTCGGCGACGAGGGGCAGCAGGCCGGTGACGTCGGCGCCCTTGGCGTGCCCGCCGGCGAGCCACGCCAGCGGGCGCGGCGAGGCGCGCAGGGCGGCGGCCACGGCGAGCGGCCGCGTCGCGATCGAGTCCTCGACGAACGTGACGCCGCCGGCGGTCGTCACGTGGGCGTAGCGGCCGGGCAGGCCGGCGAAGCGCGGCAGGCCGGCGGTGACCTGGTCGTGGGAGAGGCCGAGGGCGGAGGCGGCGAGCGCGACCGCCAGGGCGTTGGACACCTGGTGCTCGCCCGCGACGGCCAGGTCGGCGGCGCGGAGGAGCGGCCGGCCGTGGAGGCGGAGCGTGCCGTCGCCGGCGTCGTAGTCGGCGTCGGCTCCACGGGCGAGCGAGTAGGCGAGGGCGCGCGCGCCGGTCGCGGCGGCCCACTCCCGCAGGACGGGGTCGTCGGCGTTGTAGACGAGGGTCGACCCGGGCCCGAGGTTGTCGACGAGGTTCCTCTTCGCGCGGTGGTAGGCGGCCACGGTGCCGTGCCTATCCAGGTGGTCCTCGCCGAGGTTCAGGACGACGGCGACCTCGGGCGCGAACGTCGGGCAGCGCTCGAGCTGGAAGGACGAGAGCTCGACGACGTGCGTGGCCCCTGGCCTGGCGACGGCGGCGAGCGCGGGGTCGTTGTTGCCGCCGGCGACGGCGTCCACGCCGGCAGCCCTCAGCACGGTCTCGAGCCAGGTCGTGGTCGAGCCCTTGCCGGCGGTGCCGGTGACGCCGACGTAGCGGCCGGGCACGCGGCGCCAGGTCCACTCGACCTCGCCGATCACCTCGACCCCGCGCGCCCTGAGCGCGACGAGGTCGGGGTGGTCGATCGGCACGCCCGGCGCCGCGACGCAGGTGGGGAAGAGCCCGGGGTCGAGCGTCGTCACGTCCTCGACCCGCGCGGCGCCCTGCGCCAGCGCGGCGTCGACGTCGGGGCCCTCGCGGCGGCGCTCGTAGAACGCCACGCCGGCGCCGGCCTTGGCGGCCCGCCGCAGCGCCGCGCTCCCGCTGCGGCCGAGCCCGTAGACGAGGACGCCCGCGGGGACCGCGTCCGCCGCGGCGCCCGCGCCGGGGCCGGCGGTCACCACGGCGACCTCCCGGCCGCCGCCGGCGCGCGCCTCCCCGCGGCGCCCGCGCCGTCGACCGCCAGGCGCCTCACCACGGCGCCCTCCCGGTTACGGCCAGGCCGGCGGCCACGCACAGCGCCGTGACGAGCCAGAAGCGCATCGTCACCTGCTGCTCGCTGAGGCCGGCGAGCTCGAAGTGGTGGTGGAACGGGCTCATGCGGAACAGGCGCTTGCCGCCCGTGGCCCGGAAGTACGCGACCTGCAGGACGACGGACACGACCTCGAGGACGGGGATCAGGGCGACCAGCGGCAGCACGAGCACCGTGCCGCTCGTGATCGCCAAGGCGGCGACGGCGGCGCCGAGCGCCTCGGAGCCGACACCGCCCATGATCACGCGCGCGGGGTGAGAGTTGTACCAGAGGAACGCCAGCAGGGCGCCGAGCAGCGCGGCGGCGAACGGCGAGCCGAGGAAGAACAGGAGCACGATCGCGGTCACGCCGGCCGCGAGGCCGTCGAGGCCGTCGGTGAAGTTGAACGCGTTGATGCTGCCGGCGACGGCGAGCGTGTAGAGCGCGAGGTCGAGCCAGGTGGGCGCGAACGTGCGGAAGCCGGCGTTCACGGCCCAGGTCGCGAAGGCCGCGCCGATCACCAGGTGGCCGAGGATGCGGTAGCGCGCCAGGATGCCGGTGGCCGCGTCGACGTCCTCGCCCTCGAGGCGCCGCCGCTTGCGGGCCAGGGAGGCGCGGTCGTCCAGGAGGCCGAGCGCGGCGGCGGCCGCGGTCACGGCCAGCATGGCCAGGGTCGTCGCGTCGCGCGGGCCGAGCAGCAGCACGACCAGGAACGCGGCCGTTAGGAACGCGACCCCGCCCATGGTCGGGGTGCCGGCCTTGCCGAGGTGGCTCTGCGGGCCGGCCTCCCTGATGACCTTGCCCCAGCCGCGCGAGCGGGCGAGCTGCACGAACGCGCCCGTGAGGACGAGGCCGAGGGCGGCGGCGAGGAGGAGGGTCATCGCTCGCCTCCCGCCGCGGCCGCTCCGTGCCCCGGCGCCTCCGCCGGTGCGGCCTCGCCCCAACGCGACGCGATCGCCGCGACGAGGCGCTCGAGGCCGAGGGACCGCGAGCCCTTCACGAGCACCGTCGCTCCCGGCGGCACGAGGTCGAGAAGGTCGGCGGCCTCGGCCCAGGAGGGCACGTGGCGGGCGGAACCGTTCGCCTCGGCGACGGCCGCGGCCTCGGGGCCGATGGCCACGACGAGGTCGAGGCCGCGCGTGGCCGCGCCCAGCTCGAGGTGGCGCCGGCGGCTGACGTCGCCGAGCTCGCGCATGTCGCCGAGGAACGCTACCCGCGGGCGCGGCGACGCGCCGAGGACCTCGAGGGCCAGCGCCGCCGACAGGGGGTTCGAGTTGTAGCTGTCGTCGATCACGGTCAGCTCACCAAGGCGTAGGGTCCGCAGCCGGCCCGCCTCGAGCGGCGCCGCGGCCATGCGGGCGAACGCCTGGGCCGCGTCGACGCCCATGAGGCGTGCGGTCGTCAGGACGAGGAGCGCGTTCTCGGCCATCGCCCGCCCCGGCCACGGCAGCTCGAGCTCGTGGCCGAAGGCGCGCAGCACGCGCCCGTCGAGCCTGCCCGCGACCTCGCCGCGCGGCGGGACCGGGTAGGCGGCGCCGTCCGTCGCGGCGCCGTCGGTCGGTGGCGCCGCTGCGCCGTCGCCGGCCGGGCCGCCGGCCGCCAGCAGCCGGGCGACGCGCGTGCGCGCGAGCACGTCGGGCGGGAGGTGAGCGGCCGCGCCCGCGCCCGCGACGAGCACGCCGGGCGCGGCGGCGAGCAGCTCCGACTTCTCGCGGGCCACGGCGGCCACGTCGCCGAGGCGGGAGA
>DATGNP010000253.1:0-2004 GCA_035306665.1 Trueperaceae bacterium
TGAACGGCGTCTACAGCCCCGAGCGGCGCCAGCTCTACGGCTTCGTGCTGGCGTACCACGCGGCGATCATCGAGCGCCTCGGGCCCGGGGTGACGGCCGAGCAGGTGCTGGCGGAAGCCGAGGAGCGGATGGCCAGGGTCGTCGCCGAGACCGCGTGGCTGAAGCCGGCCTACGAGGCCGCGGCGCGGGCGGCGCTCGGTTCCGGCGAGCACCTCTCGCACCCGGTGGGGATGGCGGTCCACGACGTCGGCGAGTACAAGGGCGCGCCGCTCGCGCCCGGCATCGTGCTCAGCGTCGACCCGCAGCTGCGGGTACCGGAGGAGCGCCTCTACGTGAGGGTCGAGGACACGGTCGCGATCACTGACGAGGGCTGCGAGGTCCTCACCGCGGACGCCCCCTACGACATGGACGAGGTCGAGGCGCTGCTGCGGGGCGCGCCGGACAGCCCGTTCGCTGCGTACCGGAGGCTCTGGGCGTAGACCGAGGGGCGTCGGCCACGGGTGCTCGGCGCTTCTCACGGCCCCCTGCTAAGGTCCGGGTCGAAGTCGTTCCGGAGGTGCACCATGCATCGACGCGCCGCTCTGGCTTCGCTCCTCGCCCTGCTCCTGACGTCCTCTCTCGCTCACGCTCAAGGTCCCGAGTCCGGCGTCATCGCGTCCGGACCGCCCGAGGACGTGTTCCTCGAGGTCACGACCGGGCCGAACGGCGAGCCCGTGCTCTCCGCGGACGAGTTCAGGCTCGTCCACGGCGGGTACTACCGGTTCAACCTCGTCTGCCCCGACGCGCAGGACGACACGACCGGCTTCCACTTCGAGGCCACGGACCTGCTCGCGAACTCCCACCTCCGGGTGGTCAGCGTCGGCGACATCGAGATCTACCTGCAGGGCATGGCCTTCCGGGCCATCGAGTGCGACGAGGTGGGCAGCGCCCGATTCAGCTTCCATCCCATGCGCACGGGCGAGTACGAGATCTACGTCCGTGACCACTCCGACCCGCCGCAGGAGGCGCTCGCGCGCGTGATCGTCGAGTAGCCGCGGCGTGGCCGGCACGTGAGCCCGCGCGCGGCGGCCGTCGGCTTCGCGCGCGGGCTGGTGACCAGACGGGCGCGAACCGTGGAGGGTCAAGGACCCGAGACGCGCGTGTCGGACGCCGCGAACGCCTCGGCCAACAGGCGGTACGAGAGCAGCCGCTCCTCGTGCGAGGCGATGTGAGTGGTCACGATCAGCTCGTCGACCGCGAGCTGCGCCACGAGCTCGTCCAGGCGCCTGCGCACGGTCGCCGGCGTGCCCCAGACGAGCATGCGGCGCGAGGCCCGCGCCATCGCCTCCTCCTCCGGCGTGAAGGGGTAGGCCGCGGCCTCCTCTGCGGTCGGGAGCGGCCCGCGCTCGTTGCGCCTGATGCGCAGCCACAGCAGGTCGTGAGCCCTGGCCAGCTCCTCGGCCCTGCCCTCGGTCTCGGCGCACACGACAGAGACGCCGAGGGTCGCGTACGGCGCGTCCCTCTCCTCGGACGGCCGGAAGCCCTCGCGGTAGGCGCGCAGCGCCGGCTCGGCGTAGTCGGGGCTGAAGTGGAACGCGAACGAGTAGCCGCGGCCCGTCTGGGCCGCGTACTGGGCCCCGTACGTGCTCGAGCCGAGGATCCACAGGGGCGGCAGCTCCACGCCGGGCAGGCGGGCGCTCACCCTGCCGAGCGGGTGCCCCTCGAGGAAGCCCGACTCGCCGGCGTAGGCGCGCAGCATCTCGACCTGCTGCGGGAAGTCGTCGGCGGCGAGGAGCTCGGTGCTGCGCCTCAGGGCGAGGGCCGTCACCTGGTCGGTGCCGGGTGCGCGGCCGAGTCCCAGGTCGATGCGTCCGGGGTAGAGCGCCTCGAGGGTCAGGAAGTCCTCGGCGACCTTCAGTGGCGAGTGGTTCGGCAGCATCACGCCGCCGGAGCCGACGCGTATGCGCGTGGTCTCGCGCGCCAGCACGGCGATGAGCGTCGTGGTCGCCATGGCCGCGAAGGCCG
>DATGNP010000254.1:0-22345 GCA_035306665.1 Trueperaceae bacterium
GAGAGGAGGAACTCGGTGCAGAACCCGAACTCCTCCTCCTCGAACTGCTGCTGGGCGCGCTTCTCGACCTTGGGAGGCGGCGGCAGGTCGCGCTTCTCGAAGTACGCGATCAAGCCCTCGAGCACGCGCAGCGCCCCCAGGCCCCCCGCGTCGACGACGCCGGCCTGCTTGAGGATCGGCAGCATCTCGGGCGTGCGCTCGAGCGCGTCCCGGCCGGCGGCGTGGGCGGCGCGGATCACGTCGATGGGCGCGGCGCCAGAGGCGGCCTCGGCGGCCTCCGCCGCCTCACGCACGACGGTGAGGATGGTGCCCTCGACCGGGCGCATGACGGCGGCGTAGGCGCTCTCGGCGCCGGCGCGGAGGGCCTTCGCGACCTCGGGCCCGCCCAGCGTCTGGTGCACCTTGATCACGTCGGCGAAGCCCTTCAGCACCTGCGAGAGGATCACGCCGGAGTTGCCGCGGGCGCCGAGCAGCGAGCCGTACGCCAGCGCGTGCGCGACCGCGGGCATCGTCACGCCGCGCAGCTCCGTGAGCTGCCGCCTCACCGACTGCATCGTCAGGTGCATGTTCGTGCCGGTGTCGCCGTCGGGCACCGGGTAGACGTTGAGCGCGTTGACCTCGTCGACGAACACGCCGAGCCACTGCGTGGCGAAGATGAAGGCGTGCGACAGCTCGCGCGCGCCGAGCCTCTCGCTCGCGGTGCGCTCCAGGACGGCCTCAGGCACGGCTGACCCCCGCCACGTGTACGCGCACCTTGCCGAGCTTCACGCCGGCGTACGTCTGCGCGGCGTAGCGCACGCGCTCGCGCACGGAGTCCGCGACCACCGGGATGTTCACGCCGTAGGCCACGACGACGTGGATGTCGACGTCGGCCTCGTCGGGCCGCTCGCGGTTCGCGATGACGACGCCCTCGTCGACCTGGCGCGTGCCGAGGATGCGCCTGATGCCCTCGCCCAGGCTGGCGGGAGCCATGCCGACGACGCCCGGCACCTCGTGCGCCGAGAGGCCCACGATCTTCGCCAACGCCGCGTCCGTGACGACGATGCGGTCGACGCCGGCGGGGTCGGCGGCCTTCCGCGCCGACCGGCCGCGCGCGCCCTTCGCGGCCGGCTTGGCCTTGTCCCCCGCGCCCGGCTCGCTCCCCGCCTCGGCCTTGCCGACCTGGGCCTCGCCGGCCCGCCTCTGCTCGTCCTCGCCCTTCAACCGTGCCTCCAGCTCATTCCATGCCGGCCAGGAACCCGATGCGGCGCAGCGCCCTTATCAGGTCCATGACCGTCGCCTCCGTGGGGTCGTAGTCGACGACCATCTTCGCGCCGTCGCCCGCCTGCACGTCCTTCACGCCGGCCACCGCCGCGAGCGCCAGCCGCACGCGCTGGCGAGACTCCGGCGTCTCCATGCCCCTCACGCCGACGACGGCGCGGGCGGTCGGCGTCTCGCTCATGCCGCGCTCCCGGCCCCGGCGGAGCCGAGCAGCCGCGCGTAGCTGACGGCGTCGCGCTCGGTGAAGCCGGCCGACGCGACGGCGGCGCGGCCGGTGGCGTCGCCCCGCGGCAGCTCCGCCACGAGGCGGTAGACGCCGGCGTCGTAGGCGCTCTTCACGACGGCCTCCGCCAGGGCGCCGGCGACCGCGGCGTCTCCGACGAGCCTCTCGAGCCTCAGCGCCGGGTCGCCGCCCGACCAGGTCGAGTGCGCCAGGGCGAACCCCAGCACCCGGCCCGCGGCGTCCTCGGCCACGAACGAGTGGCCGCTGCGCCCGAAGTAGTGCAGGCTGCCGAGGGTCACCTGCGGCTCGAGTCCGAGACGCGCGGCGTACGCGGCGTCCAGCGGCGCGAGCGCCGCCAGGTCGTCGGCCGCCACGGGCCTCAGGCGCGGCGCCAAGCGCCCGACCTCCCCCCGTCCTTCGCCAGGAGACGCGTGGAGGCGACCTCCATGTCGTGACCGGCGGACTTCAGCATGTCGTAGAGGGTCAGGGCCGCGGTGCTCGCGGCCACGAGCGCCTCCATCTCCACGCCCGTGCGGGCCGTCGTGACGCAGGTGGCCGTGAAGCGGACCGCGAGGCCCTCGACCTCCCCCTTCACGCTCACGTGGCTCAGCGGCAGCGGGTGGCACAGCGGGATCAGCTCCGAGGCGCGCTTGGCGCCCATCACGCCGGCGAGCTCCGCGGTGAACAGGGCGTCGCCCTTCTCCCCGCCCTCCTGCAGGCGCGCCGCCGTCGCCGGCGTGAGCCTCAGCACCGACTCGGCCACGGCCGTGCGCCGCGTCGGCTGCTTCCCGCTCACGTCGACCATCACGGGCCTGCCGTCCTGCAGGTGGGTGGCGGCCATGCCCGAGTATACGTTCGGCGGCGCCCCGGCCCCCGTCCCCCACCGGGGCTCTCACGCCAGCACCCGCGCCACGTACGCCTCCGAGGCCGCGGGGTCCCACGGCGCGTAGCCGGCCTCGACGAAGTAGAGGCCCTGCGGCCCGACGTTGTGACCGGCCCGTTCGCGGTCGCGGCTCTGCAGCACGTCGCGCACGTCGTCGGGCGTGAGCTTGCCCTTGCCGACCCACAGCAGCGTGCCGACGATCGTCCTGACCATGTTCCGCAGGAAGCCGTCGGCGGCGACGTGGAGGTGGAGCTCCTGCCCGGCCGGGCGCAGGTCGCACAGCAGCAGCTCGCGCGTCGTCGTGCGCGACTCCTGGGTCGCGAACGCCGCGAAGTCGTGCCGCCCCAGCAGGTGGCGCGTCGCGGCCTGCATCGCCGCGACGTCGACCCGGCGGAACACGGGCAGGACGCGGTGCCTGTCGATCGCCAGCCGGCGGGGGTCGTCGCGCACTACGCGCAGCCGGTAGAGGTAGCGGCGGTAGAGGCAGTGGAACTGCGCCTCGAACGTCGGCTCGACGGTGCGGACCTCGAGCACGACGACGTCGCGCGGGAGGTGGGCGTTGAGCGCCATGCGCAGGCGCTCGTCGGGGATCGCGCTGGTCGTGTCGACGTGGGCGACCATCGCCAACGCGTGGACACCGGCGTCGGTGCGGCCCGCGGCGTTGACCGTGCCGTGCTCGCCCGGCAGGCTCGCGAACGCCGCCTCGACGGCGCCCTGCACCGTGCGCTCCCCGGAGGGCTGCCGCTGCCAGCCCTGGAAGCCGGTGCCGTCGTACTCCAGGAGCAGCCGGACGCGCCTGCCCGCGCTCAAGCCGCCGTCCCGCGCGCCGCGGGCTCATCGCCGGGCGTCCGGGCGGCGCGCGGCGTGAGGCGCGTGACGCGGCCGAGCCACGGCACGAGGACCGTGCCGACCCCGCCGATCAGCAGGTACCTGAGGAACGAGGCCACGGGGGCGCGCTTGACCTCCTCGGGCAGGAGCGCCGAGCTGCCCAGCAGCGCGCCGAAGACGAGCACCAGCGCCAGCGCGCTCAGCGCCACCCTGCCTGCGACGGGGCCGCTGGTGTCGTGCCTGATCAGCTCGGGGCCCACGGCGAAGGCGGCGAGGCCGCCCAGCAGCAGGTCGGAGTTCGCCGTCGGGGCCAGCAGGTGCAGCCCGAAGGGCAGCACCAGGCCGAGGAGGACAGCGCCGGGGCGACCCAGGGTCACCTCGCGCCGCTGGAGCCACAGCGCCACGCCGGCCGTGGCGAGGCCGAACGCCAGCCCGCCGGCGACGTCGATGGGCAGGTGCACGCCCAGGTAGAGGCGCGAGAGCGACACCAGCGCCACGACCGCGACCGCCAGGGACGTGAACCAGCCGCGGCGGACGTAGGCGGCGGCGAGCGCCCAGAACGTGGCGCTGCCCTGCGCGTGGCCCGAGGGGAAGCCGCTGCCCAGCGCGGTCTCCACCGCGGCCTGCGAGCGCGCGACGGCGGGGTCGATCTCGAACGGGCGCCGCGTCGCGAACGACATCTTCAGGAGCTGGTTCAGGTAGAAGCCGGCGAGCAGCGTCAGCGCGAGGCTCCGCCCGCGCCGCGCGTCGACGCCGACGAAGGCCACCACGAGCAGCGCCACGTACGCCTGCTCCGACCCGAGCTGCGTGATCGCGAACATGAGCCGGTCGAGCGCGGGCGACGCCGCGCCCTGCAGCGCGTAGACGAGGTCCATGAGGAGGATGATAGCCAGCCGCCGGCCCGGCGCTGCGGGGGAGCCGCGGGTGGGCCCGGCACCGCAGCCGCGGCGCTCCGGCGGACGCGTGGCCTCACCGCCCCGCGGCCGCGGTCGCCCCCCACGCCCGCGCTCCGCCGGCAGCGTGGGAGAATCGTGAGCCGTGGCGCTGCCGCCCACCAACGACACGATCGCCGCGATCGCGACCGCCCCGGGCACGGGGGCGGTCGGCGTGGTCCGCGTGTCGGGACCCGAGGCCTACGCGGTCGCCGACGCCGTCTTCGTGCCGGCCCGCGGCGGACGCCCCAGCGCGGCGCCGGCCGGCCGCGTCCTGTTCGGCCGCGTCGCGGCGGGCGACGAGGTCGTCGACGAGGCGCTGCTGCTCACGTTCCGCGCCCCGGCCTCCTACACCGGGCAGGACGTCGTCGAGCTCCAGACGCACGGCGGGCCCGCAGTGCTGCGACGCGTCCTCGACCTCTGCCTCGCGGCCGGCGCCCGTTCGGCCGGGCCCGGCGAGTTCACGCTCCGCGCCTACCTCAACGGCAAGCTCGACCTGGCGCAGGCCGAGGCGGTCCTCGACATCGTCAACGCCGCGACCGAGGCGGCCAGGCGCAACGCCGCCGGCGGGCTCACCGGCGCGCTCAGCCGCCGCGTCGGGGAGGTGCAGTCGGACGTCACCGCCGCCTACGCCGAGCTCCAGGCCGGCTTCGACTACCCGGAGGAGGGCGTTCCCGAGGCGCGCCTGCAGGCGCCGCTGCGGCGGGCGCTGGCGCGCATCGACGAGCTGCTGGCCACGGCCGAGGCGGGCAGGCTGACGCGCGAGGGCGCGCGCCTGGCGCTGCTGGGCCGGCCGAACGCCGGCAAGTCGAGCCTGCTGAACGCCCTGCTCGGGTACCGCCGCTCCTTGGTCAGCGACGTCCCCGGCACGACCCGCGACTACCTCGAGGCCCCGCTCGTCGTCGCCGGCGTCCCCGTCACGCTCATCGACACGGCCGGGATCCGCGCCGCCACCGACGCCGTCGAGGCGGGCGGCGTCGACCTGGCGCACGACGTCGCCGAGCGCGCCGACCTGCGCCTGCTCGTCCTCGACCGCTCGCGGCCGCTGGGCGCCGAGGACAGGGAGCTGCTCGCGCGCTTCGCTCCCGGCGCGCCCGTGGAGCCCGGCGGCGGTCGGGCGCACACGGTCG
Source organism: Trueperaceae bacterium (assembly GCA_035306665.1). Taxonomy (GTDB): domain Bacteria; phylum Deinococcota; class Deinococci; order Deinococcales; family Trueperaceae; genus DASRWD01. The sequence continues at coordinate 5,257 of DATGNP010000254.1, forward strand.
TCGTCGCCAGCAAGGCGGACCTCCCGGCCTGCTGGACGCCGGCCGACCTGCCCCTCCACGCCGGCGTGCCCGTCGTGACGGTGTCCGCCGTCACCGGCTCGGGCCTCGACGACCTCAGGGAGACGCTGGCCGACCAGCTCGTCGGCGACGCCGCCGGCGCCGAGCTGTGGCTGGGGAACGAGCGTCACGTCGAGGCGCTGACGCGCGCCCGGCGGTCGGTCGCCGCGGCGCTGGAGCACGGCGACGAGCTCGCCGCGCTCGACCTGCAGGACGCGCTGGCGGCGCTCGCGTCCGTCACCGGACGCGACGGCGTCGTCGAGGAGACGTTGGCGAGCATCTTCGCGCGGTTCTGCGTGGGCAAGTAGGCGGGGGCGACGCCAGGGCCGCGCGGCGGGCCCCACGGGAGCGCGGTTCTCGTGCTGTCGGCGGTTGGCCCGGCGCTAGGCCACGACGGCGGCGACGCCGGCGGCCCGGGCCACGGCCTTGGGCAGCTCGCCGGCCACCTGGGCCAGCACGGTGCGGGCCGTGAACTCGATCATCCGCGTCAGCGCCCGCTCGCCCCAGCGCTCGGCGCGCGGCAGGCGCAGGTGGACGGTGATGTCGAAGGCGTAGTCGATGCGCGAGCGCCCCGCCGGGGCCGGGCTCACGGCCGCCTCGCCCGACACCAGGGCCCAGCCGGGCCCCTGCGGGTCGATCGTCTCGCCCTCGAGCCTCGCCCCCGCGGCCGTCGGCACCAGCACGCTGCGGAAGGGCAGCTCGCGCTGCCCGAACATCGCCGCCGACACCGGGATCGCCGCCGACACCACCGTCGGCTCCCCGGCCACGACCTGGAGGTCGGCGAGGAAGTCGGCGTGGCGCAGCGTGCGCGGCACGTCGCGGGCGAAAGACGTCGCCTCGCCTGGGGTCATCGCGAGGTCGAGGGCGAAGCGCACCTCGTGCCGGATCTCCACGGCTAGCGCTCGCCCAGCCGGGGCCGCGGTCCGACCCACTCGACCCGCAGGGAGGAGTCCCTCACGGCCGCCTCGACCTCGGCGTCCGTGGCGCTGCGCAGCCGCGGGAGCTCGCCGAAGAGGGCCGCGCTCGACGCCAGGCCCACGCGCACCGTCACGGGGCCGTCGTCCGACGCCCGCCCGATGCGCCACAGCAGGTTCGGTGCGAGCTCGTCGAGAAGGTCGGGCACGCTACGAGCGTACCGCATCGGGGCTCTCATCCTACTCAGTGACGCTTCCGAGGCGGCTAACGCCCGGGGGCGACACTCGAGAACGTGCGAAGCGAAGGGAAGTGGTTCATCTTGACTCGCGCACGCCCGTACTTCCTCGCGGTCCTGGCGGCGCTCGCTCTCGCCGCCGCCGCTCTGCTGCCCCAGGCCAACGTGGCCGCCCAGGGCGCGGTGCAGCCGCCCGACCCCACCACGGCCAGGCTCCAGGACGAGCAGAACACGATCGACATCGTCAACGCGATAGGCCCGAGCGTCGTCGCCGTGAACGTCGAGGTCCGCGGCGAGCTCGTCAACCCGTTCTCCGACCTGATGCCGTACCTGCCCGAGCCCTTCAGGGACTTCTTCCCGCAGCCGCGCGGCATCCCGCGCGTGCAGCAGTCCAGCGGCTCGGGCTTCGTCATCGACGCCGACGGCCACTTGATCACGAACTTCCACGTCGTGCGCGCCGCGCTGCAGTCCGACTCCGTCGAGCCCCGCCAGGGCGCCACGATCACCGTCGAGTTCCCCGGCGGCGACGGCCCCGTCCCCGCCAGGGTCGTGGGGGCCAACCCCGACTACGACCTGGCTCTCCTGGCGCTCCAGGACGCCGGCGACCTCCCCGCGGGCGTGACGCCGATCGAGCTGGCCGACTCCGACCAGGTACAGGTCGGGCAGAAGGTGATCGCGATCGGGAACCCGTTCGGCCTCCAGTCGACGGTGACGCAGGGCATCGTGTCGGCGATCGGCCGCGAGCTCACCTCGATCGGCCAGGTCGACATCCCGATGATCCAGACCGACGCCGCGATCAACCCCGGCAACTCCGGCGGGCCGCTACTCGACTCCTCCGGCAGGCTCGTCGGCATCAACACGCTGATCGTGCCGGGCGTGAGCGTGGGCGGCCGGGCCGGCAACATCGGCATCGGCTTCGCCGTGCCGAGCTCGCTGCTGGCCGAGACGCTCCCGGCCCTGCGCGAGGGCGGCCTCACGGGGTTCTTCGCCGCCGCGCAGGACATCGCGAACCGGCCGCGCCTCGGCATACAGGGCGCCCCGCTCTCCAGCTACCCGCAGGAGGCCAGGGAGGCGCTGAGGCTGCCCGACGAGGGCGTCGTCGTGGTCTCCGTCGAGCCGGGCGGCCCGGCCGAGGAGGCCGGCATCGTCGGGGCCACGTTCATGGCCGTGATCGGGAACCAGCAGTTCCCCGCCGGCGGCGACGTGATCCTGGCCGCCGACGGCGAGCCCGTCGAGACCGTGCAGGACCTGCAGGCCATCGTGCTCGAGCGCGAGGAGGGCGACGTCGTCACGCTCACGGTCTGGCGCGACGGCCAGGAGCGGGAGGTCCAGGTGACCCTCAGGGTCGTGCCGCCCGCCGACCAGCAGCAGTGAGACCGGCGCGGCCGCCGGGCGCGCGCCGTGCTACCTTCGCGGTCAGGTGAAGCGCGCCGGACAGCCAGCTCGCGTGGGCCTCGTCCTCTCCGGAGGCGGGGCCCGCGCCTTCGCGCACATCGGCGTCCTGCGCGTGCTCGAGCGCGTCGGCGCCCGCTGCGACGTCGTGGCGGGCACGTCGATGGGCGCGATCGTCGGCGCCCTGCACGCCGCCGGCCTCTGCGCGGACGAGATCTACGAGATCGCCAAGAGCACGAGCTGGCGCGACGTCGTCGACATCTCGCTGCAGGCGGGCCTGATCAAGGGCGACAAGCTCGAGGCCTTCCTCGCCGAGCTGCTGCCGCCATCGTTCGCCGACCTGGGTCTCCCCCTGGCCGTGACGACCACCGACATCGAGACCGGCGAGGCCGTGGTGATCCTCGAAGGCGACCTCGTCAAGGCCGTGAGGGCCTCGGCGAGCTTCCCCGGCGCGATCGAGCCGATCCAGTTCGAGGGCCGCACCCTCGCCGACGGCGGGATCGTCAACAACCTGCCCGTGGCCGCGGCCAAGCTGCTCGGCGCCACCCGCACGGTGGCCTCGGACGTCACGCCGGCCCGTCACTCGGTCTACCGGACGCCCGACCAGGAGGGCAACTGGTGGGAGAGGATGGTCGCGACCGTCAGGCTCGAGCGCCGCAACCCGATGGTGCAGATGATGCTGCGCTCGACCGACATCATGCAGTCGATACTCGTCGACATCCAGGCGAGCCTCCACCCCCCCGACCTGCGCGTCCGCATGTCGATGCCGCAGTACCGCGTCGAGTCGTTCAAGGACCTCGACGACATCGTCGCGATCGGCGAGGCCGCCGCGATCGCGGCGCTCGAGGCCCGCGGCGGCTGGGCGAACGTCGTCGCGCTCGGCGCCCGCGTCGAGCAGCTGCTCGAGACGAACGCCACCCACGGCGGTCGTTGACGACGGGCGGTCCGACGGGCGCGTCCGGCGGCGCCGCGGAGGAGCGCGGACGCGGCCCGTGGTGGGCGTGGCTGCTCTTGGGGACCGCGCTGGGGACGCTCCTCGCGACCCAGGTCGTCACGCCGCTGCGCGTCTCCGGCGGCAGCATGTCGCCGGCCTACCCGGCGGGCACCGTCGTAGCTGTCGTGCGGCCCCCCGTCGACCGGCTCCTCCGCCCCGGCGGCTACCGCGCCGGCGACGTCGTCGTCGTGGCGCCGCCGGGCGGCGGCCTGTCGCTGAAGCGCGTGGCGGCGGCCGGCCCGGCGACGGTCGCGATGTCGCGCGGCGAGCTCAGCGTCGACGGGCGGCCGGTGCCAGCGCCCGTGCCCAGCCAGGCCGGCGCGTCCGACCTGCCCCCCACGGACCTCGGGCCCGGCGAGCTGTTCGTGCTGGGCGACGACAGGCGTCCCTTGGCCTCGCGCGACTCGCGCGACTACGGCCCGCTGCCCGCCGCCGCGGTGCGCGGCCGGGTGGTGGCGGCGTGGCGGCCGTGAGGCCCGGGGACGGCGCCGGCGCAGCGGAACAGCGAACGGGCCCGGGCGACGCTAGGGGGCGAGCCGCCCGTCGAGACCGAGCGCGGCCGCGTTCGCCTTCATCGCGTCGAGCACGAACTGGACGTGCTCCCACAGGTCGACGCCGAGCTCCTCGGCGCCGCGCCTGACGTCGTCGCGGTTCACGCCGCGGGCGAAGGCCTTGTCCTTGAACTTCTTCTTGAGGCTCTTCAGCTCCAGGTTCGCGATGTCCTTGTCGGGCCTGACCAGCACGGCGGCCGTGATCAGCCCCGTGATCTCGTCGCAGGCGTAGAGCACCTTGGCGAGCCGGCTCTCGCGCGGCACGCCCGAGAAGTCGGCGTGGCCGAGGATCGCGTCGAGGACCTCCTCAGGGTAGCCGAGCTCGCGCAGGTGCGCGACCCCCACGAACGGGTGGCCGGCCTGCGCTTCGTCCGCGATCGGGTACCGCTCGTAGTCGAAGTCGTGCAGCAGGGCGGCCACAGCCCACGTCTCCTCGTCGGCGCCGTACCGTCGGGCGTAGGCGAGGACGGCCGCCTCGACGGCCAGCATGTGCTTGCGCAGGCTCTCGCTCTGCGTCCACTCCTCCATCAGGGCCAGCGCCTCTGTCCTGCTCACGGCCATGCCAGAACCTAACCCGCCCACGTGACGGCGTGGGCGTCCTGCGGATGCGTCAGCAGGTCGTTGACGGCCCTCACGCGCACGCCGTACGCCAGGCGGCCCGAGAGCTCCGGCGCGAACTCGGCGCGGTAGCTGTACCGCCCGTCCGCGCCGGAGGCGAGGGTCATGGGCGCGACGCGCAGCCGGCGCTGGAGCGCGTCGTCGGCGTGGCTGTAGACGACCTCGACGGCCAGTTCCTCCGGCTCCCAGCCGGGCGCCGTCACCTCGGCGCCGACGACGACGCGCTCGCCGGCGTCGGTCACGGCGGGGCTCTCGAGCCGCGCCGACACGGTCACCTCCGGCCACGAGCGCGCCACGCGGCCGCGCCACTCCGCCAGCCTGCGCGCGGCGTCGCCGGCGCGCAGGCGGCGCTCGCGGACGCTGCCCGGCAGGTAGAACCGCGTGACGTACTCCTTGACCATGCGCCCGGCGTTGAACCTGGGCGTCACGCTGGCGATCGCCGCGGCGCTGCGCTTCAGCCACCCCAAGGGGATGCCGGAGGCGTCGCGGTCGTAGTAGAGCGGGACGACCTCGCGCTCGAGCAGGGCGTACAGCGAGTCGGCGTCGGCGGCGTCGCCACGCTCGTCGTCGTGGTACTCGCGTCCTCCGCCGATCGCCCAGCCGTTGTCGCCGGCGAAGCCCTCGGGCCACCACCCGTCGAGCACCGACAGGTTCAGCACCCCGTTCATGGCCGCCTTCTGGCCGCTCGTGCCCGAGGCCTCGAGCGGCCGCCTGGGGTTGTTCAGCCACACGTCGACGCCGCGCGTCAGGGCCCTGCCCACGGCCATGTCGTAGTCCTCGACGAACAGCACGCGCCCGGCGAAGCGCTCGTCCTTCGAGAGGCGGTGGATGCTGGCGATCAGGCCCTGGCCCTGCTGGTCGGCGGGGTGGGCCTTGCCCGCGAACACGAGCTGCACGGGCTTGCCCGGGTCGGCGAGGATGCGGTGCAGGCGGTCTAGGTCGCGGAAGATCAGCGTGGCGCGCTTGTAGGCCGCGAAGCGGCGCGCGAAGCCGATCGTGAGCGCGTCGGGGTCGAACAGGGTCTCCGAGCCCTTGAGGTCGGCGGCGCTGGCCTCCTGCCGCCTCAGCTGCCTGGCCAGGCGCCGCCTGAGGAAGCGCAGGCTCTGGCGCTTCAGGGACCGCCTCACGTCCCACAGCCTGGCGGGGTCGACGGACTCGAAGGCCTCCCAGCCCGCCTCGTCGGCGCCGTCGATCCATCCCTCGCCCAGCACCGCGGTCACGAGGTCGCGGACGGCCGGCGCCATCCAGGTGCGCACGTGCACGCCGTTCGTCACGTGCGTGATCGGCACCTCGTCGACGGGCACCCCGGGCCAGAGGCCGGCCCAGATGCGCCGGCTCGTCTCGCCGTGGAGCTCGGCGACGCCGTTGCGGTCGGTGGAGAAGCGCAGCGCCAGCGCCGTCATGCTGAACGTGTCGCCCCAGCCGTGGTCGGCGCGGGCGAGGTCCTCGAACTCCTTGGCGCTAAGGCCGAGCTCCTCCCAGTAGCCGTCGAAGCAGGCCCTGGCCAGGTCGAAGGGGAAGGCGTCGTTGCCGGCGGCGACAGGCGTGTGGACGGTGAACACGGTGTTCGCGGCCACGAGCTCGCGCGCCTCGGCGAACGAGCGTCCCTGCGCGACGAGCTCGCGGCAGCGCTCGAGCGCCATGAACGCGCTGTGGCCCTCGTTCATGTGCCAGCTCGTCGGCCTGACCCCGATGGCGCGCAGCAGGCGCACGCCGCCGACCCCGAGCACGACCTCCTGGCCGATGCGGGTGCGCTGGTCGCCGCCGTAGAGCCGGGCGAGGAGACGGCGGTCCTCCTCGTGGTTCCCGGCCACGTCGGTGTCGAGCAGGTAGGCGTCGACGAGGCCGACGCGGCAGCGCCACGCCTGGACCCTCACGTCGCGCCCGAACGCGCGCACGGTCACGACGGCACGCGCGCCGTCCGGCGTGAGCGCGGGCGTGAACGGCGTGTCCTCGGGCGGCACGCGCACGTAGACGGCCTCCTGGCTGCCGTCGTCGGCGACGCGCTGGTGGAAGTAGCCCTCGGGGTAGTAGAGCCCCACGGCGGTCAGGGGCACGCCGAGGTCGGAGGCGGCCTTGGTGTGGTCGCCCGCCAGCACGCCGAGGCCGCCGGAGTAGAGCGCGATCGACTCGTGCCAGCCGTACTCGGCGCAGAAGTAGGCGAAGCGCGGCTCGGCCACGTCGCCGGCGTCGGCGGCGGTGGCGAACCAGGTGTCGCGGGCGCGGTAGGCGTCCCAGCGGGCGATCACGTCGTCGTAGACGGCGAGGTAGTCGGGGTCGCGCGCGACCGCGTCGAGGCGCTCCTGGTCGACCTCGCGGAGCACGACGACCGGGTCGTGGTTCGAGCGCTCCCAGGCGTCGCGGTGCAGCTCGCGGAACAAGCGCCTGGCCTCGGGCTTCCACGTCCAGTACAGGTCGTACGCGAGCTCGTCGAGGCGTCCGATGCGCTCGGGCAGGCGGGGCTGCACGGTGAGGTGACCGAGGACCTTCATGGCGAGCCATCGTAACGCGGCGCGGTACGCTCGCCGGATGGTGCGGGACCTGGTGCGCGTCCTCGTCGCCCTTTGCGCGACTTGCCTCGCCCTGCCGGCGGCGGGCGCGCAGACCGTGGCCGTGGGCGTCTCCGGCTGCCTCGCGTCGGAGGGCGGGTGCGCCCCGCCTGCGGCCTCGGTGTCGTTCCAGGGCGTGCGCGTCGGGGGCACGACCGTGGGCCTGGCGCTCGGGTCGGACGGCTTGGGGATCTCGCTGCAGGCCGCCGAGGCGTTCGGGCCCCTGGGCAACGTCGTGTTCGAGCTCGACGGCGAGCTGCGCCGCGGGCCGTTCGCGCGCGCGCGGCTCGCGGCCCGCGGCGTGGTGGCCAGCGTCGCGGCGCGGCTGGCCGTGGCGGCGGCCGGGGACGACGCCGAGCGGTTCGACCCTCTGGCCGTCGCCGGCGACGGCCCTCTGCTGGGCGGGCCGCGCCTCGGCGTGGAGGCGGGCGGGACGTTCCGGCTCGACCGGCAGGTGATCCTCGACGTGGCGCCGGCCGTCCACCTCGCGCCCGCCGGCGCCGCGGTGACCGGCGGGGCCACCCTGCGGCTCGTGAGGGCCTGGGGCGAGAACGAGCTGCAGGCGCGCCTCGCGGTCGCCGCCCTGCCCGGCGGCGGTGACCACGCCGCGGTGGGCGCCGCGCTCCTGCTGCCGCGCGGCCGGGCGCCGGACTGGCGCGTCGGCGCGTGGCTGGGCTACGGCGAGACCGGCCTCCTCCCGGGGGTCACGCTCGCGCTCGCCGAGGGCCTGCCGGGCGGCGGCCGGGCTGCGCTCACGGCCGCCTACGAGCCCTACCGTCGTGACGCCAGGCCGCTGCGCGGCACGGTGACGCTGGAGCTGCCCCTGGCGGGCCCGACGGCGCGGCTCGAGGTGGCCGCGGGCGCGCTGCACCCGCGGGCGCCGGACGCCGTCGCGGGACGCCTCAGCCTGGCGTGGCCGTTCGAGCGGTGACGAGGAGCCTCCTCAGCGAGGCGGCGCCAGCGGGACGAGCTCGCCGGTGGCGAGGTCGAGGCGGTACACCCCGCTGTCGGGCACGGCGCGCAGGTAGCGGCGGGTCTCGCCGCCCCTGACGAGCTGGAACTCGCGCAGGCCCGGGGCGATGCCCTGGGCGTGGCCGCCCGGCTGGAGGCGGCCGTCGACGTAGACGAGGACCTCGCGCTGCTCGTCCCAGAACACGACGAGCGGGGCAGCGGGCGTGAGCGTGACCTCGACGCGCGTGACCCGGTAGTTGCGGACGTTGGCGTGGACGGTCTCGGGGAGGAAGCCGTCGCGCTCGACGGTGACGGTGTGGATGCCGGGCAGGGCCGGCACGGTCGCGGGCGTGCGGCCGGCCGGCTCGCCGTCGATCGCGACGCGCCCGGCCGGGTAGCTCGTGACCTGCACGCTGCCGCCCGAGATCGCCGTGAGTATCACGTGCAGGAAGCTGGTGTCGCTGGGGCGCAGCTCGACCATGCGCACCTCGGGCAGGAAGCCCTCCTTGCGCAGCTCGACCTGGTAGCGGCCGGGCGCCAGCATCGCCACGTCGAGCTGGCCGGTGTGCCCGATCGCGACGCCGTCGACGAAGACCTGGGCGTCGCCGGGCTCGCTGGAGACGAACAGGCCGGCGTCGCCCTGGGGCAGCTCGAGCACGGCCGTCGTGAACTCGGCGACGACGGCGGCCAGGTCGGCGGCGGCGACGGCCGGCGCCGCCGGGTCGAACGGCGCGCTGATCAGGTCGGTGGCGCGCCCCACCTGGGAGTCGACGACGATGAGGTTCACGGCGTACTCGGTGCCGCCCGACTCGGCGACGCGCGCGACCTCGCCGCTGACGGCGTAGCGCGACGCGTCGACCTCGGCGATCAGCACGGCCAGCTCGGGGTCGAGGCTGCCGGCGATGCCCGGCGTGATGCGCTCGCCGCTCTTGACCTCGAGGCCCGTCGCGGCGCCGACGGCGGAGCGGAACGCGGCCATGAACGCCGCCAGCGCTGCCTGGTCGACGTCTCCGCGCGTGCCGAAGGTGGGCACCGAGACCTGGGCGTTGACGGTGGAGAGCAGGAGGGCCGCCACCACCAGCGCCGCGCGCGGCAGACGAGCGTGGCGTCTCCTCGTGGCCGGGCCCATCGCGGCCAGTATATCTACACCCCGGGCGCACCCCGGACCGGCCCAGACGGGGGGCTTGGTATCCTCTGGGCCGATGCGGTACCTCGTCCTGAGCGACGTCCACGCCAACCTGCCGGCGCTCGACGCGGTACTCCTCCACGCCCAGCAGCGCGGCTACGACGAGGTCATGTTCCTCGGCGACGCGGTCGGCTACTACCCGCACGCCGAGGAGGTCGTGCAGCGCCTCGCCGAGCTCCAGCCGCGCGTGCGGATCATGGGCAACCACGACGCGATGCTCCTCGACATCGTCGACGGCGGGCGCGGCCGCGGCGACGCCAGCGTCGTCTTCGAGGTGCTCGAGAGGCACGCCGGCCAGCTCTCCGAGGCCAGCGTCGGCTTCCTGCGGACGTTCCGCCCGCACCACGTCGACCACACCTGGGAGGCCGCCCACGGGGCCCTGTCGCGGCAGTGGGAGTACCTGGCCACGCTGGCCAGCGCGCAGGCGAACGTCACGCTGATGAGCACGCGCCTGCTGTTCGTCGGGCACACCCACCACCCGCGGGTCTACGCGCAGGCCAAGCACGGCCAGCAGGAGCTGTGGCGCACGGTGACCTTCCGCGAGAACCGCGTCAGCTACCGCGTCCCTCCCCTGGCCCGCGTGATCGCGAACCCCGGGGCGGTCGGCCAGCCGCGCGACCAGGTGCCGCTGGCGGCCTACGCGCTGTTCGACGTCCCGACCATGACGATCGACTTCCACCGCGTCGAGTTCGACGTGATGGCGGTCCAGTCGGCCGTGAGGGCGGCGGGCTACCCGGAGGTGCTGGCGGCGCGCCTGGCGGTCGGGCGGTGAGCGAGGGCGCCGCCGGACTCACCGCGCGCGGCCGGGAGGACCTCCTCCGCGCGCTCCTCGCCGGCCTGGAGCGCGGCGAGGCGCAGCGCACGCTCCTCTTCTCGGGTCCCGAGGGCGTGGGCAGGCGCGGCGCCGCGCTGTGGCTCTGCGCCTACCTGAACTGCCTCGCCGCGCCCGCGGAGCGTCCCTGCGGCCGCTGCGCGGAGTGCGTCGCCGCCGCGGAGGTGCGGTCGCTCGACCTCAAGGTCGTAGAGCCGCAGGCCGAGTCGCGGACCGGCAGGGCGAAGCTGCGGCCCGAGCTGAAGATCGACCAGCTCGTGCCCCGCGACGCTCCGCAGGCCGACCCCGACCCGCTGGGCCCGTGGCTGGCGGCGCGGCCCCAGGGGCGCTACCGCGTCGGCGTGATCGCCGACGCTCACCTGATGAACGAGAGCGCCGCGAACGCGTTCCTGAAGACGCTGGAGGAGCCGCCGCCGCGCGCGCTGGTCGTGCTGGTGGCGCCGGGCCCCGAGGCCCTGCTGCCCACCGTCGCCTCGCGCGCCGTGAACGTCCGCTTCGGCGCCGTGCCGGTCGCGGCGCCGGACCTGGAGGGCCATCCCGGCGCGCGGCTCGGCCAGCCCGGCCTCCTCGCGAAGGCCCGCGAGCACCGCGAGGCCACGGCGGAGGCGCGCGACGCGGCCGCGGCCTTCCTGGCGAGCGTGCGCGGCGACATGCTGGGCGCGCTCGAGGGCGCCGAGGCGCTGGCCAAGGCGGTGGCGGCCGCGCACGATTCCGGCGCGGAGCCGGGGCCCCAGGGGTGGCTGCGCGAGCTGCTGCGCGACCTGCCGCCGGACGGCTACGCGGCGGCGCTCGACCTGGTCGACGCGTACGAGGACGCGCTCGCCGCCTACGCCAACGCGGCGCTCGCCGCCGCGGTGCTGGCGCTGCGCCTCAGGGAGCTGCTGCTGGCCCTGCCCGACGGGCCGTCGGTGGCCCGTCTCGCCGGGTAGGCGCCCCCGCGCCGCCGGGCGTCGGCGGCGCCCGCCCACGGGCGGGGGCCTGGCCTTCCCGGGACCGGGGGCTCCTCAGCGCGGACGCGTGACCTCGGCGGCGGGGAACTCGTGGACGGCGCCCTCCTCGGTCTTCAGCTCCAGCGTGCCCACGAGCGGGTTCAGCTTCACGACGCGGCCGCAGGTGCCGCTGGCCTCGTGGCAGCCGCGGCTGCCCTTGCGCGGCATGCCCTTGAGGAGCTCGCGGTACATGTCGTGCTCGTACTGCAGGCAGCACATCAGACGGCCGCACGGCCCCGAGATCTTCTCGGGGTTGAGGGGGAGCTGCTGGTCGCGGGCCATGCGGATGCTCACGGAGCTGAAGCTCTGCAGCCACGTCGAGCTGCACGAGCCGTCGCCGCAGACGCCCAGCGTGCCGAGCATGCGGGCCTGGTCGCGCGGGCCGACGTTGACGAACTCGACGCGGGCGGGCGTGCGCGCGGTCAGCTCCTGCGCCAGCACCCGCAGGGGCGGCTGGCCCTCGCTGGAGTAGCTGACGACGAGCAGGACCTCGTCGATCGTGAACTCGAGGGCGACGACCTTGAGGTCGGCGCCGGCCTGCCTGGCGCGGGCCTTCAGCAGCCACTTCAGGCCCTCCGCCTTGGCCTTGAGCTCCTCGTAGCGCTCGATGTCGTCCGGCTGCGCCTCGCGCACGTAGTGCCCGTGGGCGCGCTCGACCTCGCGCACGTCGGTGCGCACCTTGCCGATCTCGAGCCCGCGCCGCGTCGTGACCACGCAGGTCGTCCCGACGGGAGGCGGCGTGGGCGGAGCCTCCATGTAGTGGATCTTGGGTCCGTTGTCGAAACGGACGCCTATGCACTCGGGCATGCGCCGATGGTAACCGAGCGCCAGCCTCAGCCGGTGGCGCCGAAGAGGCAGACCGCTGCGACGGGCGCGAAGCTGCGCCGGTGCTGCGGGCACGGGCCCAGGGCGCGCAGGGCCCTGAGGTGCTCGGGGACCCCGTAGCCGGCGTGCCGCGCGAAGCCGTAGCCGGGGAACTCGTCCTCGAGCCGCTCGAGCCAGACGTCGCGCTCGTGCTTGGCCAGCACGCTCGCCGCCGCGACCTGGTAGCTGGCGACGTCGGCGCGCGCCGCGGCGACCTCGGGCAGACCGGTGCCGAGCTCGAGGTAGTCGGTGACGAGCCCGTCGAGCTGCCCCTCGAGGCGCGCCAGCGCGCGGCGCGCGGCCAGCTTCGTCGCGCCCAAGACGTTCAGCGCGTCGACCTCTACCGCTGACGCGAACGCCACGGCCCACGCCACGGCCTCGCCGCGCAGGCGCTCGGCGAGCCGAGCGCGCTCCTCGCGCGTGAGGGTCTTCGAGTCGCGGTAGGGGTAGTCGCGTCCGGGCTGCAGCACGACCGCCGCCGCCGCCACGGGCCCGGCGAGGGCGCCGCGGCCGGCCTCGTCGACGCCGGCCACGGCCACCGCCCCGCGCCCCCACAGGCGCCTCTCCAGCGTCCAGCCGGGGGCCGCCGGGCTCACGTGTTGCCGACGACGGCGTCCGCCTCGGCCCCCTCGGGGACGAGGTCGGGGAGCGTGAAGTAGAACGTGCTGCCCCGCCCTACCTTCGACTCGACCCAGATCCTGCCGCCGTGCTTCTCGACGGCGAGCTTGCAGAAGGTCAGGCCCATGCCCGTGTCGTAGCGGTCGTGCACGGTGTGGCGCGACTGCTCGAAGGCGTTGAAGATGCGCTTCTGGTCGGCCTCGGGTATGCCCTCGCCGTCGTCGCGGACGCTGAGCACGAAGCCGTCGTCCTGGCGCCACGCCCTGAAGTCGATGTACCCGCCGCGGCGCGTGTGCTTGATCGCGTTCGCCATGAGGTTCGCCAGCACGCGCCTGAGGAGCTTCGGGTCGCCGTAGATCCGCTCGGCCTCCGGCCTGACGAGGAAGCCGAAGTTGCGGTCCTTGGGCCCGCCGACGACGTCGCCGAGCGCCTCCTTGGCCAGGGACGTGAGGCTGGGGATCACCGCGGGCGCGTACGGCATGTGCCCCTCCTTCATGCGCCTGACGTCGAGGATGTTCGCCGCCAGGTTCAGGAGGTGCTGTGACTCGCTGCGCGCCAGGGAGAGCATCTCCTCGACCCCGTGGCCGTCCCCGCCTCGCATCATCTCGATGCTGTGGTCCAGGAGGCCCATCACGCTCGAGATCGGGCTCTTGAGGTCGTGGACGAGCATGTGGATGAGGTCGTCCTTCATCCGCTCGCTCTCCTTGAGGGCCTGCTCGAACCGCCTGGCGCGGTCGAGGGCCTCGCGCATGTCGCGCTCGGCGCGGCGGCGGGTGAGCAGGCGCTCGAGGTGGGCCTTGACGACCGCGGGCTGGGTCGGCAGCGTCACGTAGGCGTCGGCGCCGGAGGTGACGACCCGCGCCTCGACCTCGGGGTCGAGGGGGCCGAGGTAGACGAGCGGCGCGTGCGCGAGGTGCGGGCGGTTGCGCAGGATGTAGACGATGTCGAGGCTCTCGGGCACGCGGGCGGCCAGCGAGTGCTCGATCACGACGGCCTCGGGCGGGGCCGCCGCCTGGGCGTCCGCGCCCCCCTGCGCCGCGGGCGCCCGCGTGACGTAGAGGAGCTTCTCGACCTCGTCGATCACACGGCCCTCGAGCCTCAGCTCCCCGAGGACCCGGTTGAGCGCTTCGCCCCGCTCCAGGCTCCCGGACGCGATGAGCACGTGTGCGGCTGAGGCGGCCATCTGGAGGCATAGTACCAACCACCCGCCTGGTAGCATCCCAGCGTGTCCGAGACGGTCCGGGCGGCCCTGGGCGCCTACCTGACCCAACCGTGGTGGCTGCTGGGCCTCGGCCTCGCGGCGGCCATCGTCCTGCGCGGGCCGCGCGACGTCGGGACCTTCCTGCGGGCCCTGGCCGTCGCCCTGGCCGCCGTCGCGCTGGCCGGCCCCGTCGTGCCCGGCGGGCGCCAGGGCCTGGCGGTGGTCGTGGACGTCTCCGACAGCGTGGGCGCCGCCGCCCTGCGCCGCGCCGCCGAGCTCGTCGCCGGGCTGCCGGCCCCCGACGCCGTCGTCCTCGCCGGCGCCGAGGCCGTGAACGCGGCCTCCCTGCCGGCCGAGGTGCCCGCCTTCGTCGCCACGGGCGGTACCGACCTGGCCCGCGCCCTGCAGGTCGCGACCGCCGGCGGCGCCGGCCGGGTACTGCTCGTCTCGGACGGCGTCGCGCCGCCGGGCGAGGTCCTGTCCTCCCTCCCCTCCGTGCCCGTCGACGTCGCCCACGTGCCGAGCCGCTCCGGCGCGGGCCTGTCCGAACTGATCCTGCCCAGCCAGGCCGCGCCCGGCCAGACCGTCGAGGCCGTCGCCGTCGTGCGCTCGGACGTGGCCACGACGGTGCGCCTCTCGGCCGTCGCCGGCGGCGCCGCCCTGCCGACGCTGGAGGTGCCCGTCGAGCCCGGCCGCACCGCCGTGCCGTTCACGTTCACGGCCGGGTCGGGCTCGGCGATGGGCGTGACCGTGCACCTCGAGACCGCGTCGCCGGCGGGGGCCACGACGCTCTCGCGCGAGCTCTCGGTGCGCTCGCGGCCGCCGGTCCTCGTCGTCGGCGACCCGGCGATGGCCGCCCTGCTGCGCACCCAGGGCCTCGACGTCGTCGAGGGCGAGCCTGCCGACGTCACCTCTCCCCTCGCCTACAGCGCCGTCGTGCTGCGCGGCGGCGCGCTCGACTACACGCCCGGCCAGCTCGACCTGCTGGCCTCGTTCGTGCAGACCGGCGGCGGGCTCCTCATGACCGGCGGGCCGGAGAGCTTCGGGTTCGGCGGCTGGTACCGGACCCCCGTCGAGGACGTCCTGCCCGTCACCACCGACCTGCGCACCGAGGTCACGCTGCCCCTCGTCGCGCTCGTGATGGTGATCGACAGGTCGCAGTCGATGGCCACCGGCTCCCCGTCGAAGATCGAGCTGGCGAAGGAGGGCGCGATCCAGGTCGTCGAGCTCGCGTACCAGGAGGACCTGCTGGGTCTGATCGCGTTCTCCGACGAGGCCAGCACCAGGTGGGTGTTCGAGCTCAGGCCCGCGACCGAGCGCGGCAAGCGCGAGATGCTGCAGGGCATCCTGGGGATCGGCACCGGCGGCGGGACCGTGCTGGGGCCGGCGTACGAGCGGGCGATCGCGGCGCTGCGCGACACCGAGGCCGCCGTGAAGCACGTCATCGTGCTGTCCGACGGGCGGCTCTACGACGGCGGCGGCCCGTTCGGCTCGCAGCAGGAGGCGCCGGACTTCGAGGGCGTGGCCGCCGCGGCGCTGGCCGACGGCATCACGACGTCGGCGATCGCGATCGGCGCCGAGGCCGACTTCGAGCGCCTGGCGGCGATCGCCGCGGCCGGCGGCGGGCGCTACTACGCCGCCCTCGACGTCGGCACGCTCCCGCGCATCTTCAGCAACGAGGCGCTGACCGCCACGCGGGCCCTGCTCGTGGACGAGCCGACGCCGCCGCGCGGCCGGCCGAACCAGCTCTACGCTTTCCCCGACGTCCTGCCGCCCGTCGACGCCTACGTCGCCACGAGCCTGCGCTCGGACGCGCAGGAGCTGCTGGCGGGGCGCGAGGGAGAGCCGATCCTCGCCGTCGGCCGCGCCGGCCTCGGCCGCACCGCCGCGCTCACCACCGACCTCAACGCCTGGGCAGGCGGTCTCGCCTCCTGGCCGGGCCTGCCGGGCGCGCTCGGTACCCTCGGCCGCTGGCTGCAGGCCGTGCCGCCCGGCTACGACGCCACCGCCCGCCGCGACGGCAACGAGCTCGAGGTCGTCGTCGACGCGGTGCGGGGCGGCGAGTACGTGAACGGCGAGCGCCTCGTGGCGCGCTACGGCGGGAGGGCGGTGGAGCTGGAGCAGGTGGGGCCGGGCCGGTACCAGGGCCGCCTGCCGTGGACGCCGGGCGGCGGCGAGGACGTGGTGGTCGCGCGCGGCTCCGAGTTCGTCGCCCGGGCGCCGGTCGCGGGCCCCGACCCGGAGTTCGCCGACGTCGGTGGCCCCGAGCTCCTGGCCACGGTCGCGCGGCGGACCGGAGGGGAGGTCGTCGTCGGCGACGCCTACGCGCCCGACCTGGCCGGCGGCGGCAGGTCGCTGTGGCAGCCCCTGCTCGCGGCCGCGCTGGCCGTGTTCCTCGCCGAGCTCGCCTGGCGGCGCTTCGCGCCCGCGGTCGCCGCGACCCGCTCCGGCGCCGCCGGGGCGAGGACCCTCAGCCCGCTTCCGCCTCGCCCGGCGTGGCCGGCTCGTCGACGTCGACCTTCATGACCTCGCGCAGCACCGACGTCGCGTAGGAGCCCTTGGGCAGCGCGAAGCGCAGCACGAGGTCGTCGCCCGCGCGCTCGACGGCGGTGTCGGTGACGACGATCCGCGTCAGGCGCCGGTCGCCGCGGCGGGACGTGAAGTCCGACCACCCGAGGCCGAGACGGGCGAGCGCGGCGGCCTCGATCTCGCCCGCCCGCGCCGGCGACGGCTTCACCTTGCGCCCGTAGAGCGGGACCGTGGCGCTGACCTCGAGGCGCGCGGCGCGCGGCGCCTCGGCCGCGGGGTCCTCGACGAGGAACGTGCCGCCGGTGTCGTGCTTCCTGGCCCAGTCCCCCGCCACCACCGTCTCGTACAGCCCCAGCTCGATGCGGTCCTTGAGCACCTCGTTGAAGAGCGCGGACTGCAGCGCCGAGACGAAGAAGCGGCGCAGCCTGTGCCCGCCCGGCACGTTCTCGCCGCGCAGCACGCGCCAGCCGTCGTAGGCGTTCGTGCCGAACCGGCCGAAGCGCTGCGGGCCGAACCAGTTGGGCGCGCCGCGCCTGGCGAGGGCCCCCAGGGCGTCCTCGGCGCGCGCCCGCGCCCCGTCCGCGACGCCCCTGACCGTGACGATGAAC
>DATGNP010000255.1:0-4618 GCA_035306665.1 Trueperaceae bacterium
GGCGGCTTCGTCAGCGGCTTCGCCGCCGCGGTCACGGGCGCCGAGAACACCGACGTCGCCGGGCCCGTAGGCATGGTGGGCATGGTCAGCCAGGCCACGCGCGTGGGCCTGGCGCCCGTCGTGCTCCTGGCCGCCGTCATCAACTTCTCCCTCGGCGTCTTCAACCTCCTGCCGGTACCGGGCCTCGACGGCGGGCGCATGCTGCTCGCCACCGTCGTCGCCCTCAGGGGCCGCCCGTTCCGGCCCGGCCAGGAGGAGGCGCTGCACTTCATCGGCGTCATGGCGGTGCTGGCGCTGATCGTCCTCATAACCTTCCGTGAGCTCGGAGCCCTGCTCGCCGGCTGACCCCGGGGCGAGCGCGGCCGCGCACGCGAGCGCGTGCGTGGTGGTACCCGCCTACAACGAGGCTGCGACCATCGCCCCCGTCGTGCGCGCCGCCCTGGCCGCGGGCGTGGGACCCGTCCTCGTCGTCGACGACGGCTCCTCGGACGGCACGGCCGACGTCGCCCAGGCGGCCGGCGCCGACGTCGTGCGCCTGGGCGTGAACCGCGGCAAGGGCGGGGCCCTCCAGGCCGGCGCGCTGGCGGCCGGCGAGGACGTCTTGGTGCTCCTCGACGCCGACCTCGTGGGCCTCAGGCCCGAGCACGTGCACGCGTTGGCCGACCCCGTGCTGGCGGGCGAGGTCGACATGACGCGCGGCATCTTCGCCGGCGGACGCTTCCGGACGAGCCTGGCGCAGCGCGTCACCCCCCAGCTGTCCGGCCAGCGGGCGCTGCGGCGCGAGGCGCTCCTCGGCGTCCCCGGGCTCGGCGCCAGCCGCTACGGCGTCGAGGTCGCGATCACGCGGCACGCGATCGGGTGCGGCTGGCGCTTCGTCGACGTGCCGCTCGCGGGCGTCTCGCAGGTGATGAAGGAGGAGAAGCGTGGCCTCCTGAAGGGCCTCGGCTCCCGGGCCCGCATGTACGGGGAGATCCTCTCGACCCTGCTCGGGTCGCGCCGGCGGCGTTGAGGCTGCCGTCGGCGCGGCGCGGGCGGACCGCCTTCCGAGCGAGGCGCCGCAAGGTCGACCGCAGCCGGGCACGGGCGGTCCGGCTTCCGGGCGCGGGCGCCGCGCGGTCGTCGGCGCGCCGGGCACGGCCGCGCCGCTCCCGCCGCGCCGGCGGGGGCGGGCGCCGCTCCCTAGGCGTCATCCAGCCGCGCGAGGATCGCGCGCGCGTGGCCCTCCAGGCCCTCGGCGCGGGCGAGCCTGACGGCGTCCCGGCCGACCGCGGCCAGGAGCCCGGGCCCGGCCTGCACGAACGGCACGAGCTTCTGGAAGTCGCGCACGTTAACGAAGCCGGCGAAGCGCGCCGTGGCCCCGGTGGGCATCACGTGGCTGGGCCCCGCGAGGTAGTCGCCGAGCGCCTCCATGCTCAGGTGACCGAGGAACAGGCCGCCGGCGTGCCTCACCTGCCTGGCGACCGGCCAGGGGTCGTCGAGCAGCAGGCAGGCGTGCTCAGGGGCGAAGGCGTTGAGCACGGCCACGCCGCCCGCCAGGTCCTCGACGAGCACGCACACGCCCCGCTCCGCCAGCGAGGCGAGCGCCGTGGCGGGGTCGGGCAGCGCGGCCGCCAGCTCGGTGGCGAGGCGCGGCGCCTCGCGCCACAGCCGCTCGCTGGTCGTGACGAGCACGGGCTCGGCGCCGGCGTGCTCGGCCTGGGCGACGAGGTCGGCCGCCACGTGGCGCGCGTCGGCGCTCTCGTCGGCCAGCACGAGCGTCTCGGTGGGGCCGGCGAGCGACTCGATGCCCACGACGCCGAAGAGCTGACGCTTGGCCTCGGTCACGAAGGCGTTGCCGGGCCCTACGACCTTGTCGACGCGCGGCACCCCGGCGCCGAACGCCAGAGCCGCCACGGCCTGCGCCCCGCCGGCGGCCGCCACCGCCTCGACGCCGAGGCGCAGCGCCACGTACGCGACCTCGTCCGGCACGGCGCCGTCGGGCCGCGGCGGGGTGGCCACGACGATCCGCTGCACGCCGGCCACCCGGGCCGGCACCGCGGTCATGTACAGGCTCGAGAACAGCGGGGCGCTGCCGCCGGGCACGTAGCAGCCGACGGACTCCAGCGGCACGGCGACGGCTCCGAGGCGCGAGTCGCCGTCCACGAGCTCGAAGCCTTCCGCCGCCTGCCGGCGGTAGAAGGCCTCGACCCTGTCGATCGCCAGGTCGATCGCGTCGCGCAGCTCCGGCGGCACGCGCGCCGCGCCGGCCTCGAGCGCCGCGGCCGGGACGCGCACGCTGCTCGGGCGCACGCCGTCGAAGCGCGCGGTGAGCTCCAGCACCGCCGCCTCGCCCCGGTCGCGCACTGACGCCACGACCTCTGCTACGGCGGCCGCGACCGCGTCGCGGCGGGCCGCCGCCCTCCCCGCCGCGAGACGGCGCTCGCACCAGGCGAGCGCCTCGGCTGTGCCGGTCACGAGCCTCATGACGGCCAACGATACCGGGCGCGCGGCGCGGCCGCGCGCCGACCGGGGGCGGAGCCCGAGCGGGAGACGTCGGAGACGGTCCGGCGCGGCCGCCGGCGCCGCGGAGGCCGGGTTAGCATCCGGCCGTGGGTCTGCGGGTCCTGTGGACGCATCGTCACTCCGGCGGGGTCGCCAGGGGGCTGGAGCCGCCGGAGGGCGTGGAGCTGAGGGTCGAGACGGACCGCGAGCGCGCCCTGGCGCTGCGCGACTGGCCGGAGGTCCTGGTCGACGGCGGGCCGCCCGAGGAGCTGCTCGACGGCGCTAGCCTCGCGCGGGTCGTCGTCCCCTACGCCGGGCTCGGCGCCAGGCTGCGCGGCTACCTGCTGGCGCGGCCGCGCCTGCGCGCGCACAACTCGCACTTCAACGACGCGATGGTCGCCCAGCACGCCGCCGCGCTGCTGCTGGCCGTCGCGAGCCGCGTCGCGGCCGGCGACCGCGCCCTCCGACGCGGCGACTGGGGTCCGCCGGAGCACGGCCGCGACGGCCGCGGCCTGTTCCTGCGGGGCGGGAAGGCCCTGCTCCTCGGCTACGGGCGCATCGCCCAGGCGACCGCGCCCGCCCTCGCCGCGTTGGGCCTGGAGCTCGTCGCGTTCCGGCGGCGGCCCGAGCCGGGCGCTGACGTCCCGCAGGTGGGTCCCGCCGGCTTGAAGGACGCGCTCGCCGCGGCCGACGTCGTGGTCTGTACCTTGCCGCTCACGCCGGGGACCGAGGGCCTGATCGGCGCCGAGGAGCTGGCCGCCATGAAGCCCACGGCGATCCTCGTCAACGTGGGCCGGGGCGGCGTGATCGCCGAGGAGCCCCTCTACCGCGCGCTGGCGGAGGGCAGGCTCTTCGGCGCGGGCCTCGACGTCTGGTACGTCTACCCGGGGAGCGACGAGGAGCGGCGCTCGACCCTGCCGTCGCGCTTCCCGTTCCACGAGCTCGACAACGTGGTCATGACGCCCCACAGCGCGAACGACGTGCGGGGCTGGCGCGAGGCGGCCGTGCGCGACGTGTTCGCGACCCTGGCGGCGATCGCGCGCGGCGAGGAGCGCAACCTCGTCGACCCGGCGCAGGGCTACTGACCCGGGGCGCGCCGGGGAGGCGGGGGCCACATGCCCGGGCGCGGCGCGGCGGCTCGCCTGCCCCTGGCCGCGGCGCACGACGAAGGCGCCCGGGTCTCCCCGGGCGCCTCGACGGCCTATCGGTAGGCGCCGGCTAGGCGGCGGACTTGGCCTTCGCGACGAGGGCCTTGAAGGCCTCCGGCTCGCGCACGGCGAGGTCGGCGAGGACCTTGCGGTCCAGGGTCACGCCGGCCTTGCGCAGCCCGGCGACGAAGCGGGAGTAGCTGACGCCCTCCTGCCGCGCGGCGGCGTTGATGCGCGCGATCCACAGGCGGCGGAACTCGGCCTTCTTGTCGCGGCGGTCGCGGTAGGCGTAGTCGGCGGCGTTGAGCAGCGTCTGCGTGGCGACGCGGACGCTCTTCGAGCGCAGCCCCCAGTAGCCCTTGGCCCGCTTGAGGACCTTGGCGTGACGGCGGCGGCGGACGGTACCGGTCTTGGCGCGTGGCATCTAGCCCGACCTCACTCGTAAGGCAGGAGCGCCTGGATGCGCTTCGTTTCTGCCTCGGAGACGATCAGGTCCGTGCGTCCCTGGCGGATGCGGGTACCCGACTTCTTGTAGTTCAGGTGCCGCTTCCCGGAGCGCATCGCCTTGACCTTACCTCGCCCAGTGATCTTGACACGGGCTTTGGTGCCCTTGTGGGTCTTCAGCTTCGGCATGCGTTCTCTTCCCTCTCGGGTCCTACCGTTGTGGGGTGGTCATCACGACTCGACCAAGGCTTCTGAACGGACCTTCTCCGGCTGGGCGATCGGGCGCAGGATCATGTTCATGTCCATGCCCGCGATCATCGGGGCGGCGTCGACCGCGGCCAGGTCGCTCACGTCCGCGGCGACCCGGTTGAGGATCGCCTGCCCCAGCTCGGGGTGCGTGCGCTCGCGCCCGCGGAACATGATCGTGACCTTGACCTTGTGACCGCCCTTGAGGAACCGGCGAATGTGGTTGACCTTCGTCTCGTAGTCGTGGTCGTCGATCTTCACGCGGAACTTGATCGACTTCATCTCCTGCTGGCGGGAGC
>DATGNP010000256.1:0-5271 GCA_035306665.1 Trueperaceae bacterium
AGATGAACTCGTCGGCGGTGTGGGCGATCAGCGCGCCGTTCGTCGGTCGTCCCCGGGCGGTCTCCTTGTCGATCTCGAACTTCAGGGGCTGCTTCACGCGCCCAGACTAGCCGCGAGCCGCCTGAGCTGGAAGCGCGCGCGCCCGATGTCGACGTGCGTCTCGACCGCGACGACCACCACGCGCTCGCCGCCCGACAGCGGCTCGAACAGCAGCGGGTGCCCTCCCTGGTAGATGACCGTGAGGTGCGTCTCCCCGCCCCCCTGCGCCTCGCTCGGCTTGGTCTCCGCTGCGTCGGCGGCGCCATCGCCCTCCGCGCCGTCCTCGTCCGCGCCAGGCGCTGCCGCAGCGCTTTCGCTCTCGCCGGCCGCGGCCTCGCCGCCGCCCACGTCGAGTAGCGCCGCGAACGCCTCGGCCGCCGCCAGGGCGCTCGTGGCCGTCTGCTGCATGTGCTCGAGGAGCGAGGCGTCCTCCCCGGCAGCCGCCACGACCTCGCCGTCCACCGAGAGCACCGCGGCCGCCATCACGCCGCGCACGGAGCGGGCGTCCTCGACGAGGCGCAGCGCCTCCTCGGCCCCCGCCGTCACGCGAACGCCCCGCTCAGGTCGCGGGCCAGCTCCTCGGCCTCCGACCTGACGTTCGCCAGGTCGGCGGTCGCGCCGGTCACGAAGAGGCAGAACAGCTCGGGCGTCACGCGCCGCGCCAGGTAGCCGCCGGTCTCGCCCAGGGCGACGAGCTCGGAGACGGGCGAGCCCAGCTCGCGGCTCATGGCTCCGGCCGTGACGCCGAACAGCGTCGTCAGCTCGGCGACGACGTGCTCCAGCGCCTCCGGGGCCGGCGCGCCGGCCAGCGCGGGGTCGTCCTGGACGTTCGGGTGGCGCTCGATGAGTAGGCCGTCCATGCCCGCCACGGCCACGACGCGACACCCGCCGACGCGCGCCCACGCCCGCGCCAGGATGTCCTCCAGGTCGGTCATCGCGCGCAATCTAGCACGGTGCCCGCAGGCCCCGAGGTGGGGCGGTTCATACGTGGCGCTCTGGTATCGTTGCGCGGATGAGCCAGCTACACGTGCGCGCAGAGCCGGGGTCCGTCGCCCCGGCCGTGCTCCTGCCCGGCGACCCGGACCGGGCCACGCTGGTCGCCGACACGCTCCTCGACTCCCCCCGCCTCTACAACGAGTACCGCCACCTGCTCGGCTACACCGGCAGCTACCACGGCACGCCCGTGAGCGTGCAGACGACGGGCATGGGCTGCCCCAGCCTGGCGATCGTCGTCGAGGAGGTGATCCGCCTCGGCGCCAAGCGCCTGGTGCGGATCGGGACCTGCGGCGCCGTCGCCGCGGACGTCGAGCCCGGCGACCTGGTGGTCGCGACCGCCAGCGTCCCCGACGACGGCACGTCGCGGCAGTACCTCGGAGCGGTGCCCTACGCCCCGGCCGCCGACTTCGCGGTCGTGCAGGCCTTGAGGACCGCCGCCGAGCGCACCGGGCGCCGCACCCACACGGGCCTGATCCAGACCGACGACGCCTTCTACGCGACCGAGCGCAGGCACGTGCCCGAGCTGGCGGGCCGCGGCGTGCTCGGCATCGAGATGGAGGCCTCCACCCTGTTCACGCTCGGCGCGCTGCGCGGCGTCAGCACCGGCTGCATCCTCGTCGTGAGCAACCACATCGGCGACGAGGAGCTCCTGCCCGCCGACCGGCTCAAGGAGGCCGTGCTCGACATGGTCACGGCCGCCCTCGACGCGCTCGTGGAGCTGGAGACCGCGTGACGGTCGCGGGGCCCGACGCCGACGGATGGTCGCGCCAGCGCTGACGGCGCCGGCGCCGGAAGGGGACCTGAGGAGATGAAGGTAACGGTGATCGGCGCCGGGACGATGGGTTCCGGCATCGGGCAGGCCTGCGCCCTGGCCGGCCACGACGTCACGCTCGTCGACCAGGAGCGCGCCGCCGTCGAGCGCGGCGTCGCCACGATGCAGGGCAGCCTGGCACGCATGGTCAAGAAGGGCACTGTCGCCCAGGACGCCGCCGACGCCGCCGTCGCGCGCGTCTCCCCCGCCACCGAGCTGGGCGCCGTCGCCGGCGCCGAGGTCGTGATCGAGGCCGTGTTCGAGTCCCTGCCCGTCAAGGAGCGGGTGTGGGGCGAGGTCGGCAGGCTCGCGCCCCAGGGCGCCCTGCTGGCGACGAACACCTCGAGCCTCTCGGTCACGCAGCTCGCCGCCTACAGCGGCCGGCCCGAGAGCTTCTGCGGCATGCACTTCTTCAACCCCGTGGCGATGATGCCCCTGGTCGAGGTCGTGCGCGCCCTCCTCACGCCCGAGGACGTGATCGCCCGCGCCCGCGACTTCGTCGTCGGCCTGGGCAAGAAGCCGATCGTGTGCGCCGACAAGCCGGGCTTCATCGTCAACCGGCTGCTGGTGCCCTACATCAACGACGCCGTTCACGCCCTCTCCGAGGGCGTCGCCAGCGCCGAGGAGATCGACGAGGCCATGAAGCTCGGCGCGAACATGCCCATCGGGCCGCTGGCCCTCGCCGACCTCGTCGGGCTCGACGTCGGCCTCGCCGCCGGCCAGGCGCTGTTCGAGGAGTTCGGCGACCCGAAGTTCCGCCCCGCGCCGCTGATCAGGCAGATGGTCAGGGCCGGGCTGCTCGGCCGCAAGACCGGCAAGGGCTTCTACGACTACGGAGGCGAGTCATGAGCGACCGCGTGCCTGAAGACGACATCGACCTCGAGGAGCTGGGCGACGACGTCCCCGAGCTGAGGTACGTCCGCTACGAGCTCGACGGGCCGGTCGCGGTCGTTACCGTCGACCGCCAGGAGGCGCTCAACGCGCTCAACGAGGACGTCCTCGTCGAGCTGGCGCTGGCGTTCCAGACGGCCGAGTCGAACGTCGACGTCAAGGCGCTGGTGGTCACGGGCGCGGGCCGCGCGTTCGTGGCCGGCGCCGACATCCGCGGCGTCAACCAGGTCGAGGACGCGTTCACCGCGCGCGAGTTCTCGCTCCTCGGCCAGGACGTCTGCAACTCCCTGGCCGCGCTGCCCTTCCCCACCGTCGCCGCGATCAACGGGTTCGCGCTCGGGGGCGGGCTCGAGCTGGCGCTGGCGGCCGACATGCGCGTCGCCGCCCCGCAGGCGCGGCTGGGCCTGCCCGAGGTGAGCCTGGGCATCATCCCCGGCTACGGCGGCACCCAGCGCCTGCCGCGCCTCGTCGGCCAGGGCCGCGCCCTCGACCTCATCCTCACCGGCAGGCACGTGACCGCCGAGGAGGCGCTGCAGATGGGCCTCGTGAACCGCGTCGCCGACGACGCGCTGGCCGCGGCCGTCGAGCTGGCGAAGCTCGCCGCCCGCAACGGCCCGCTGGCCCTCGGGCTGGCGAAGGAGGCGGTCTCGCGCGGTCTCGACGTCACGCTCTCGCAGGGGCTCGAGATCGAGGCCGACCTCTTCGGCCTCGTCGCCACGAGCGAGGACATGCGCGAGGGCACCAAGGCGTTCCTCGAGAAGCGCGCCCCCGACTTCAAGGGCCGCTGAGCCCGCCGCGGGCCCAGGGCAGCGCCGTGCCGTTCCGCATCAAGGTCTCGCTCGTCATCCTGGCGCTGCTCGTGCTCGCGTTCACGGTGGGCCCGCTCGTCGTGCCAATCGCGCCCCCGCCCGGGGTGCGGCCCCTGGCCGCGGTCGCCGGGCCCGGCGCCGAGTACGTGACCGTGGCCGGCGTCGACCTACACGTGCGCCGCTGGCGGGGCGCAGTCTCGGGCCCCACCTTCCTGCTGCTGCACGGCTTCCCCTACAGCTCGCGCACCTTCGACGACCTGGCGCCGCTGCTGACCGCGCACGGTGACGTCGTGGCCGTCGACCTGCCCGGCTTCGGCCTCTCCGAGCGGCCCGAGCCGACCGACCCCGACCTCGCCGTCGACCCCTACTCCGCCGGCGGCCAGCCGGCGCTGGTCGCGGGCCTGATCGAGGCCGCCGGCCTCGAGGGCGCGGTGCTGCTCGGGCACGGCCACGGCGCGCGCGTCGCGCTCGAGGTCGCCCTGGCGCGCCCCGACCTCGTGGGCGGCGTCGCCGCCGTCGGCGCCTCGCCGTACGTCGTGCAGCAGCGCTCCTGGCTCTCGCGGGCCGTGATGGGCTCGCCCCAGGTCGAGCGCCTCGGCCCCGTGTTCCTCCGTCAGCTCGCCGAGGAGCCGGGCCTGCGGATCCTGCGCGCCGGCTGGTACGACCCGACGGGGATCGACCAGGAGCGCATCGACGCCTTCCGCGAGCAGTTCGCCGTGGAGGGCTGGGACGTCGCGCTGTGGCGCCTGTCGCAGGCCGACCCGCCCGCCAGCCTCGAGGGCCGGCTGGGCGCGCTCGGCGTCCCGACGCTTGTCGTCGCCGGCGCCGAGGACGGCGTGGTGCCTGTCGACCAGTCCGAGCGCCTCGCCGCCGAGGTGCCGGGCGCCGAGCTCGTGCTCCTGCCCGGGTGCGGGCACGCCGTGCAGGAGGAGTGCCCCGGGGACCTGGCGACTAGCGTGGCCGCCTGGCTCGCGGAGTAGACTTCCGCGCATGGAACTCCTCAAGAGGCTCTCCGAAGCGGCCGGCGTGCCCGGCCGCGAAGACGCCGTCCGCGCCATCATCGAGGCCGAGCTCGAGGGAGTGGTCGACACGCTCGAGACCGACGCCTTGGGCAACCTGCACGCCGTCAAGCGCGCCGCCGCGGACGGCGCGCCGCGCGCGATGCTCGCGGCCCACATGGACGAGATCGGCTTCTACGCGAAGTTCGTCGACGACAAGGGCTTCGTCCGCGTGCAGCAGGTCGGAGGCTTCGACCCCCGCAACCTCTTCGCGCGCCAGGTCACGGTGCACGCCTCGATCTCGGGCGAGGAGCTCGTCGGCGTGATGAACCCCGCGGGCAAGCCCATCCACATCAGCACGCCGGAGGAGCGTTCGAAGGTCCCCCAGCTGTCGGACTTCTTCGTCGACCTGGGCCTCGAGCCCGACGACGTCAAGGCCAAGGTCAGGGTCGGCGACATGATCACGCTGCGCCAGGAGTTCCACGACCTGGGCAAGGTCGTCACCGGCAAGGCCCTCGACGACCGCGCCGGCTGCTGGGTGGCGGTGCAGGCGCTCAAGCGCGTGAAGGACCCCGCCTTCGAGGTGCACGCCGTGTTCACGACGCAGGAGGAGGTCGGCCTGCGCGGCGCCGTCACGTCGGCGTTCAGGGTCGAGCCCGACGTCGGCATCGCGCTCGACACGACGCTCGCCGTCGACACGCCGGGCGGCCCCGAGGACATGCGCGTG
>DATGNP010000257.1:0-2411 GCA_035306665.1 Trueperaceae bacterium
GTCGGTCACGCCCTCCCTGGCGACGGTGGCGCCGAACGGGTAGAGGTTGCAGACGACGACGTCGACGGGCGTGATGCCGTGCGCCTCTAGCTCGGCGAGGTGCTCCGGGGTCCTGAGCGCCAGCACGCCGCCGTGGATCGCCGGGTGCAGCGACTTGACGCGGCCGCCCAGCACCTCGGGGAACCCCGTGACGTCGGCGACCGCCGTCGCCGGCACCCCGGCGCCCGCGAGCGCGCGGAGCGTGTTGCCCGTCGAGACGACCTCGTAGCCCAGCGCGACCAGCCCGCGCGCCAGCTCCTCGACCCCGGTCTTGTCCGAGACGGAGACCAGCGCGCGCGGCCGGCCGGCCACGGCTACTCCTCCTGGCCTTCCCCGGCCGGCTCCTCGGCGTCGTCGGCCTGGTCCTCGGCGGCTTCGCCCTCTGCCTCGCCGGTCTCGCCCGCTGCCTCGTCTGCGCCCGGTACGGGGACCGTGAAGGCCGCGTCCTCGCCGGGCAGGCCGCCGAGCGTCACCAGCTCGCGCACCTCGATCTGCTCGCGCAGCGAGGCGAGCCACTCCTCCTGGAGCCGCTGCCGGTTCGTCGCGCGCACGGCGTTCTCGACCTGGGCGCGCACGTCCTCGAGCGGTCGCACCGACTCCGGCGTGCGCTCGGCGACGAGGACGACGTAGCGCTCGGCCGCGGGAGCGTCGGGCTCGTCCGCCTCGTCCGCGGCGCCGTCGGCCTCCTCGTCGCCCGCGGCGTCAGCCGCGTCGTCTTCCTCCTCGACCGGACGGGCGATGACGAGGACGTCCGAGACCTCGGCCGCGCTGCCGGCGATCGGCTCGAACGCGTCGGTGCCGAACAGCGCGGTGTCTATGTCGGCCTCGAGCGTGCCCGGCAGGACGCGGCCGTGCTCCACGACCTCACCGCCGTGCTCGGCCGCGGCCGCGGCCACGTCGGCGCCGCCGAGCACTTCGGCGCGGAACGCCGCCGCCGCCTCCTGCGAGGCGAGCTCGACCTGGGTCACGACGGCCTCGGGCCCGACGGTGAACGCGGCGACGTTCGCCTCGTAGTACTCGCGGACCTGCTCGTCGGTGACGGTGGCGTCGCGGGCGACGTAGTTGAGCGCCGCCTGGGCGATCGCGGCCCGCGAGCCGACGAAGTCGACGCCGAGCGACCGCGCGCCCTGGTAGGCGAGCTCGGTGTCGATGAGCTGCTGGAGGATCGCCGGCCGGAAGAGCTGCACGATCAGCTCGGCGGTGTCGGGCGAGAGCGCCTGCTGGATCGTCGTGTTCATGTACGTGGCGCGGTCGAGCTGCACCTCGGTGATGCGGGCGTCGCCGACCTCGGCGACCACGGCGTCGTCGAACGAGAGCGTGCTCGTCTCGGGGAACGTGACGGCGGCCGTGGCGCGCAGGCGCTCGACCTCGGCCTCGATGACGCCCTGCTTCTTGGCGTTGAGGGCGTCCTCGGCGACCTGGTCGCGGACCTCCTCGAGGGGGCGCGTGGCGGCGGGCAGGTACTCGACGACCTGGACGAGGTAGAAGCCGTCGGCGGCCGCGATCACCTCGGTGAGACCGGCGCCCCTGAGGGCGAAGGCGGCGTTCGCGACGGCGGTCGGGAACGCCGCGCGCCCGACGGGCCGCGGCTCCGTCTCACCGGCCGGGGCGCCGACGGCGCCCTGCCTGTCGGCGAGCTCCAGGCTGTGCTCGGCCGCCAGCTCGGCGAACGACTCGCCGGCCGCGACACGGGCCCTGATGTCCTCCGCGGTCTCGCGGTCGGAGACGACGATCTGCCTGGCGCGCACGCGCTCCTCGCTCTGGTACGAGCTCTGGTGGGAGAGGTAGTACGCCTCGATCTCGGCGTCGGTGACGGCGACGTCGCCGAGCACCGAGTCCTGCCAGGCCTGGAGCTTGAGCTGCTCGCGCAGGTAGTCGCGGAAGGTCTGGTCGGTGAAGCCCACCTGCCTGAGGCGGGCGAGGTAGGCGCTGTCGTTGCGCCTGCCGGCGAGGCCGTTCGCCTCGCGGAACGCGTCGACCTCGGCCCGCACCTGCGCGTTCGTCACGCGCATCGGGGCGGCGGCCTGCCTCACGACCTCCTGGCGCACGAGGTCGTCGACGAGGAGGCGCTGGAGCTGCGCGGCGACGGGACCCTCGCTGACCGCGTTGTAGAGCGTGCCCTGCTGGGCCTGCAGGACCTCCGCCTCGCGGATCTCCACGCCGTTCACCGTGAGCTGGACGGTGCCGCGCACGGCCTCCTGCCCGCCCAGGTTGAAGCCCAGCGTGGGCGTGAACTGGATGATCATGCCCGCGAGCAGGCCTATGGCGATGCACCATAGGATGATCGTGCGGGTCCTCTTGCTGATCTTCATCGGATCCTGTCCTCCAGGGATGCCGCGCCGACCGTGACGAGCGCCTCGCCGGCCCGGCGC
>DATGNP010000258.1:0-10375 GCA_035306665.1 Trueperaceae bacterium
CGAGGACGGCAGGGTCGACGGCGCTGACGTGTCCCACGCGCCCGAGCTCCGGGTCCGCCACGGTCGCGGCGAGTAGCCCGGCGTCGCGGCCGGTGAGGCCGACGGCGGGGCCTATCTCCTCGGCCAGGCGCTTGCCGAGGACCGTCAGCACGTCCTCGACCACCAGCATCGCCGCGGGCGTGGTCACGCGCAGCCCGCGCACGAAGCCGTGCTCGAGGCCGCGCTCGTCGAGGGCCGAGGCGATGAACGGACCGCCGCCGTGCACGACGACAGGCGGCGTGCCCGCCGCGGCGAGGCGGCGGATCCCGGCGGCGACGGCGGCCCGCGTGGACGCGTCGGTCATCGCGTTCCCGCCGTACTTGATGACGAGGCTCACGGCCTAGGAGTCTACGACGCTCGTGATAGATTCGCCCGAGCCCCTGGGGCGGCTACTCGAGCGGTGAGGATGGACATCGTCTTCGGTACGGACGGCTGGCGCGACGTCATCGCCGACGGCTTCACGTTCGCGAACGTCAGGCGCGCCGCTGCCGCGTACGCCGACCACCTGGCGGACCGCGGCGGCGGGCTCGTGCTCGTCGGGTACGACACGCGGTTCCTCGGCCGCGAGTTCGCGACGCAGGCGGCGGCGGTGCTGGCCGAGCGGGGCCTCGAGGCCCGCGTCAGCGACGACTACCTCCCCACGCCGGCGCTCTCGTTCGCGGTCAGGCGCTACGGCGCGGCCGGCGGCGTGATGATCACGGCCTCCCACAACCCGCCCCGCTACGGCGGCTTCAAGCTCAAGGGCCCCTACGGCGGGACCGCCACGCAGGCGATCTACGCCGACGTCGCCGCCCGCGTGCCGGAGGGCGACGTGCCGCCGGGGGGCGGGGACGTCGGCGGGTTCGACGTGCGCGAGGAATACCACGACGCGCTCGCCGCCCTCGTCGACGTGGACGCTCTCGCCGCTGCCGCGCCGCGGATCGTTCACGACGCGATCGGCGGCGCCGGCGCGGGCTGGCTGGCGGGCTTCGCGGCCAGGACCGGCGCGCTCGAGGTGATCGAGGTCAGGGGCCGGCCCGACCCGCTGTTCCACGGCGTGAACCCCGAGCCGATCCCGGCCAACGTGAGGGCCACGATCGAGCTGATGTCCGAGGCGCCGGAGCGCTTCGACGCGCCCGCGTTCGCCGTCGTCACCGACGGCGACGCCGACCGGCTGGGCGTGGTGCTGCCGGGAGGGGCCTACTTCGGCTCGCACCAGGTGTTCGCCGTCATGCTCGATCACCTGGAGCGCCGCGGCGGACGCGGACGCGTCGTCAAGACGTTCACGGTGAGCCGCGTGATCGAGAGGCTGGCGGCCGCGCGGGGGCTGCCGGTCGTCGAGACGCCCGTCGGGTTCAAGCACATCGTCGACGCCATGCTCGGCCCCGGCGAGCCGGTGCTCGTCGGCGGCGAGGAGTCGGGCGGCATCGGGCTCGCGGCGCACCTGCCGGAGCGCGACGGGCTCGCGAACGCCCTCGTCCTGCTCGAGGCCGTGGTCACGTCGGGCGAGTCCCTGGCGGAGGCGTTCGCGCGCATCGAGCGGGAGACCGGCTGGCGCCACGCCTACGACAGGCTCGACCTGCACCTGGGCGGCGCGGCCGCGATGGCGGCGGTCAGGGAGCGACTGGCGGACCCGCCCCGCGCCTTCGGGGACTGGCGGGTGGCGAGCGCCGAGGACCTCGACGGGCTGAAGCTGAACCTGGAGCGTGACGGCGATGTCGCGGCCTGGGTGCTGTTCAGGGCCAGCGGCACCGAGCCGCTGCTGCGGGTCTACTGCGAGGCGCCCACGCCCGCCGACGTGGCCGCCGTGCTGGCCGCGGCGCGCGAGCTCGTGGCGGGCTGACGGCGCGCCGCGCGCTGCCGGGGCGCCGCCCGACCTCTTGCCGCTCCGGCCTACGCCGCGCCCGTCGGCGAACGCCCGGCGCCGGGGCGACCCTCAGAGCGTGATCAGGTGCTTGGGGCTCCGCGAGAGCACCTCGTGGCCGTCCTCGGTGACGAGCACCAGGTCCTCGATGCGCAGGCCCGTGAACCCGGGCACGTAGACGCCCGGCTCGACGGTCACGACCATGCCGGGCCGCAGCACGTCCTCCGAGCGCTGCGACAGGCGCGGCGACTCGTGTATCTCGAGGCCGGTGCCGTGGCCGAGGCTGTGGGCGAAGGCGTCGGCGAGGCCGTGCCGGGCCAGCGCGTCGCGCGCCACCGCGTCGAGCTCGCGGCCGCTCCTGCCCGGCGCGATCGCCGCGACGGCCAGCTCCTGGGCCTCGAGCACGGCGTCGTACATGCGCCGCTCCTCGTCGCCCACCCGGCCGACGGCGAGCGTGCGGGTCATGTCGGCGTGGTAGCCGCGGTAGGCCGCGCCGAAGTCGAGCGTGACGAGCTCGCCGGCGGCGATGCGCTTCGTGGAGGCCGTGCCGTGCGGCATCGCGCCGCGGACGCCCGAGGCGACGATCGTGTCGAAGCCGGGGCCGTCGGCGCCGGCGAGCCGCATGCTGCGCTCGAGCTCGATGGCCACCTCGACCTCGGTGACGCCCGCTCGCACGAAACCGAGGACCGAGGCGAAGGCCGCGTCGGTGATGCGGGCCGCCTCGCGCAGCAGCTCGACCTCGGCCGGGCGCTTCACGACCCGCTGCGCCGCGACGACCCCCTCGAGCGGCACGGGAGCCTCGCTCAGGCGGCGCGTCAGGCGGGCGTGGCGCTGCAGGGTGACGTGCTCGGCCTCGACGCCGAGGCGCATGCCCTCGGTCAGCGCGGCCACGCGGTCGTCGACCTCCTGCGTGATCTCGTAGGGGACGAGCGCCTCCTCGGCCGCCTGCGCCGTGTAGCGCCCGTCGGTGAACATCACGGCCCTGTCGGGCAGCACGAGCACCGAGGCGTCCTTGGGCGTCGAGAAGCCGGTGAGGTACCTGACGTTCGCCGGGTACGTGACGAGCATGGCGTCGACGCCGCGCTCGGCGAGGGCGGCCCGCAGCACGCCCAGGGCCTCGTCCACGGCCGCGGTGGCCGCGTCGCTGGTGGTGGTCATCTTCACTCCCGTCGTGTCGCTGCGACTATCGCGAGCAGGTCCGGCGCCGAGAGGCTGGCGCCGCCGACGAGGCCGCCGTCGACGTCGGGCTGCGCCAGCAGCTCGGCGGCGTTCGACGGCTTCATGCTGCCGCCGTAGAGCACGCGCACGGCCTCGCCGCCGGGCACGAGGTCGGCGAGCTCCGCCCTCACGCCCGCGCACATCTCCTGCGCGTCGGCCGCCGTGGCCGTGAGGCCCGTACCGATCGCCCACACGGGCTCGTACGCCACCACGAGCCGCTCGGGGGAGACCCCGTCGAGCCCCGCGAGCGCGCCCCGGAGCTGCGCGAGCACGACCTCGCGCGCCCGGCCGGCGTCGCGCTGCTCGCGGGTCTCGCCCACGCACAGCACGGGCACGAGCCCCGCCTCCAGGGCGCGCGCGACCTTCTCCCGCACGACGGCGTCGTCCTCGCGGTGGTACTGCCGCCGCTCCGAGTGGCCGACGACGGCGTAGGCGGCGCCGGTGTCGGCGACCATCGCGGCCGATACCTCGCCCGTGTACGCGCCCTCGGCGTGGGCGGAGACGTCCTGCGACCCCAGCGCGACGGGCGTGCCGAACGTCACGCGGGCCATGCCCGCCAGGTGCGTGAACGGCACCATCAGCGCGACGTCGCACGCCAGCGGCTCGAGCCCGGCCAGGCCGGCGAGGAACTCGCGCGTCCACGCCGGCGCCTCGCTGGGCAGCTTGTGCATCTTCCAGTTGCCAGCCACCAGGGGCCTGCGGTCCATCCTGCCAACATAACGCGTCACCGCGGTCGCCTACGCCCTCGCCCGCCGGCTCTGCTGGCCGCCCCCGGCACGTCGACGCGCCCGCCGGCCCCGCTCGCGGCACCCGGCACGTCGACGCGCTCGCCGAGCGCGTCGCGCAGGTAGAGGAGCTTGACGAGGACGAGCAGCACGGACAGCAGCGGCGTCGCTATCAGCAGCCCCACGGGCCCGAAGACCGCGCCAGACACGAACACGGCCGTGATCGTCAGGGCGGGCGGCAGGTCGACGGCGCGCTGCTGGCTCAGGGGCGCCACGACGTTGCTCTGCAGGAGCTGGACGGTCAGGAACAGCGCCGTCACCCACAGCAGGTGCGTGGCGCCGAGGGAGAGCGCGAGCAGCGCGGCGGGCACGAAGCCGACGAGCGGCCCGAACACCGGGACGAGCTCGGCCAGGCCGGCGATGATGCCGAGCACGAGGGCGAGCGGCACCCCGATCAGCGACAGGCCGAGCCACGTCACCAGGCCGACGAGCGTGATCGAGACGAGCTGGCCCAGCACCCAGCCGCGCAGCGCGAGGTACGCGCTCCGGGTCGCCTCCCTGGCGGCCGCGCGGCGACCCCGGGGCAGGAGCCTGACGAGCCCCTCGCGGTAGCGGCGCGGCGCCGTGGCGAGGAAGAGGCCGAGGAAGCCCACGAAGACCGCCTTGGTGACCACGTTCGCCAGGGCCGCGGCGGTGCCGGTGACCGTCGAGATCACGCCGGCGCCCGGCGCCACGGCCTCGGCCTCGCCCGCCAGCCTGTCGAGCAGCCACGCCCCGACCGGCACCGACCCGACGGCCTCGAGGAGGGCCTCGACGGCGCCGGGCAGCCGCTCGGCGAGCTGCACGACCTGCTCGCC
This sequence comes from Trueperaceae bacterium, assembly GCA_035306665.1. Classification (GTDB taxonomy): domain Bacteria; phylum Deinococcota; class Deinococci; order Deinococcales; family Trueperaceae; genus DASRWD01. The sequence continues at coordinate 4,683 of DATGNP010000258.1, forward strand.
GACGCTCGGCCCCAGGAGCCACAGGCCGCCGGTCGCGAGCACGACGAGGAGCAGGGCCCACGCCGCCAGCGCCCCGCCGTAGGGCAGGCGCGTGCGGCGCGAGGCGAAGCTGGCCGGCGCGTGCAGGAAGACGGCGACGAGCAGGCCGGCGAAGGCAAGGAGGAAGACCTCCCGCGCGCTCCACAGCACGACGGCTGCGGCCGTCGCGAGCGCGACGAGCCCGACGACGACGAGGGCGCGCCGCGCGAACGGGTCCGGCTCGTGCCCGGGCGAGGTCAAGCGGCGCGCCCTCCGCGCGGATGCATGCCAGCACGATAGACGCGCGCCGCGGCGGGCCGCGTGCGCCTACACGCGAGCGGCGCGGCCCCCGATCGGGAGCCGCGCCGCAGGCGTGAGCCTCTCGTGCCTCCGGCGTCGTCAGGCGACGACGCCGGCCTCGTCCTTGCGCCGCTGGCGCGGACGCGCCCGGCTGCCGCCCGAGGAGTCGAGGGCGCGGCCGCGCCGCTCGAGCGCGCTCAGGCCGCCGACGAGCGCGACGTCAAGCGCCTCGTCGATGTCCTCGACCGGGTGCAGCTCCAGCGAGCGCACCAGGTGCGGCGCGATGTCCTTCATGTCGGCCTCGTTCTTCTTGGGGAAGACGATGTGCTTGATGCCCGCCCGCTTGGCGCCGAGGATCTTCTCCTTCAGGCCGCCGATCGGCAGCACCCGGCCGCGGAGGGTGATCTCGCCGGTCATGCTGACGTCCTTGCGCACCGGGGTCCCGGTCAGCGCGCTGATCAGCGAGGTCGCCAGGGCCAGGCCGGCGCTCGGGCCCTCCTTGGGCGTGGCGCCCGCCGGCACGTGGATGTGGATCTCGCGCTCCTCGAGGTCCTTCGTGGAGATGCCGAAGCGGTCGGCGTTCGACTTCGCGTAGGTGAGCGCGGCGCGCGCCGACTCCTTCATCACGTCGCCGAGCTGGCCGGTGAGGACCAGCCCGCCCTTGCCGGGCGTGATCGAGGTCTCGACGAAGAGGATGTCGCCGCCCACCGGCGTGTAGTACATGCCGGTCGCGACGCCCACGAGGTCGTCGTCGGCCTCGGACTCCGGCGTGAAGCGCTGGGCGCCGAGGTACTGCTCGAGGCTGCGCTCGGTGATCCGCACGCGCTTGGCCTCGCCCTGGGCGATGCGCCGCGCGGCCTTGCGCGCCAGCGTGCCGATGAGGCGCTCGAGGTTGCGGACGCCCGCCTCGCGCGTGTACGAGGTGATCACCCTGGCGATCGCGCCGTCGGTGATCGTGACCTGGTTCGGCTTGAGGCCGTTCTCCACGAGCTGCCTGGGCAGCAGGTAGCGCTTCGCGATCTCGAGCTTCTCCTGCTCGATGTAGCTGGAGAACTCGATCGCCTCCATGCGGTCGAAGAGGGCCTCGGGGATCTGCTGCTCGTAGTTCGCCGTGGCGATGAACAGGACCTCGGAGAGGTCGAAGGGCACGCCGAGGTAGTGGTCGACGAAGTTCGCGTTCTGCGCCGGGTCGAGCACCTCGAGCAGCGCCGAGGACGGGTCGCCCTGGAACGAGGAGCCGAGCTTGTCGACCTCGTCGAGCAGGAAGACGGGGTTCTTCGCGCCCGCCTGCCTGATGCCCTGGAGGATGCGGCCGGGCATCGAGCCGATGTAGGTGCGCCTGTGCCCGCGGATGTCGGACTCGTCGCGCGCGCCGCCGAGGCTGATGCGCACGTACTCGCGCCCGAGGGCCTTGGCGATCGACTGCGCGATGCTGGTCTTGCCGACGCCGGGCGGGCCGACGAAGAGCAGGATCGGGCCCTTGTTCACCTCGTAGGCGTCGAGCTCGCCCTTCTGCGCGCGCTCGGCCTTGAGCTTGCGCACGGCGAGGTACTCGAGCACGCGGTCCTTGACCTTCTCGAGGCCGTAGTGGTCCTCGTCGAGGATGCGCGCGGCCTCGGCGAGGTCGAGGCGGTCCTCGGTGCGCTTGTTCCACGGCAGCTCGACGATCGTCGTGAGGTACGTGCGGATGACCGACGCCTCGGCGGAGTCGGGGTGCATCCGGGCCAGGCGGTTCAGCTCCCGCTGAGCCTCCTTCATGACGACCTCGGGCAGGTCGAGGGCCTCGAGCTTCTCCCGGAACGCCTCGACCTCGTCCTCCTCGTCGTCGGACCCCGACAGCTCCTTCTGGAGCGCCTTGATCTGCTCGCGGAGGAAGTACTCGCGCTGGTTGCGGTCGATCTCGTCCTTGACCTCGCGCTGGAGGCGGCGCTGCGTCTCCTGCAGCTCGATCTCGGTGTCGATCAGGATCAGGACCTTGCGCAGGCGCTCGGTGACCGTGGGGGCCTCGAGCACGGCCTGCTTGTCGGCCAGCTTGAAGTCGAGGTGGTACGCCACGTAGTCGGCGAACTGCCCCGGGTCCTCGAGGTTCATCACGAACTGCGCGACCTCGCTCTGGACCGAGCGGCTGCCCGACTCGACCAGGTCCTTGAACTTCTCGCGCAGCTCGCGGAACGTGGCGACGAGCTCCACCTCGTTGCCGTCGGGCACCTCGATGGTGGAGACCTCGGCCTCGATGAGGCCGTCCTCGTGCTTGTAGCTGTGGACGCGGACGCGGGCGAAGGCCCTGACGAGCATCTGGATCGTGCCGTCGGGGTTCTTCTTCATCCGCATGATGTTGCAGGCGGTGCCCACCTCGAAGAGGTCGTCGGGCGTCGGCTCCTCGACGTCCCGGTCCTTCTGGCTGACGATGACGATGGTCCGGTCGCGGTCGAGAGCGGCGTTGATCGCCCTGATGCTCACCGGCCGCCCGGCGTCGATCGGCATGACCATGGTGGGGTAGAGCACCGAGCCGCGCACCGGGCAGACCGGTACCGGCTGCTGGAACTCGAAGGTCGTGCCTGGCTCGGCCATGCTGGTCACCTTATACGAACGGGCTGGTGGATACGGTGTCGCTCCGGCCGGTTCCACGCCGCCCTGAGGCGCGAAGGCCGGAGTTGCTTGAGCGCAACTCGCTCAAGTTTACTAGGTTTTCGGGACGCAAGTCGCGCGGCGTCCTACCCTGGTCCGCGCGGCGCTCGCCCCCGCGGGCGAGTGCCGAAGACCATAACACCCCGTGGTAACTTGGCGCGTCATGAACGACGTCCTGGGGGCGTTGTCCCTCGCGCTACGCGCCGCCATCGCACGCCTGGAGCCCGGCTTCGCTGGCGACGTCCCGCTGCAGGAGGTCCCGGCGGACAAGCCGGGCGACTACGGCAGCCCGGTGGCGTTCGCGTTGGCCCGCACCCTGAGGCGGGCCCCGCAGCAGATCGCGCAGGAGATCGTCGCCGGCCTCGAGCTGCCGCCCGGCGTGGCGTCGGCGGAGGCGGTCGGCGCCTACATCAACTTCGTCCTCGACCCCGCCGCGTTCGTGTCGGCGGTGGCGCTCGAGCCGGCGCGGCCCCGCGCCCCCGAGCGCCGCAAGGTCGTCGTCGAGCACACCAGCGTGAACCCGAACAAGGAGGCCCACGTCGGTCACCTGCGGAACATCGTGCTGGGCGACGCGACGGCGCGGATCCTGCGCGCGGTAGGTCACGACGTCGAGGTCCAGAACTACATCGACGACACCGGCAGGCAGGCGGCCGAGAGCATCTTCGCCGTCACCTACTTCAACGCCCGCTACGACTCGCCGGGCAACGGCCCGCAGCGCAAGTACGACCATTGGCTGGGCGAGCTGTACGTGCGCCTCGGCCAGGCGAAGGAGCACGACGCCGAGGCGATCGAGCGCGGCGTCGTCGAGGTCATGCACCGCCTGGAGCGGGGCGAGCTCAGGCACGAGGTCGAGCGCGTCGTCAGGGCGCAGCTCGAGACCTTCAACGCGCTGGGCGCCGAGTACGACCTGCTGGTGTGGGAGTCGGACGTCGTGCACGCCGGCTTCCTGCAGCGCGGCCTCGAGGTGCTGGAGAACAGCCGCTACACCCACAGGCCGACCGAGGGCAAGTACGCCGGCGCTCTGGTGATGGACGTCTCCTCGTTCCTGCCCGGCCTCGAGGAGCCGAACGTCGTGCTGGTGCGCTCCGACGGCAACGCGATGTACGTCGCGAAGGACATCGGCTACCAGTTCTGGAAGGCCGGTCTGTTCGAGGGCCTGGGGTTCGAGCGCTTCGCGGTCCAGCCCTCCGGCGCGCTCCTCTACACCTCGAGCCCCGACGGCGAGCCCCACCCCGACGGGCGGACGTTCGCCGGCGCCGACGAGATCATCAACGTCATCGACGTGCGCCAGAGCCACCCGCAGACGATCGTCCGCACCGCGCTGGCCCTGGCCGACGACCCGCGCGCCGAGAGGGCGTACCGGAACTCCCACCACCTGGCGTACGAGGTCGTCACGCTCGAGGGCCGGCCGATGAGCGGCCGCAAGGGCATCACGCTCTCGATCGACGAGGTCACCGTCGAGGCGACGCGCCGAGCGCGCGCCGTCGTCGCGGAGAAGAACCCCGACCTCGCCGGCAGCGACGACGTCGCCGCGGCCGTGGGCATCGGCGCCCTGCGCTTCGCGATGCTGCGGAGCGAGGCGAAGAAGGTCATCGACTTCCGCTGGGAGCAGGCGCTCTCCCTGCAGGGCGACTCGGCGCCGTACGTCCAGTACGCGCACGCCCGCGCCTGCAGCATCCTCAGGGCCGCGGCGACGGCCGGCCTCACGCCCGAGACCGCGCGGGCAGGGGCCGACTTCGGCGCCCTGGGGCGCCTGGAGGTCGGCCTGGCGCAGGTGCTGGCGCGCTACCCGCGCGTAGTGATGGCCGCCGCCGACGAGCTCGCGCCGCACCAGGTCGCCCAGTACGCCCTCGACCTCGCCACGGCCTGGAACGGCTACTACAACCACAAGGACGCGTCGGGCCGCCCCGACACGCAGGTCCTCAGGGCCGAGCCTGGGCTGCGCGAGGCCCGCCTCCTGCTCGTCGACGCGGTGCGCCGCACGCTGGCGGCCACCCTGGACCTGCTGGGCGTGCGCGCGCCCGAGGAGATGTGACCGCGGCGGGGCGACCCCCCCGACAGGGTCGTAGCCCGATCCCGGGCGAGCGCCTATGATGGCGGGCATGGAGCCTGAACCCCGGCCGCGCCTATCGGACGGTCGCTTCCTCGTTCCCGTCCTGCTCGGCGTCCTCGGCGGCATGTTCGCGCTCAGCTCCCTGCCCTTCGAGCCGTCGCCATCCAAGGTGGCGCTCACCCTCGTCGCGGTGATCCTGATCGCCGCCGCGGGCGCGAGCCTCGCGATGGCGTTGGAGCGCCGCCGCGGCGACGACGCCTCGGACCCGGCGACCCGCGAGGCCTGAGCCCCCGCCGGTACCGCGACGCGCGCGCCGTCCCCGTGGTCGGCGCGCTGTCCGCGTGCCGCCCGGGTAGCGCCGTCTAGCCCCCGGCCCTCAGCCGCGCCGCCAGCACCTCCACGGGGTGCAGGGCGCGCGCGCCGGTGCCGTCGGCGATCTGGTGGCGGCAGGAGAAGCCCGGGGCCGCCGTGGTGCCGTCGAAGGCGCGCACGGCTGGGAAGAGGCGCTGCTCGCCGATCGCCAGCGACACGTCGTGGTGGGCGTACCCGAACGAGCCGGCCATGCCGCAGCAGCCGGCGTCGAGGACCTCGACCTCGTCGGCGACCCAGCCCAGCACCGCGGAGGCGTAGCTGGTGCCGAGCACGGCCTTCTGCTGGCAGTGGCCGTGGAAGAGGAGGGGCTCGGGGCTCCGCT
>DATGNP010000259.1:0-3390 GCA_035306665.1 Trueperaceae bacterium
ACCTCGCTTGTTCTTCTTCGCCTTCACGTCAGGGCGGATGACCTCGGCGAGCGAGGTCGTGGTCGGAGCCTTCGTCGCGACCAGGGCGGGCAACGGCCGCTCGGGCACGTGGCGCTTCACCGCGAGGTCGCCGCGCTTCACCGCGCGCACGACGTCGGGGATGGTCAGCACCGCGTCATCCAGCGCAGGGCCTGTCACGCCGCTCGCCAGCGTGAGCGACCTGGCCGTTCGTCGCGCGCGGCGGCCGGGCTCGACGTCGCAGCGGCACTGGCCGAGCGCCTTGCAGTAGGTTTCGTGCGCGAGCACGAACACGAGGCAGCGCCCGCTGGTATTGGTGAGCGAGACGGTCAAGGAGCACCTCCGGTGGCGATGGCCTGCGTCGCGAGCAGCTCGGGCTCGATGACGGGCTTGCCGAGATCGAGAGGCAGCCCCTCATCGACGTCGAAACCGCGCACGACGAAGCCGCACGTGAAGGCGCGCACGTCGTCCTTGCCGGCGAGCTGCGTGCGGAACTCGCCGTCGGCGTCGAGCTCCCAACGGACGGTCCCGCGTGCGGCGTCGGCCGGGTCGCGCGCGAGTTCCAGCCAGCGGTTGCGGTTCAGGAACGTGGCGACCGCCGCCATCAGGTTGAACAGCTCTGCGGTGCGCTCCGACGCGGCGGTCAGCGTGAAGACGAGGTCGACGGTGTACGGAGGCTTGCGCCGAACGAGCTCGGGACCGGAGACGCCGCCCACCACGTCCTCGTGCGCGACGTTCGCCGAGTAGAAGCGGTTCGGACGCAGCGTCGGCCCCGAGAGCACCAGTGATGGCACCTTGGCCATCGCGATGACGTTGAGGCCGTCGAGCGTGGTGTCGTCGTAGTCGACGCTGACCGTGGCGCTCACGTTGGCGAGCACCTGCCGCTTCAGCTCGCGCAGGAGCTGGCGGATGACGCGCGTGAGATCGGCCTCGCGGGCCACGGTCGGGCGCGAAAACCGGTAGACGCCCGCGAGCACAACGACCTCGCCGGGGACTGGGTCACCCGCCGCGTCGAGGTTCTGAAGCTCGACGTCGACGACACCGACCGCGTGGGGTGGCGTGCGGAGGTCGACGACGCGGAGCCCGGCCTCGTCACGGACGGACAGCGCCTCAACGGGCACGCCGCCGAACAGCACCCGGACCCGATCAGCGAGGTCGCTCCCGACGAGCCGCACGAGATCGCCGCCGCTCGAAGGACCGGCTGCGGGCTGCACGAAGCTGAGGGTCGGAATGGCCACGCGGAGGCAAAGCCACGGGACCCGGTGGTCAGGGGACGCGGGACTTCACATCATCAGGGCTCTGAACGCCTCGCCGAGGAATATCTCTGCTTCCCGGCGCATGTGCGCCTCCCGTTCTGCCGAGAGCCCCCACTGGCCCATCGACGACAGTGCAGCGGCGGCGACGTAGGCGTCCCAGATCGGAAGTTCACCAAGATTGCGCTGACTGCGCTCGGCATATCTTCGCGTGAAGACATCGACGCCGGACGCGCCCACGACGTACCGCAGCTCCAGCCGGCAGCACGCGACGTCCGACAGGGGGTCACCGACGGCAGCGTCCTCCCAGTCGAGAAGTGCCACAACCTCACCATCTCGCCAGAGCACGTTGCCCGGCCAGAAGTCGCCGTGAAGAAAAGTGCGCCGAGGGGTGAGTTCGACGGTTCGCTCGGCGAGGCGTGCGCGAAGTTGCGCTCGGTCTGGGCCGAGGAACTCGGGCAGACCCGCGATCGGGTCCTCGCGTTCAGGAAGGGCGGGCGCGTGCTCAAGGGGGAGCGCATGAACGCAAGCGAGGAGCTCGGCCATCCGCGCGGGCCCATTCGGGGGGAGGTCACGGGTTCCTTCGACAAACTCCATCACGAAGAACGGCTGCTCTCCGTCCTCTCCGACGAGCAACGGACGTGGAACCGGCAGCCCTGCTCCGTGGAGATGCCCGAGCAAATCGAACTCACGGCGAGCGGTTTGTCGGCCGGGGCCTTTCCATTCGGCTGCACCTGGTTCACGGATCACGACCCGGCGTGCGCCGCCGTCGGGCAGGGCCAAGTCCAGCGCGGTCACGCGAGCCGACACGCCACCGACGAGCGGTTCGTGCCCTCGCAGAACGCCACCGAGCAGCTTGGCCGTCTCTTCGAAGATACCCATCCTGGCCACGGTATCGTGGCCAATCACCCAACGCGAGTCGCCTCAGCAGGCGCTGAGCGCTCCCGCCACTCAGGGTGCGAGACCCATCTCCTTCGCCACGCGCTCCAGGAACCGCTTGCTGGCGCCCTCGCGGAACTTCTTGAACGCGGGCCGCAGGAACGGCCGCGCCGGGACCTGGACGACGATGACGCCGCGCCCGCTGCCGCCCGTGGGCTCCTTGCCAGCCTGCCGGAGCAGCGCGAACAGGAAGCGCCGCATCTTCGGCGTGATCGGGATGATGACGGGCGGTCCGCCGAACTCGTGGAGCTTGGCGAGGTCCACCATCGCGCCGCCGTCCTTCGCGCGCGTCGAGCGCGACACGCCCACGAAGGCCTCATCGCCGTGGACGAACACGGTGATGGAGTTGCGCAGGTCGCCGCGCACGAGGAGCGCCTTGGAGCCGCCGAAGCCCGCGAGCTGGCGCGCCGCGATCGTGAGCGGCGACGGCGGCTTCAGGGGCTCGCCGCCCGGCGCCTGGCGCGTGAGTCCCTGAACGATCTCGTTGCGCAGGGCGTGGGCCTCCTGGCGCACGGCGGTGGCGACCGCCGCTTGCAGGCGCTGAGGGGCGGCGGTCAGCAGCCGCCGCGCCCGTGCCCAGTCTCCCGTGCGCGAGACCGCCATGGCTCACCCCTTCATGAAGCGCAGGCGCGGCACGTGCTCGTCGAGCCAGCCGAGCGCCACGTGCGTCGCCTCGTTGATGACCGCGCCCCTCTTCACACCGATGGCCGACAGCGCGAGCGACTTGGCCGTGACCTCGATGTCCTCATCGCGGCAGCCGTAGTCCTTCAGCACCGAGGCGGTGGCCAGCGCCGAGGGCGTGGTGCCCGTGCGCCAGAACTGCAGCTCGAGGTTCGAGCAGTACGCCTCGGCCTCCCAGCGGGCGCGCGCGGCGCGGTCCGCGAGGTAGCTGACCGCGTAGGAGAGCCCCTCGCGATCGTGCTGCACGACGTGCCGGTGCTCGTGGACGCAGATGACGACCTGATGCCAGAGATCCCAGCCACCCTTGGGCGAGCCGACCTCGAACGGCGTGTAGATGCGCCGGCCGATGGTGGTCGTGAAGTTCTTGAGGAAGCGGTCCTTGCTCTGGATGCCGAGCGCTTCGAGCGCGCGCGCGACGAGCTGCATCTCGAGCGCGTTGCTCTTGTTGATGAGGCTCGTGCGGAAGTGGTCCTGCATGAATCGCCAGAAGGCCCAGACC
>DATGNP010000260.1:0-4345 GCA_035306665.1 Trueperaceae bacterium
GAGGTCGAGCGCTACGTCCGCGACCACGCCCGCGAGACCCTCGGCGTCACGCCCGACGTGTTCCTCGTCAGCGCGAAGCGCGCCGAGCGCGCGCGGGAGGCCGGCGACGACGCCGAGCTCGAGGCCTCGGGCGTGCCCGCCCTGTCGCGGGCCATCGCCGAGCGCCTCGGCGCCGAGCGGCCGCGCCTGAAGCTCCTCTCGCCCCTGGGGGTCGCCCAGCGCCTCGTGAGCGTGCACCAGGACCAGCTCGCGGCGCGGCTCGCGCTCCTGACCGACGACAGCGACAGCCTCCAGGAGATCGACCGTCAGAGCAAGCAGTTCGAGCGCGACATGCGGCGCGAGTTCGAAGCGCACACGCTGCGCGTCAAGGAGATCGTCCGCGGCGTGAAGGAGCGGGGCGACGAGTTCCTCGACGACGTCGTCCGCTTCCGGCGCATCCCCAAGCTCCTCAACAGCAAGGCCGTGCAGGAGGAGTTCGAGGAGCGCGTGATCAAGGACACCGAGGCGCAGCTCGAGCGCACCCTGTCCGACCTCGTCGACTGGTTCATCCAGCGCAACCTCCAGTTCTGGGAGGACGTGATGCGCTTCGTCAGCGAGCGGGCATCCGCCGCCGAGGAGCGCGTGATCGGCACGGTGGGCGGGCGCTTCGAGTACGACCGGCGCGCCCTCGTCAGCTCGCTGGGCGAGCGGGCCCAGGAGGCGCTGGACACGTACGACGACGCCGCCGAGGCCCGCAGGCTCGCCGACGACCTGCAGCAGGCCGTGCTGCGCACGGGCCTGTTCAACGTCACGGGCATCGGCCTCTCGGCCGCGGTGCTGGCCTTCATCTCGACGGCGGCCCTCGACGTCACCGGCGTGATGCTGGGCCTGACGCTCGTCGGGGTCGGCCTGCTCGTGCTGCCGCGCCAGCGCGCGAAGGCGAAGCGCGACCTCGCCGCCAAGCTCCGCGAGCTGGAGGAGGCGCTCGTGGCGGGCGTGTCGGCGCAGTTCGACGAGGAGCTCAAGCGCTCGCAGGAGAGGCTCGCGGGCGCCATCAGCCCCTACACCCGCTTCGTGCGCTCCGAGCTCGACCGCCTCGGCGACCTGGGCCAGCAGCTCGACGAGATGAGCGTGCGCCTCGCGAGCCTGCGCAGCGAGGTCGAGGCCCTGGAGTAGACTCTCCGCCATGACCGTGAAGACCGCCACGCGCGTGGCGTTCCAGGGGGTCGCAGGGGCGTTCAGCGAGGAGGCCGCGCTGGCGTTCGCCCCGGACGGCGACGCCGTCGGCTACCCGACCTTCGAGGACGCGTTCGACGCCACGGTCAGGGGCGAGTGCGACTACGCCTGCCTCCCCGTCGAGAACTCGCTGGCCGGCTCGATCAACCAGACCTACGACCTCCTGACCGACTCGGTGCTCGTCGTCGTGGCCGAGCGGGTCGTGCGCGTGCACCACAACCTCCTCGTGCCCCCGGGCACGCGCCTCGAGGACGTGCGGCGCGTCTACAGCCACCCGCAGGCGCTGCAGCAGTGCCAGCGCTTCATCAGGCAGCACGGCTTCGAGGCGGTGGCCGACTACGACACGGCCGGCGCGGCGAAGCTGCTCCTGGAGCGCGCCGCCAGGGAGCCGGGCAGCGCCGCGATCGCCAGCCGCCGCGCCGCCGAGACGTACGGCCTCGAGATCGTGGCCGAGCGCATCGAGGACCTGAGCTTCAACTTCACGCGTTTCTTCGTCCTCGGCAACGAGGAGCGGCCGCCCCAGCCGGGCAGGCAGCACAAGACGAGCCTGGTCCTCGCCACGCACCACAGGCCCGGCGACCTCGTGGCATGCCTGCAGGTCTTCCCGCAGCACGGCATAAACATGACGAAGCTCGAGTCGCGCCCGCGCCGCGACAAGCCGTGGAGCTACCTCTTCTACGTCGACATCGAGGGCCACGTGGCCGAGCCGAACGTCGCGGCCGCGCTCACCGGCCTGATGCGCAAGGCCGCGTTCGTGAAGTACCTGGGCAGCTACCCGGCCGCCGAGCCCGTGGAGATCGACTGAGGCCGTTCCGGGCCCCAGGCCTTGCGGCCCAGGGCCCCGAGCGGAGCCCTTAGCTGCCCGCAGGCCGGGCCGCGAGCACCTGGCGCCCGGAGCCTCTCACGGCGCCGGCAGCGGCACCACCTCGACCCCCAGCGCCAGCGCCCTCAGAGCCTCGCCCGGGTACCAGAGCGTGCGCGAGCGGTAGACGCCGCGCCACGGCGAGCGGAGCGCCTCGGTGAAGCCGCGCGCCGCGTCGACGAGCCACAGCTCGCGCACGCCGGAGGCGGCGTAGAGGGGCGCGCGCTCGGCGTGCGTCGCGCGGCCGCGCGACACCTCGACGACGAGGAGCGCTGCGGCGGCGTCGAACGAACCGCCGACCCCGACCGCGGCGCCGGTGCGGCCGGGCGCGGCGGCCGGGAACAGGGCGGCGTCGGCGCGCAGCAGGTCCCACGGGCCCAGACGGATGGCGGCCCCGAGCACGGCCTGCGCGCCCGCACGGGTGACGTCGTCGGAACGGAGCTGCGCCGCCAGGTAGGCGAGCAGGACGGTCTCGCGCGGCGAGGGCGCAGGCGCGGGACGCACGCGGCCGCCGACGAGCTCGGCGCGCGGGCCCTCGGGCAGGGCGCCGGCCCGGGAGGCCGCCAAGAACGCGGCCACCGTCACCTGGGGGAGCCCGACGTCGCGCATGCCCGACAGCCTGACGCCGGTGCGTGGCCCCGTCCCCGGCAGCTCGGCTCCGGCCGGGCGCCGCTAGCGAGCCGCCGCCCCCTGCCTCGCCTCCGGCGCAGCGGGCCCCGGCTCGTGCCCGGGTCGAGCCGGGAGCGTGCCGCTCTCCAGGGCCTCCACGGCCAGCGCCGGCGCGGTCGCCGAGCGCGTCCCGCCCGACACGTGACGCGTGGACCCGCTGGCGGACCCCGGCGCCGGTGATACACTCCGCCGGATAAAGATGCCGCGGCGTGAAGACATACACAAGATCCTGATCATCGGCTCCGGTCCCATCGTCATCGGGCAGGCGGCCGAGTTCGACTACTCGGGCACGCAGGCCTGCAAGGCCCTGCGCGCGGCCGGCTTCGAGGTCGTGCTCGTGAACTCGAACCCCGCCACGATCATGACGGACCCCGACGTGGCCGACAGGACGTACGTCGAGCCGCTCACGCCCGAGTTCGTCGCCGAGGTGATCAGGGTCGAGCGGCCCGACGCCCTGCTCCCCACGCTCGGCGGCCAGACCGCGCTGAACCTGGCCGCCAAGCTGCACGAGGAGGGCGTGCTGGAGCGCTACGGCGTGCGCCTTATCGGCGCGAACTACGCCGCGATCCAGAAGGGCGAGGACCGCAAGCTCTTCCAGGAGGCGATGGCGCGCATCGGCCTCAAGACGCCGGCGGGCCGCATGGTCACGAGCCTCGAGGAGGCCCTCGAGTTCGTGCGGTCGATCGGCTACCCGGCGATCGTCAGGCCGAGCTTCACGCTGGGCGGCACCGGCGGCGGCATCGCGCGCGACGAGGACGAGTTCGTGCGCGTGGTCCGCCAGGGCCTCCACGACTCCCCGGTGGGGAGCGTCCTCGTGGAGCAGTCGGTGCTCGGGTGGAAGGAGTACGAGCTCGAGGTGATGCGCGACTCGAACGACACGGTCGTGATCATCTGCTCGATCGAGAACTTCGACCCGATGGGCGTGCACACCGGCGACAGCATCACGGTCGCCCCCGCGCAGACGCTCTCCGACAAGGAGTACCAGAAGCTGCGCGACGCCTCCATCGCGATCATCCGCGAGATCGGCGTCGACACCGGCGGCTCGAACATCCAGTTCGCCGTGAACCCGGACGACGGCGACGTCATCGTCATCGAGATGAACCCGCGCGTCTCGCGCTCGTCGGCCCTGGCCTCGAAGGCGACGGGCTACCCGATCGCGAAGATCGCCGCCCTCCTCGCCGTCGGCTACCACCTCGACGAGCTGCCCAACGACATCACCAAGGAGACGAAGGCCGCCTTCGAGCCCACCATCGACTACGTCGTCACGAAGGTCCCGCGCTTCGCGTTCGAGAAGTTCCCCGGGGCCCCGGACGACCTCGGCACCCAGATGCGCTCGGTCGGCGAGGTCATGGCCATCGGCCGGACCTTCAAGGAGTCGCTCCTGAAGGCGCTGCGCTCGCTGGAGCTCGACGTCAGGACCGAGACCGCGGGCCTCGACGACGCCGAGCTGGAGGCGCGCCTGCGCCCGAACCCGCGGCGCCTGCCCGCCGTCATCGAGCTGCTGCGGCGCGGCCGCTCGGTCCAGGCCCTGCACCAGGCCACGGGCATCGACCCCTGGTTCCTCTCGCAGGTCGCCGAGATCGTACAGGCCGAGCAGGA
>DATGNP010000261.1:0-14341 GCA_035306665.1 Trueperaceae bacterium
GGTGTCGTCGGACGACCCGCCCGACAGCTTCACCGGGCGCCCGGGTCCGCGCATGACCACGACCTCGACGTGGCTGACGCGTACGACGGCCGCCACGCACGAGCTGATCCTCGCGAACCTCCAGGAGTCCGCCATGTACGGCGGGGAGATCGAGGGGAAGGGCCCGCGCTACTGCCCGTCGATCGAGGACAAGGTCGTGCGCTTCGCCGACAAGGACCACCACCTACTGTTCGTCGAGCCGGACGGGGTGGACACGAGCGAGCTCTACCTGCAGGGCTTCTCCAGCTCGATGCCCCCGATCCTTCAGGACGACATGATCCGCACCCTGCCCGGCTTCGAGCGGGCGGTGATCCACCGGTACGCCTACGCCGTCGAGTACGACGCGCTCGAGCCGTCGCAGCTCGACGTGACGCTGATGTCGCGCCGCCTGCCCGGCCTGTTCTCGGCGGGGCAGATCAACGGCACCTCCGGGTACGAGGAGGCGGCGGCTCAGGGTCTCGTGGCCGGCGTCAACGCCGCCCGGTACGCGGCCGGCGGCGAGCGGGTGACCGTGCGGCGCGATCAGGGCTACATCGGCGTCATGCTCGACGACCTGGTGCGCGGGGGGATCGAGGAGCCCTACCGCATGCTCACCTCGCGCAACGAGTTCCGCCTGCTGCACAGGCAGGACAACGCCGACGACCGCCTCGCCGAGCTCGGGCACGCGTGGGGCTTGGTGTCCGCCGAGCGCCTGGCGGAGGTCCGCGCCTCCGAGGCCCGGGTGGCGGCGGAGGTCGCTCGCCTGGGCGCGGCGCGCATCGCCGGCGAGCCGGCCACGAAGGTGTTGTGCCGCCCGGGGGAAGACTACGCCTCGGTCGTGGCCCGCGTCGGACCCGGCGACCCCGAGCTGACGGAGAGGGAGAAGGCGCGCGTCGACACGCTGGTGCGCTACGCCTCCTACATCGAGCGTGCGCGGAAGCACCTCGAGGAGCGCGCGGAGTTCGAGGAGCGGTCGATCGCGCACGTCGACTTCGGCCGGGTAGCGAGCCTGTCCGCCGAGGGCCGCGAAGCGCTGGAGCGTGCGCGTCCGGCGACGTTGGGCGCTGCGCAGCGCCTCCGCGGGGTGCGGGACAGCGACGTGGCCGCGCTCCTCGTGCACCTGCGCTCGGGACACGACAGGCGCGCGGCCGCCGGCTGAGCCGGGGCCGCTGGGCTCGAGAGCGCTGGGCTCGAGGGCGCTGGGCTCGAGGGCGCTGGGCTCGAGGGCGCTGGGCGCGACGCACTGTGCTCGAGAGGCCGGATCGGCCGGGCCCCCGCGGCAGGTGGGCGCTCACGGTGTCCCAAGAGGTCCCGGGGTCACCGTTCGCGACGCGATAAGCGCAATGATGTTTCACGTGAAACATGGCCGCGGTCGGGGTCCGCGGCCCGGGGGCTCTCTCAGGCATGCCAGACGACCCGACGCTCCAACGCTACGCGGAACTGATCTCCCAGTACCACGACGCTCTCGACCTAGTCTCCGGCCGAGGCCTGAACGAGCTCGGGAGGATGATCGGCGAGGCCGAGGCGTACGCGGACCTCGTTCGCGACGTCGTCGGCGAAGAGGTGACGATCCTCGACGTCGGGTCCGGCGCCGGGCTGCCCGGCATAGTCCTGGCCGCGAAGCTGCCCAGGTCCACGGTGCACCTCGTGGAGCGCCGCCGCCGCCGCGGCGCCTTCCTCGCGCTGGCGGTGGGACGCCTGGGCCTCGAGAACGCTCGCGTGTGGACACAAGACGTCAAGGAACTCGACGGCGTGTGCGCCGACGTGGTCACGGCGCAGGCTGTCGCCAACTTGGCGGTGATCGCCGGCCTCACGCGTCACCTCCACCGCGACCCGTGCTACCTCGTCAGCCGCCGCGGGCCCGATTGGTTGGCCGAGCTCGACCCCCTGAAGGAGGTCCTAGGCGTCGGAGGCGCCCCGGTGGGCGGCCCCGAGCAGGCAGCCGCCCAGGACCCGCCGGCGATAGCCGTGGCGGCCGAGCGACCGTTGGGACGCGGTGGTAGCCTCATCGCAGTGCGTCTCGGCGGAGGACAGGCTTGCCCATCATCGGGGTGATCAACCAGAAGGGCGGCGTGGGCAAGACGACGACGGCTGTCAACCTCGCGGCCGCCCTGGCGGAGCGCCGCAGGGTGCTGCTGGTCGACCTCGACCCTCAGGCCAACGCCAGCAGCGGCGTCGGCGTGGTCTCGCCGACGACGACGATCTACGAGGTCCTGGCTGGGGAGACCTCCGCCAGGCACGCGGTCATCCGGACGGACTGCGAGAACCTCGACCTGCTCGCCGCCTCCGACGACCTGGCGGGCGCCGCCGTCGAGCTCGACTCCAGCCGAGACAACCTCACGCTGTTGTCGCGGTCGTTGATCGGGGTCCGCCCTACCTACGACTTCGTCGTCGTCGATGCTCCTCCCTCGATGGGCGCCCTGACGCTCAACGCGCTAGGCGCCGCCGACCAGCTGATCGTGCCCTTGCAGACGGAGTACTACGCGCTCGAGGGCATCGCCAGCATGATGGAGACGGTCGAGCGAGTCCGCGGGTCCTTGAACCGCGACCTCCGCATCTTGGGCATCCTGCTGACGATGTTCGACGTGCGCACGCGGCTCTCGCAGGAGGTCGAGGAGAACGTGCGCCGACACTTCGGCGAGCTGGTGTTCCGCACGGTCATCCCGCGCACGGTGCGGCTCGCCGAGGCGCCGTCGCACGGGCAGTCGATCTTCGCGTACGCGCCGACGTCCCAGGGCGCACTGGCGTACCAGGCGCTGGCAGAGGAGGTACTGGAACGTGTCAGCCAAGGCTAGGGGGCTCGGGCGAGGGCTGGACGCGCTGCTGCCCAAGGTCGACCGGGGCATACAGCAGGTCCCTGTCGCGAAGGTGAAGGCGTCGCCCCTGCAGCCGAGGCAGAGGTTCGACGAGGCGGCGATCGCCGAGCTCGCCGACTCGGTTCGGGAGCGCGGGGTCCTGCAGCCGATACTCGTCAGGCCTACCGGGACCGGCTACGAAGTGGTGGCCGGGGAACGGCGCCTGAGAGCGGCTCGCATGGCGGGGCTGGAGTCCGTGCCCGCGGTCGTGAAGGAGATGTCCGACCAGGAGGCGCTCGAGGTCGCGATCATCGAGAACCTCCAGCGCGAGGACCTCAACGACGTCGAGCAAGCACTGGCGTACAAGCAGCTCCTCGACTTCGGCCTTACCCAGGAGCAGGTCGCGAACGCCGTAGGCAAGAGCCGCAGCGCCGTGACGAACACCCTGCGCCTGCTCACGCTCGAGCCCAAGGCCCTCGCGGCCCTCGAGGCGGGCGTGATCACGGCCGGGCACGCCCGGGCGATCCTGGCGCAGCCCGAGGCCGACAGAGTCTGGGCCTTCCAAGAGATCGTGAGCCGGGGGCTGTCCGTGCGCCAGGCCGAACAGCTCAAGCGCCCGGCCGGGCGAGTCAAGAAGCCTGCCACGTCCGCCTACCGGGGCCTCGAGGAGGACCTGAGCAGGCACGCGGGGACCAGGGTACGCATCACCGGCGGCAAGCGCGGCAAGATCGAGCTCCACTTCCACAGCGAGGACGAGCTGCAGCGGCTCCTCGAACTGCTCGGGTACCGCCCCTGACGTACCCACACGGCCGCGCGCCGGACCGCGGCCGCGGTGTTTCACGTGAAACATCGGCCCGGACGCCTGGAGGGGGCGGTGATACCATCGCGCTGCGACCAGGCGCCGGCGACAGCAGGCGGTCCTGGCCCTGACGCTCCACGCATGCCAACGAGGTGAAGAGATGAAGCAACCCGTTCGCGTCGCAGTCACCGGCGCAGCCGGCCAGATCGGCTACGCCCTGCTGTTCCGCATCGCCGCCGGGGACATGCTCGGCAAGGACCAGCCGGTCGAGCTCCGCCTCCTCGAGATCCCGCCAGCGATGCGGGCTCTCGAGGGCGTGATCATGGAGCTGGAGGACTGCGCCTTCCCGTTGCTGCACGGGGTCGAAGCGTCGGACGACGCCGGCGTCGCCTTCGACGGCGCCGACTACGCGCTCCTCGTGGGGTCGCGACCGCGCGGTCCGGGCATGGAGAGGAAGGACCTGCTCCAGGCGAACGGCGCGATCTTCACCACGCAGGGGAAGGCCCTGAACGAGCGCGCCTCGCGCGACGTGAAGGTGCTCGTCGTAGGGAACCCAGCGAACACGAACTGCCTCATCGCCATGCGCAACGCGCCCGACCTGTCACCGACGCAGTTCAGCGCCATGACGCGCCTCGACCACAACCGCGCCCTCAGCCAGCTGGCGAACCGCGTTGGCGCGCGCGTGGCGGACGTCAAGCGCATGACGATCTGGGGCAACCACTCCAGCACCCAGGTGCCCGACCTATCCCACGCCACCGTCGGCGGGCGGCCGGCCGCAGAGCTGGTGGACGCCGCGTGGGTCACGGATACGTTCATCCCCACGGTGCAGAAGCGCGGGGCGGCGATCATCGAGGCCCGTGGGGCTTCGAGCGCGGCGTCGGCCGCGAACGCCGCCATAGACCACATGCGCGACTGGGCGCTGGGCACACCGGCCGGCGATTGGGTGTCGATGGCGATCCCGACCCGCGGCGAGGGCGCCTACGGCGTCGAGGGCGACGTCGTCTACTCCTACCCGGTGACCGTAGCGAACGGGAAGGCCGAAGTCGTCACGGGCCTCGAGCTCAGCGACGACGTGAGGGCCCGTATGAAGGCCTCGGAGCAGGAGCTGCTCGAGGAGCGCGCGGCCGTGGCGGACCTGATCGGCGGCTAGCGCGCCGGCGAGGCGAGCGCCGACACGCGCCCCGTCTGACCGGCTCCGCGCCGGCGTGCGCCGACGCAGCCAGCGGGCGCTCGCCGCCGCGGCCTGCGGGGGCCCGCCGCGGCGGCCTGCGTGAACTCGCTGCCGCCGCCAGGCCGCTAGTCGCCTGCCCCTATGGCCGCCGCATCGGCGCCCGCGCGACGTGCCGCGCGCCGAGCCGGCCATAAACACAAGTCGGAAGGATTCCGACATGTTATCCTCGTCGTGAGCATCGAGGTCCCCATGTCGTCCGGTCACGCCAACACCGCACCGTCCGCAGCTCACGCGCCCCGTGGGAGCGTCGAGGACGCGCGGCAGGTGCTGAGGGAGAAGGGCCTGCGCTACAGCCGGCCGCGCGAGGCGATCCTCGCCTACCTGCGCGAGGAGGACCGGCACGTCAGCGCCGAGAGCCTGTACCTCGAGCTGAAGCGGCGCGGCGAGGACCTGAGCCTCTCGACCGTCTACCTGAACCTTGCCGCCCTCACTGAAGCGGGCCTGGTCTGCGAGTTCAAGGGGGCCAACGGGGAGTCGCTGTACGACAGCAACGTCACCCCCCACTACCACGTGGTCTGCAAGGAGACGGGCGAGATCCTCGACGTGCCGGCTCCGATGGTCGACGGCAAGCCGTTGGGGCGCTTCCTGAAGGAGCAGATCGAGCGCGCCACGGGCTGGCAGGTCGACGAGCCCCAGTTCAGCCTGAGCGGCACGTCCCCCGCGGCTCGCAAGGACTGACCCCGGTAGCGCCGCTCGCGAACCACGCGCGGGCCATCGGCGGCCCGCGCGTTTATCGTGTGGCCGATGGACCGCGCCGTGCCACAGGGACGAGGCCCCGCCGGCCCGGCGCGCGTCGCCGAGGTGGAGCTGAGGGAGATCTCGGCTATGGCCGAGCTGCGGCCCCTCGAGGCGATGCAGCGCGAGGTGTGGGGCGTAGAGGACGTCGAGGTCGTGCCCGCCAGCGCGATGCGAGCGGCGGTGCACGCCGGCGGGATGGTCGTTGGCGCGTACTCGGGCGGTGACGTCGTCGGGTTCGCGTTCGGGTTCGTCGCCACGCCGCATGGCCGCGGCATGCAGGGCGTCGGGCTCCACTCGCACATGGCGGCGGTCCTGCCCGAGTTCAGGGGCGCCGGGGTCGGGCGGCGGCTCAAGCGCTTCCAGGCGAGCTGGTGCGCGGCACGGGGACTGCGGTGGATCAGCTGGACGTTCGACCCTTTGAGGCGGGAGAACGCCCGCTTCAACCTGGCCGTCCTCGGCGCCCGCTGCTACGAGTACCTGCACGACTTCTACGGTCCGATGCCAGGGACCCTGGGCGGGGGCATCGAGAGCGACCGACTCCTGGCCGTCTGGGACGTGACCGCGCAGGCACGCCAGGAGGCCGGAGCGGGCGATGGAGGGCCTCGGGCGCCCGGCCGCACCGATCGCGAGGGCGACCTCGACGAGCAGGCGGTGTGGCTCCTCCCTCCCGGTGAGACCCCGGCCGTGCCCAGCGCGGCCGAGGTCGACCGCGCGACCGCCGGGGTCGGGCGGCTGCGCGTGGCGACCCCGGACCCGGCGCACGACGTCTTCTCCCACGCCGAGCGGGCCGAAGCCTGGAGGGCCGCGCACCGCGCCACGCTGGCGCGCGCGCTCGAGAGAGGCTGGGCCGTCGTCGGCTTCGAAGGCGCCGGCTACGTCCTCGAGCGCACGGAGGGCGCGCAGTGACGGCACGCTCCGACGGAAGCCCCGAAGCTGGGCATCGTCCTGATGGCAGACAGGACCCCGCACCTGAGCAGTTGTAAAACACGACTTGACAATCTGTGAACCTGGCCTTAGCATCTTCGCAAGGAGGTAGGCGATGTCGGACCACCTGCTCATGGAGATCACCAGCGCCAGGATCGCGCAGCTTCGCAACGAGCGCTGGGCGCTCGCCCAGGCGCGGTGGTCGCGCCGGCCCTACCTGGCGCGCACGTTGGCAACGGGCCTCAGGCGCCTCGCCGCCGCCCTGGACGGCGAACCCGCCCCGCGCTACGCGGCGGCGCGGTGAAAGCCGACCCGATCGCGATGCCCGGCGCCCGCGAGGGGCGGGCGCCGGCGGTCAGGAGAACGAGTTGAGCGACATCGACAGGATCAGGCAGATGGCCGCGGAGGGCCGCATCACGGCCGAGGAGGCCGAGCAGCTCATCGCGGTCCTGCGCGAGGTGGACGCGGCCGGCGAGCGCCTCGCCGCCGCGGGAGCCGCCGCGGGAGCCCCCGCGGGAGCCGCCGGGGCGGCAGGGCCCGGTACGGGGGCTAGCGTTCCCGACGACGACCTCGACGACGCCGCCTTCGACGCGGCGTTCGACGAAGCCTTCGAGGCCGAGTACCTCGACGGGCAGGGCGAGACGACTCCGGCGGCCGACGCCGGCGCGGCTCCAGACCGTGACGCGGGTCCCGAGCCCGCCGCGGCTCCGGAGCCCGCCGCCGCTCCGCAGCCCGCCGCGGCGCCCGACCCAGGTGCGGCCCAAGAACCCGCGGACCAGGCCGCCGGCGCGCCGGCAGACCGGACGGACGCACGCCCCAAGGACAGCGCGGACCAGGCGCCCGCTGACGGCGCGGACCACATCCCCGCAGACCGCGCGGACCACGGCTCCGCCGACCAGGCGAACCGGGGCCCCGAGGACGCGTTCGCCGCCGCGGCTTCGCAGGCGGTCGCGAGCGCCAGCGCCCAGGCGCGCGAGATGGCGAGGCAGGCGCGCGAGGCCGCCCGGCAGGCCGAGCACGCCGCCAGGGACGCGGCCCGCGAGGCCGCCCGCGAGGCGCGCGAGGCGGCGCGCGAGGCCATGCGGGCCGCGCGCGACACCGCCCGCGAGGCCGCTCGCGAGGCCCGGAACGCGGCCAGGGACGCCGCCCGCTCCACGCGCGACGCGGCCAGGGGCGTGACGGTCGAGGTGGGCGGTCCGTCGCCCGAGGCCGAGCCGGCGAGCCGGCCCGGCAAGGCGATCGCGCCCGCCGGGACGCGCTGGGTGACGGTCGAGATGCTGGGGGGCGACCTCGACGTGACGGCCTCCCCCCACGTGACGGCCCCCGCCGTCGAGGGCGGGCCGGGCGAGCTGCGCATCGAGGAGGTCGAGGACGGCTACCGCGTGCAGTTCGTGCCGGACCGCTCCTCGTTCCTCGGCGGCCTGATCTCGAGCTTCCGCTCCGGCGACATCGACCTCAAGATCCCGCAGGACTACGGCCTCGTCGTCGAGGCCACGGCCGGCGACGTGTCGCTCACGGGCGTCAGGTACCTCAGGGGCCGGATGCGGGCGGGCGACCTCAGCGCCGACAGGCTCGAGGGCGTGGACTTCGGCATGACGGCGGGCGAGTTCGGGGCGACCCTCGACCTGCGCGCCGGCCAGCACATGGTCAGCGTCGGCGCCGGCAACGTGCAGGTCGACCTCGACGAGGCCTCCGACGTCGTCGTCAACGGCCGCGTCTCGATCGGCGACGTCGACACCAGCGTCCCGGGCCTCGAGAAGCGCGGCTCAGGGCTGGGAGGTTCCCTCTCCGGGACCCTCGGTACGGGCGCCGCGCGTCTCGACGTGCGCGTTACGACCGGCGACCTCGACGTGCGCAAGGCGAGGAGGGGCTGAGTGGCCAGCTCGAACGAGCGCAAGCGCATACTCGACATGCTCGCCGCGGGCAAGCTGAACGTGGAGCAGGCCACGGCCCTGCTGAAGGCGCTGGGGCCTACGCCCGCCGAGTCCCTGCCTCTGCCGCCGCGGCGCGCCCCCGAGCCGCCCCGGCCGCCGGAGGCGCCCTATCCCTCGGCGCCGTCCGACCCGCTGCCGCCCGGCCAGGCCCACGCGCCGCACCGCCGCCCCCGCTTCGTGCGGATCAAGGTCGACGCCTCGAAGGAGGACGGCAAGACGACCAACGTCGACGTCCGCGTCCCCTACGCGCTCGCGAAGTTCGCCCTCCGCTTCGTCCCCAACGAGGCCCGGCGCGAGCTCGAGAAGCAGGGCATCGACGTCAGCCAGCTCCTCGACACCGTCGAGACGATGCCCGAGGGCAAGATCGTCGACGTAGACGCCAGCGACCCCGACAGCGAAGAGACCACCCACATCACCGTAGAGGTCATCTGATGCCCATGCTCCCCATGCCGACCCAGTGCCCCGTGACCGGCGGCCCGCTCCTCGTCACCCGCCTCGAGTGCGAGGAGAGCGGCGTGACGATCGAGGGGCGCTTCACGCCCAACGAGTTCGCGATGCTGCCGGAGGAGAACCTCGAGTTCCTGCGCATCTTCGTCAAGGTCAGGGGCAACCTCAAGGAGGTCGAGAGGATCCTCGGCCTGAGCTACCCGACGGTCCGGCTGCGCTTCGAGAAGCTGCTGCTGGCGCTCGGCTACGAAGCGGAGCCCGACGTGAGCGAGGAGCGTGCCGAGGTGCTCGACCTGCTCGAGCGCGGCGAGCTCGACCCCGAGGAGGCCGCCAAGCGCCTGCAGGCCCTGCAGCGCAAGGGCGCCTGACGGTACGGGGCGCGCCCGCGGCGAACCGGTCGGGCCGACCGGGCCTCACGGCCGCGCCCCACCCCCTAGGGGGTAACCCGCCTCGGCCCGAGCCTAGAGGGCCGTAGTTATACTGCCCGCTGCATGCCCGACTACTACGCGCTCCTCGAGGTCGACCGCGACGCCGATGCGGCCGAGATCAAGGCGGCGTACCGGCGCCTCGCCCTGAAGTACCACCCCGACCGCAACCCGGGCGACAAGGAGGCCGAGGAGCGCTTCAAGGCCATCAACGAGGCCTACGCCGTGCTCTCCGACGAGGAGAAGCGCAGCCGCTACGACCGCTACGGCAGCGTCGACGAGAGCATGCCCATGGGCATGGACATCTTCGACATCTTCGCCTCCGTGTTCGGCGGCGGCATGCCCGGGATGGGCATGGGCCGAGCGGCTCGCGGCCGCGGCCAACAGGGCGAGGACCTCCAGGTCGAGGTCGAGGTCACGCTCGAGCAGGCCTGGGCGGGCGAGACGGTCGCGGTGCCCGTCGAGCGCATGGCCGCCTGCTCGCACTGCCACGGCGACAGGGCCGAGCCCGGCTCGAACGGCAAGCAGACCTGCCCCACCTGCGGCGGCGTCGGCCAGGTCAGGACGCACGCGCAGTCCTTGTTCGGGACCGTGATGACGACGCGGACGTGCCCCGAGTGCCGCGGCGACGGCCAGGTGATCACCGAGCCGTGCACGGTGTGCGGCGGCAGGGGCCGCCAGCTCGAGACCGCCACCGTCGACGTGCCGCTGCCCAAGGGCATCGACGGCGGCTACCGCCTGCGCGTGCCCAACGCCGGCAACGCCGGGACCGACGGCGGCGCCAGCGGCGACCTGTACGTCTACGTCACCATGGCGCCTCACCCCCACTTCCGGCGCGAGGGCGACGACCTCTACTACGAGCTGGAGGTGGGCATCGCCCAGGCCGCGCTGGGGGGCACCTTCACCGTGCCGACGATGGAGGGCGAGGAGAGCTTCGACCTGCCGTCGGGCACGCAGCCGCTCACCGAGTTCCGCCTCCGCGGCCGCGGCATGCCGCGCCTGAGGCAGCCGGGCAAGGGCGACCTCGTCGTCGTCGCGAAGGTCGTGGTCCCCACGCGCCTCTCGAACGAGGCGCGCGAGCTCCTCGAGGCGTACGCGGTCGCGGCCGGCGAGGCCGTCGACGAGCACGAGACCATCGGTGAGCGGGTGCGGGGCCTGTTCGGGCGCATCAAGGACCGGCTCCACCGCGACGACGCCCCCGGCACCGAGACCGCCAACTGACCCTCCCGGCCCGGCACGGCGGCGACCTGTGGCGACCGCGGCCCAGCGGCGCCCTCCGCACCCGAGGTACTGCCCTCAGCCCCGTTCCCCCACCAGCCCCAGAGCCCGCAGCCTCTCCCGCAGCAGAGGCACGGCCTCCTCGCCCGTCATGGGCAGGCGGTGGACGTCGGGCTCGCGGCGGAACCACGTGCGCTGACGCTTCGCGTAGCGCGCGGTCGCGACGGTGACGGCCAGGACCGCCTCCTCGAGCGTGGCCTCGCCGCGGACGTGGGCGACGACCTCCTTGTAGCCGATCGACTGCCTCGCCGTCGGCAGGTCCGGGTAGCGCGCCAGGAGCGCGCGCACCTCGTCGACGAGCCCCGCCTCGAACTGGCGCCGCGCCCGCCGGGCGATCCGGCGCCTGAGCTCCGTCGGCGGCGGGTCGAGGACGAACACCTCGTAACGGAACCGGGGCTCCGTGTAAGGGAACGCCGACGGCGGCTTGCCCGTCGCCCGCAGGACCTCGAGGCTGCGCACGACCCGGCGCGGGTTGCGCGCGGCCCGCTCGGCGTCCGCCGGCGACGCGGCCGCCAGCTCGGCGACCAGCTCGTCGAGGCGCCCCTCCTCGACGGCCCGCCACAGCGGCGCTTGCCGCACCGGGTCGGCCTCGGGCGCCGTGGGCACGCCCTCGCGCAGCGCGCGCAGGTAGAACCCGGTGCCGCCGACGACCAGCGGGACGCGGCCCCGAGCGAGCACGTCAGCGATGGCCTGCTCGGCCAGCTCGACGTAGCGCGCGACCGAGAAGCGCTCGTCGGGGTCCACGACGTCGATGAGGTGGTGACGGACGCGGCGCTGCTCCTCGGCGTTCGGCTTGGCGGTGCCGATGTCCAGGCCGCGGTAGACCTGCATCGCGTCGGCGCTGACGACCTCGAGCCCGAGCTCCTCCGCGAGGAGGACCGCGGCGGCGCTCTTCCCCGACGCCGTCGGGCCCACCAGGGCCGGCACGACCGGACGCGCGTCCGCTTCGCGGCCCGTGCCGTCCTCGGGGTCGCGGACGGGGCGTTCGACGGCGCCGCGCGGGTCGGCGCGGGGCGGCTCCGGCGCGCTGGAGGCCATGCCGCCAAGCTAGCAGGGCGGCATACGGAGGCCCTCCAGGCCGGTGCTACTATGCGGCGATGAAGATCCAGAAGTACGGCACGGCCGGGGACATCGAGGAGCTGATCGCCGTCCGGGAGAGCATCGAGCGGCTCGCTGACGCGCACGGTCCGTCGTCCCCGCTGGTGGCGCGGGCCGACCTCCACGACACCGGCGAGGCGTACCTGGTGCACGTCGAGGTGCCCGGCGTCCCGCAGTCCGACCTCGAGGTCGCGGTGCAGGGCGACGAGCTCCTCATCGCCGGCATCCGGGACAGCCTGCCGCTCGACACCGCCGCGATCTTCACCGAGAGGCCCGTCGGCCCCTT
Source organism: Trueperaceae bacterium (assembly GCA_035306665.1). Taxonomy (GTDB): domain Bacteria; phylum Deinococcota; class Deinococci; order Deinococcales; family Trueperaceae; genus DASRWD01. The sequence goes on from DATGNP010000261.1 coordinate 11,974, forward strand.
CCAGCGCACGATCCGCTTGCCCTCGCCCGTCGACCCCGAACAGGCGACCGCTCACCTGCACAGCGGCGTGCTGACGATCACCCTGCCCAAGCAGCGGTAGGTCCGGCCCGGCCGGCTTCGGGTCCGCGCCGAACCGGCGGCCTCACGCGGCCCGGGCCACCGCGGGCAGACGACAGCCCTCGCGACCGGGAGGCGGCCGTGGTGACAGCCCTCGCGCCTGGGCGGCGGCCGTGATGAGAACCCTCGCGGCCGGGCGGCGACCGTGATGAGAGCCCTCGCGCTCGGGCGGTGACCGTCTCGACGCAGGGTCGCCGGCCCCTACTCGATCTCCACCTCGAGCTGCCCCGAGACGTTGCCGACCACGACGACGTCGTCGCTGTCCAGGTAGTAGAGCAGGCGCGCGCCCTCGAGCACGTCCGAGCCGCGCACGCTCCGGGCCGGAGCGCCCGTGAGCACGGCGAGGCCGGCCTCCTCGTCGAGGGTGAGCGTGTCGCCGGTCGTCGTCCGCTCCTCGCTGGTGACCCTGACGTCGCCCACGAGCGTCGCCCGCTGCTCGTTCACGGCGAACGTCATCGACCGCGCGCTGGCCGTGAGGGGCGGCTCGTCCTCCGAAGCCCCGGCCCTGGTCAGCGCGATCGGGCCGTCCATCGTGCCGACGTCCTCTTCCCTGTCGAGGAAGAAGCGCGAGCCGACCACCGTCGTCCGTCCCTGGACCAGCGTCACCGTCGGCTCCTCGGCCGGCGTGGCCTCCTCGACGCACCCCGGCCGGTTGAACGTCACGGCGTCGCCCGTCAGCTCGAGCGTCTCCTGACCCGACGCCTCCTCGGCGCCCACGGGCGTGCGCACGAGCGCCAGGTGCGAGGTGAGGACGGCGTCCTCGACGCGGGTCTCGACGTGGCCAGGAGGGGGCCCGTAGACGATCGTCATGCGGAACCCCTCCTCGCAGTTCGCGTTGTTGCCGATGCTCCTGGCCCCAGCGGCCGCCAGCGCGCGGTTGCTGATCACGAGCTCGGTGTCGTCGCGCCTGACCGTGAAGGTCGTGACGGCCTGGGCGGCCGCCCAGGCGACGACCGCCGCCGCGATCGCGATGCCCGCGCGGGACACGCCCGCGGGGGCGAGACGCGCCGCCGGCGGCCGGCGCCTCACTCCTGGCTCTCGCCCCTGAGCGCGAAGGCGGCCGGGTCGAACTCGCTGGGCACCGAGGCGTCGATCGCCTCGAAGAAGTCGAACTCGACGTCCTGCCTGATGCGGTCGGTGACGAGGCTCGCGCCCGTCTCCGAGTCGACGGCCTCCGCCGGCTGGTCGGCGGTGCCGATGATCTCGGCGATGCCCATCTCGTCGTCGAAGAACACGATCTGGCCACGTGAGGTGATGGGGCCGTCGACGACGGTCACGTCCCCGCGGGCGAAGAGGCGGTTCTCCTCGGTCAGGACGCGGATCTCGTCGGCCGTGATCGTCATGAGCCCGCCGTCCTCGTCGGTGCGGGTGATCTGGACCTGGCCGCCCTCGCTGGTCAGCACGCCGAGGTTCGCCTCCTCTTCGAAGACGAGCGTGTCGGCGACGGCCGACTGGTTGCCGTTGTCGAGGGTCACGTCACCGGTCGAGGTGGAGCGGTCGGTGTCGACGTCGAACGAGACCTGTGCAGCGCCGATGAGGACGGGGTCCTCGCCCTCCTCCTGGGCCTCGATGACGACCTCAACGCCGCCCTCCATCACGCCGAGGCCGGTGGCCTCGCTGTAGACGAGCTGCGGTCCCGTGGCGGTGAGGCGGCCGCGGTTGACCTCGACGCCGTTCCGGAAGCTGGCCGTGCGCTCGCCGCCGCGGGCGATCGACGCGCCCTCGGGGGCGGTCAGCTCGGCGTAGCTGCCGAAGATGGTCAGGGTCGAGACGGTCGCGCGGATGCCGCGCGGGTCAGGGTGCTCGTAGACGATCGGCCCTGAGCGCAGGTTGCCGCGCTGGGTGCCGCCGCTGCCGTCGATCGTGATGATGCGGTCGCTCCGCGCGGCCTCCTCGCCGCCCTCCTCGCCGCCCTCCGCGGGCGGTGCGGGGGCCTCGACGGGGGGTTGGGCCGGCGCGTCCTGGGCCAGCGTCACGGCCGTCGCGCCCAGCGTGAGCGCGGCGAGCAGCGTCCAGCGCGCGAGGCGGCGGCGTGTTCCACGTGAAACGCGCCACCCGGGCTCGGCTGCCCGCCACCGCGTAGCCCCTTCGCGTTCGCGGTCGAGAGCGCCCACGATGCGCTCCCCCGCTCGCCCTGTCACCTCGCCGACGCCTGGCATGTCGTCTCGCATGTCGTCTCGCTCTCCGCGGCTCACCGCTCGCCGTCGTCGGGCGAGCGGACGATGAACTCGCTGTAGCCGACCGTCCCGGG
>DATGNP010000262.1:0-4119 GCA_035306665.1 Trueperaceae bacterium
CCAGGGCTTCAAGAGCTTCGGGGACCGCACCACGATCGAGTTCGCCCCGGGCGTGACGGCCATCGTCGGGCCCAACGGCTCCGGCAAGTCGAACGTCATCGACGCCCTGCGCTGGACGACGGGCGGCGGGCGAGCCTCGGCGTTCAGGGCCGAGGACAAGACCGACCTGATCTTCCACGGCGCGAGCGGCAAGCGCTCGATGGGCCTCGCCGAGGTCGAGGTCGAGCTCGTCGCGCCGCACGGCAACGTGAAGATCTGGCGCAGCCTCGACCGCGAGGGCACGACGCGCCTGAGGCTCAACGGGCGCAGCGCCCGCTTCCTCGACGTCGAGGAGGCGCTGGCTGGCTCGGGCCTGGGACGCTCCGGCCTGGCGATCATCGGCCAGGGCGAGGTCAGCCAGGTGCTGATGGCCGACCCCGAACGGCTCCTCGAGTACGTCTCCGAGGCGGCCGGGGCGGCGCGCCTCGCGACCCGCAGGGACCAGGCGGCCGAGCGCCTCGCCGCCGCCGACAGGCACCTCGAGAAGCTGCAGGAGACGCTGACCGCGCTGCAGGAGCGCGAGCGCGTCCTCACGGCCGAGGCCGAGGGCGCCAGGCGGCACGCCGAGCTGACGGCCGAGTCGCTGCGCCTGCGTTACACCGTCGCCGCGCTGCGCCGGGAGGCGCTACTCGAGGAGCTCGCCACCCTCGACAGGCGTCGCGGGGCCGACGAGCAGCGCCTGGCCGAGGGGCGCGCCGACCTGGCCCAGCTCAGGAGCGCCCTCGACGCCGCCAGGCGCGACCACGAGCGCGCGCAGGAGCGCCTGCGGGCCGCCGCCGCGGACCTGGAGGCGCGGCGCGGCGACGTGCGCGTCGCCGAGGAGCGCGTGAGCGGCCTGAGCGCGCGCCTCGCGGGCCTCGACCGCCGTGCCGAGGACCTTCGCGCCGAGGCGCGGCACCTCGCCACCGCGACGGCCCCCGAGGCGCCGGACGACACGGTCGAGGCCGCCGACGGGCGCCTGGCCGTCCTCGCCGACGCCCTGCGCGCCGCCGAGGCCCGGTTCGCGGCCGCGCGCGAGAGCGAGGCGGCTGCCGCCGCGGCGCTCGAGTCCGTCAGGTCGCGCGCCGCCGCCCGCGAGCGCGACGCCGCGGCCCGCGAGGCGCGGCTGGCCTCGCTCGCCGAGCAGGAGTCCGAGCTCGGCGCGCGTTTGGCCGCGGCCGAGAGCGCGATCGAGGGCGACGACCTCGCGGCCCTCGAGGCCGCCGCCGAGGCGGCAAGGAGCGCCCGCGACGCGGCAGCGGCCGCCCTCGAGCGCGCGCGGCAGGAGCTGGCCGCGGTCCACGAGCGACAGGCGCTCGCCGCCGCCGAGGCGATGTCGACGAAGCGCGCCGCCGAGCGCCTCCGCGCTGCCTACGAGGCGCGGCGCGGCTACGCGCAGGGCCCGCGCGCGGCGCTCGCCTCGGGCATCGCCGGCGTGGTCGGCTCGGTCGCCGACCTCCTGCGCGTCGCCCCCGAGCACCAGGCCGCGATCGGCGCCGCCCTCGGCCGCCGCGCCGAGTACGTCGTCGTCGACACGGCCGCCACCGGCGAGCGCGTGATCGCGCACGTCAAGCGCGCCGGCGGCTACGTCACCGTCCTGCCCCTCGACCTGATCAGGCCGAGCGGCGCGTCGGTTCCTCCCGCGGTGCTCCAGCGCGACGGGGTGGTGGGCCTCGCCGCCGACCTCGTGGCGGTCGACGACGCCTACCGGAGCGTGCGCGACATGCTGCTGGCCGGCACCGTCGTCACCCGGGACCTGCGGGCGGCGACGGCGATGGCGCGGAGCGAGCGGTACCGGCCCCGCTGCGTCACGCTCGAGGGCGAGGTCCTCGAGGCCAGCGGGGCGATGAGCGGCGGCAGGCGGTCCCACCACGGCACCGTGCTCGGTCTCGGCGCCGACCTGGAGGACGCCGAGGCCGCCGCCGAGGCCGCACAGCGGGCCGCCGACGCCGCGATGCGCGAGCTCGAGGCGGCTAGGCAGAACGTTCGGTCTCGCCAGGAGGCGGCGGTCGCGGCCGGGCACGAGGCCGAGCGCGCCGAGACGGCGAGCGGCAGGGCTCGGGAGTCCAGGGCCGCCGCGGCCCGCCTGGCGCAGGAGCTGAACGAACGCCTAGCAGCCACGCGCGCAGCGCTGGCGCGGCTGCGCGCCGAGGCCGCAGCCGACGAGCGCACCGGGGGCGACGACGCCGGCACCGACTTCGAAGCCGTACGGTCGACCCACGAGGCCGCCCGCGCGGAGCTCGACGCCGCCCGCCAGGCGCGGGCCGAGGCCGAGGCGGCTCTGACGGAGGGGAGACACGAGCGCGAGCTCCTCGCCGAGCGCTGGGCGGCCCACGCCGCCGGCCTGCAGCGCCTCGAGCGCGCCCGCGCGCGCCTCGCCGAGATCGACGCCGAGCTCGAACTCGTGACCCGGGAGCGCGAGGCCGCCGGCGAGGAGCTCGCCGCCGCCCGCGAGCGCCTGGAGCGCGCGCAGGCCAGCCTGCCCGCGGACGTCACCGGCGAGGAGCAGGAGGTCGTGCGCACCCGCGGCGTCGTGATCGAGCTCGAGGAGGAACTGGCTCGGCGCGGCGAGGAGCAGGCCCGGGTCGCGCAGGCCATCGAGGAGGCCAAGGTCCAGGCGGCGCGGCGCGAGACGGCGCTGGAGCTCGTCGAGGAGGAGCTGAAGGGCTTCCCGCACGGCGTCGCGCGGCTCGAGACGTCCGAGCGCGCGGCGCGCCAGCGCCTGCGCGAGGTGACCGAGGCGCTCGAGGCGCTGGGCGCCGTGAACCACCGCGCGGCCGGGGACCTGGAGGAGGTCAGGGCCAGTCGCGAGACGCTGGAGGTCGAGGCCGTGCAGGCCACCCTGGCCGTCGCCGAGCTGCAGTCGGCGCTGGAGCGCATCGACCGCGAGACCTCCGACCTGCTCGCCGCGGCGCTGGAGCGCCTGAAGTCCTCGTTCGGGCGCCACGTCCAGCACCTGTTCGGCCCCGACGGCCGCGGCGCGATCGAGGTCGAGACCGACGGCAAGCGCCCGACCGGCGTTAGGATCCGCCTGACGCCGCCAGGCAAGCAGACGCAGTCGCTGCACCTGCTCTCGGTGGGCGAGCGCACCATGGGCGCGCTGGCGTTCCTGTTCGCCCTCATGGGCGACGGCGGCTCCGGCCTGCCCGTCGCCGTGCTCGACGAGGTCGACGCGCCGCTCGACGAGGCGAACATCCGCCGCTTCGGCACGTTCCTCGCACGCCTGGCGCGGCACGGCACGCAGTTCATCCTCATCACGCACCAGAAGGCGACGTTCGAGGTCGCCGACGCCCTGTGGAGCATCACGACCGAGCGCGGCGTCAGCCGCGTGTTCAGCGTCAGGCGCGGCGACGAGCCCGGCGCCGCGCCCGGCCCCGACGCCAGGGCCGCCGTGGCGGCCGACTGAGGCCCGTGGCCGCGCGGTCCCACGGCTTCCGCGTGGTCCGCCTCGGCCGTGTCGCCTCGACCCAGGACCAGCTGCGCGAGCGCGCTCGCGCCGGGGAGGACGTCGCGGGCCTGTGCCTGCGGGCCACGGCCCAGACGCGGGGCCGCGGCCGGCGCGGCGCCCCGTGGGCGTCGGCGCCCGGCGGCAGCTACCAGTCGGCAGGCCTCGGGCGCGAGGCGTTCCCGTGGCTGACGCTGGCGCTCGGGGTCGGCGTCGCCGAGGCCCTAGACGAGGGGCTGGACGGCCTCCCCGTCCAAGGGGCCGGCGTGGCGGTCAAGTGGCCGAACGACCTCTACCTTGGGGGCGGCAAGCTCGGCGGGATCATCGTCGAGGTGGTCGCCGGGCAGGTCGTCGCCGGCGTTGGCGTCAACGTCGCCAACGCGCCGCCGCCGGGGGGAGCCGCGTTGAGCGGCGCGGACCCCGAGACCGTGTCGGAGCTCGTGCTCGTGGGGCTCCGGCGCGGCGTCACGCTGGCGGGCGCCGGGGGAGAGGCCGTGCGCGAGCGCTTCGCGGCCCGCGACGTCCTGCGGGGGCGCGACGTCGCGGTCGCGACGGGAGACGAGCCGACCGCCGTCCTGACCGGCGTCGCCCTCGGCGTCGACGAGGTCGGCGCCCTGCTCGTCGCCGCCGGGTGCGGCGCGCCGGTGAGGGTCACG
>DATGNP010000263.1:0-6351 GCA_035306665.1 Trueperaceae bacterium
GACCTGCGCTCGATGACGGGCGGGCGCGGCGCGTACTCGCTGCGCTTCGACAAGTACGACGTGGTGCCGCAGCACGTGGCCGAGAAGGTGCTGGCCGCGCGTTCCGCGGAGGGCGCCGAGCGCGCCGTGGGGTGAGCGTACCGGGGTCCTAGGCGCTGACGCCGAGTCCGAAGGTTCCTACGGGCTCCGCCCGGGCCCTTGGCCACGGTGACCGAGCCTGAAGGTTCCTACTCGCGCTGCTCGGGGTCCTAGGCCTTTCGGCCTAGGACCCGGAACGCCCTACATCCCCGCCAGCCGCTCGAGCACGTCGTGGGCCAGCTCGCGGCCCAGGTCCTCGGCCTCCCTGGCCTCGCCGCTGACGCTGGCCTGCAGGGTGGCGTCGTCCTTGACGACGGCGCCGACGAGCGTGAGCTCGCCGTCGTCGGTCACCGTGGCGGCCGCGCCGACGGGCAGCTCGCCGACGGCCGTGGCGAACGCGCGCTCGGCGCGAGCCCTGTCGAAGCTGGGGCGGTGCTGCAGGGGGTAGACCGACTCGAACGCCAGGTCGTCGTCCGACCTGACGACGAGGCCGACGGCGCCCTGTCCGGGAGCCGGCGTGAACGCCTCGTAGTCGAGCATGGCGCTGACGTGGTCCCTGAGGTCGAGCGCGATGAGCGCGGCTGCCGGCATGACGATCGCCGAGAGCTCACCTGAGGTCACGAGCGGCAGGCGCTGCTCCGGCGTGCCCGTGAGCAGGCGCGGCGTCACGCCCGGCCGGGCCGCGGCGAGGAAGGCCGCGTCGCGCTCGGTGAAGACGCCGACGGTGGCGCCCTCGGGCAGCGCCTCGAGGGAGCCGGCGCCCCTGGCGACGAGGGCGCTGCGGGCCTCCGGCCGGCGGCACACCGCCGCGAGCGTCAGGCCCTCGGGGAGGACGGTCGGGAGCGTGTCGAGCTGGACGACGGCCACGTCGATCGCGCCCTTGGCGAGCGCGTCGAGGAGCGGGGCGGCCCCGACGCCGCCCTGCAGCGTCCTCACCGTGACGTTGAGGTCGGGCCACTCCTCGCTCAGCGCCTCCATCACGCCGCGGCCGTGGCGTACGGCCAGGGTGCCCTCCCTGTTGCCCAACACGATTCGCGCCATGCGCCAAGTCTAACCGAACCCGCCGGCGGCCAGGACCCGGGAAGCCCGTCCTGAGCGCCCTATTCGCCGACGCGCGGGCCGTGGCCGTCGGGCCCCGACCGGGCGCCTTGGTCCCTGCTCGCTCCGCTGGGGCGACCTCGCCGCGCGGCGAGGCCGCGGGAAGCGCTCTAGGCGGCCTCGCGTGCCGCCACGATGAGCGCCTCGACCCTGTCGGTGCGCTCCCACGGGAACGACGCGTGGCCGAAGTGGCCGTAGGAGCTCGTCGGCGTGTACATGGGCCGCCGCAGGTCGAGCTCGGAGATCACCGCCGCCGGGCGGCCGTCGAAGCAGCGCTGGATGACATCGCCGAGCCTGTCGTCTGGCAGGGCGCCGGTGCCGAAGGTGTCGACGTACATGCCCACCGGACGCGCCACGCCGATCGCGTAGGCGAGCTGCACCTGGCACCGCTTCGCGAGCCCGGCGGCGACGACGTTCTTCGCGATGTAGCGGGCGTAGTAGCTGCCGGAGCGGTCGACCTTCGTCGGGTCCTTGCCGCTGAAGGCGCCGCCACCGTGGGGGGCGGCGCCGCCGTAGGTGTCGACGATGATCTTCCGCCCGGTGAGGCCGGCGTCGGCGGCGGGCCCGCCCTCGACGAAGCGGCCCGTGGGGTTGACGAGGTACCTGGCGTTCGCGGTGTCGAGGTCGGGCGGGAGCACGGCCTCGATCACCTGGCTCACGAGGTCGGAGCGCAGCGTCTGGAGGTCGACGCCGTCGTGGTGCTGCGCCGAGAGCACCACCGTGTCGAGGGCGGTCGCGATGCCGTCCTCGTAGACGAGGGTCACCTGCGTCTTGCCGTCGGGCCGCAGGTAGGGCAGAGCGCCGGAGCGGCGCACCTCGGCCAGGCGCCTGGCCATGCGGTGCGCGAGCGTGATCGGCAGCGGCATCAGCTCGGGGGTCTCGTCGATGGCGTAGCCGAACATCAGCCCCTGGTCGCCGGCGCCGACCTTGTCGAAGCGGTCGCCGGTGGCGGCCTCCTGCGCGTTGTTCACGCCGAGGGCGATGTCGGGGGACTGCTCGGAGAGGGCGATCAGGACCGCGGAGTGGTCGGCGTCGAAGCCGTAGGCGGCGTCGACGTAGCCGACCTCGCGCGCGGCGGTGCGCACCCGGGCCTGGATGTCGACGTCGGCCGAGGTCGTGACCTCGCCGGCGACGAGCGCCAGACCCTTCGTGAGCAGCGTCTCGACCGCCACGCGTGCGCCCGGGTCCTGCTCGAGGATCGCGTCCAGGACCGAGTCGCTGATGCGGTCGGCCAGCTTGTCCGGGTGACCCTCTGTCACCGACTCTGCCGATACCAGTCTCGCCATGTGGGCTCCTGACGCGGCCGCCGCCGGCCCGCGGCGAGGCGGCCACGGCCAGGATATCAGCCTCCAGACGCCTATACTCTGCACATGCCGCAGCCCGGCATCGAGGTCCGTCGCGCGCGCACCGCCGACGCTGCGGCCGTCACGAGGCTGCTAGAGGGCATCTACGCCGAGCGGCGCTACTTCGTCGGCGACGCCCCCGCCGCCTCCGGGTCCCTGGCGGCGCGCATCGCCACCGACGACCCCAGGCGCTCGCTCTACCTCGTGGCCGTCTGCGGCCGCGAGGTCGCCGGCTGGCTCGAGCTGCACCGCTCGCACGCCTGGCGGCTCGAGCACGTCGCCGTCCTGACGCTGGCCGTGGCGCCTTCCCAGCGCCGCCGCGGCGTGGGGAGGAGCCTGCTGCGACGGTCGTACGACTGGTGCCGCGAGGTCGGCGTCCTCAAGGTCGGCCTGCACGTGAGGGCGGGCAACGCCGCCGCGATCGCGCTCTACGAGTCGGAGGGGTTCGTCGTCGAGGGACGCGAGCGCGGCCAGGTGCGCCTGGAGCGGGGCAGGGACGAGTTCGAGGACAACGTGATCATGGGCAAGTGGCTCGAGGCGGGCGCCGGCCCCGGGTAGACTGGCGCCCGTGGCCGACGCACACGCGGGCGCGTTCGAGTGGCGCGAGCAGCGCGTAGCCCTCTTCGTCGACACCCAGAACCTGTTCTACGCGGCCCGGGACCTCAGCGGCGCGGCCGTGGACTACGCCAAGCTCCTCGAGGTCGCGGCTCGCGGCCGGCGCCTCTCGCAGGCCACGGCCTACGTCGTGGAGCGGCAGGGCGACACCGCCGGCCACGGCTTCGCCCTCAAGCTGACGGCGCTGGGGTTCCGCGTGCGGCGGATGCAGGTGCGGGTGCGCGTGGGGGCGGACGAGCGGCAGGTGCTCGAGGGCGACTGGGACCTCGGCATCGCCGTCGACGTCGTGAGGGCCATGGGCCTGTGCGACGTCGTCGCCCTCGCCACCGGGGACGCCGACTTCACCCCCTTGGTCAGGCTGTGCCAGGAGCGCGGCGCGCGCGTCGAGGTGCTGGCGTTCCGGGACTTCGCCGGCCAGGAGCTCAAGGACGCCTGCGACAGGTTCGTCGACCTCGGCGAGGTCGCCGGGATCTTCCTGCCGCCGCGCTGACGGCAGCCGCACCCGAGCGCGCGTCCGCCGGCCCCCGCCGGCGTCGGGGCGACGCTGCCGGCGTCCGCCTCGTCCCGCCTACGCCGAGCGGGCCCGCGCCGACGCCCGGCTCAGCGCGCGGCGACGGGCTCCCTGACGGCCTCGTCCCAGATCCGCCACGGCGCCTTGCCTGACGCCCACAGCTCCTCGAGGAGCTGCTTCTCCTTGAGCGTGTCCATGCACGACCAGAAGCCGTAGTGGCGGTAGCCCATCAGCTGGCCGTCCTGCACGAGGCGGTCGATCGGCTCGCGCTCCCAGACGCTCGCGTCGCCGTCGATGTAGTCGATGGCCTGCGGCTCGGGGACGAAGAAGCCGCCGTTGATCCAGCCCTCGCCCTCCTCCGGCTTCTCGTGGAAGTTCTCGACCCGGTCGCCCTCGAACGTCAGGTTGCCGAAGCGCGCCGGCGGGCGGACGGTCGTGACGGTCGCGATGCGCCCGTGGGAGCGGTGGAACGCCGCCAGGCGCCTGAGGTCGATGTCGGCCACGCCGTCGCCGTACGTGAAGTAGAACGGCTCGCCCGGCGTCAGCCACGGCTCGACCCGCTTCAGGCGCCCGCCCGTCATCGAGTTCAGGCCGGTGTCGACGAGGTGGACCTTCCACTTCGGCTGGTTGCCGTCGTGGATCGTCGTCGTGCCGGTGGCGAGGTCGACGGTGATGTCGTTGTTGATGGCGTAGAAGTTCAGGAAGTAGTCCTTGATGATCTCGCCCTTGTAGCCGAGCGCGATCACGAACTCGTCGACGCCGCCGGCCTCGAAGATCTTCATGATGTGCCACAGGATGGGCCGGCCGCCGATCTCGACCATCGGCTTCGGCTTGATCGTCGTCTCCTCGGACAGCCGCGTGCCGAACCCGCCTGCCAGTATCACTGCCTTCACGCCCTCACCTCCACGGCCGCGCCCCGCGCGCCACTGGCCCCGCCGCCGCCCGGCAGCCTGAAGTGCCGCGCCTGACGCGTGCGCAGGTCGTCGATGAGCCGGCCGGGCGGGAGCTCCACGTCGTGGTACGTGACGACCTCGTCCTTGGCGACGTCCCGCTTCAGGCGGCAGCCCTCGGCGACGCCGATCGGCAGCAGCCCCAGCCGCAGCGTCTCGGCGGCGGTCTCGCACTGGCCGTAGGTCATGTACTCGCCCAGCCCGTCGAGCACCTCGCCGGCCTTCAGGTCGCGCTTGGCGGTCGTCACGACCTCGACCCGCATCGGGCCGGCCGGCGCCAGGACGGCGTCGTGGAAGAGCACGGCCCGCGCCAGCGACGTCGGTACCTCGAAGTGGCAGAGGTGGTAAGGGGTGTAGAAGCTGTAGAGCGGCCCCTCGCCGAGCTTGTAGAGGTTCAGGTAGTGCCGCTGCTTGGGGTCGTCGTGGGTGGCGAACACGAACACGCCGGGGCTGGGCAGCGCGCCCACGAGGTAGTCGACGACGCCGCCGAGCTCGCGCAGCTCGTCGACGTCGTAGTACCTGACCGCCGTGTCGACGTGCTCGCGGTGCTCGCGGCCCATCATGCCACGCCTCTCGATCGTGAACCCGAACGCGTTCGCGACGTTCGCCTGCTCGAAGCTGATCTTCGTGCCGTCGGCGAAGCTCGTGACCATGCTCGGCCGCTGGCCCCAGCGCTCGGCGAACGCCTTCTGGGTCGTGGGGTTGCGGTACGGGTCGTGGAGGCCTTTGACGTTGCCCGCGACGAGCGGCTCGAGCCCGATGCCCTTCACGAAGCGGATCAGGTTCGCCTGCACGCCCGGCTGGTCGCCGTCGGAGACGGAGTAGACGACGCCGGCCTCGTCGGCCATGACCTTGAGGATCGGCCCGACGGTCCCGTCGAGCTCGGCGTTGAGCAGGACGACGTGCTTGCCCGAGTCGATCGCCTCGACGACGGCCCTGGCGCCGTACTCGACGGCGCCGGTGGCCTCGAGGACGACGTCGACGCCGTCGGCCCTGGCGAGGAGCAGCGGGTCGTCGGTGACGACGGGCTTCCCGCTCTCGAGCGCGCGGGCGACCTCGGCGGCCGTGGAGGCGTTGACGCGGTCGGTGACGCCCGCGTACTCGTAGGCGTCCTCGGCGTGCTTCGGGGTGCGGTTCGCGATGCCGACGAGCCGCATGCCGGGCGTCGCGTTGACGATCTGGTTCGCGACGCCCTTGGCCATGAACCCCGCGCCGACCATGGCCACGCGGACCGGGCGGCCCTCCTCCTCGCGCCGCTTCAGCGCGGTGTCGACGAGGATCACGTGGTCGCCTCCCCGACCGGCTCGAAGCGCGGCCACGACCTGTCCTTCTCGGAGATGACGGCGACGGGCCGCGGCCAGTCGATGCCGAGGGCCGGGTCGTCGTAGCGGATGCCGCGCTCGTACCCCGGCGTGTAGAACTCCCCGACCTGGTAGGCGACCTCCGCCCCGTCGGTGAGGGTGATGAAGCCGTGGGCGAACATCTCGGGGACGTACAGAGCCAGGCGGTTCTCGGCCGTGAGGTCGATCGCGAAGTGCTTCAGGTACGTGGGCGAGTCCTCGCGCAGGTCGACGATCACGTCGTGGATCGCGCCGGCCGTGCAGCGTACGAGCTTCGTCTCGGCGGCCGGAGGCAGCTGGTAGTGCATGCCTCGCAGCGTGCCGGCGACGTGGTTGTAGGACATGTTCGCCTGTACGACGGTGGGCTTGAGCCCGTGCGCGGCGAACTCCTCGGCGCAGTACGTGCGGGCGAAGAA
>DATGNP010000264.1:0-5434 GCA_035306665.1 Trueperaceae bacterium
GGCGGACGCCCGCCGCGCGGGTCCGAACCCTACGGCCGGGCCGACGCGGCCGGCGCCAGGTCCTACGGGGCCGCGCTCAAGCCGCCGGCGCCAACGCGCCCGCGAGCCGGTCCAGGGCCTCGTCGAGGACCTCCTGGCACGTCGCGAAGTTGAGGCGCACGAAGCCCTCGCCGCCGGCGCCGAACTCGGCGCCCTCGTTCAGGCCCACCTTCGCGACGTCGGCGAGACGCTCGGCCGGCCGCGCGCCCAGACCGGTCCCGCGCAGGTCGAGCCACGCCAGGTACGTGGCCTCCGGCACGTGCACGCCGGCCCCCGGGAGCTCCGAGCGCACGAAGCTCACGACCTTGTCGCGGTTGCCGCGCAGGTAGTCGAGGGCCGCCGCCAGCCAGTCGTCGCAGTGACGGTAGGCGGCGAGCGTGGCGGCCTCGGCCAGGCGGCTGGGCCACGAGTGCAGGCCGCCCGTCGCGCCGGCCAGGCGCTCCAGCACCGCCGGACCGCTGGTGAGGGCGAAGCTGATGCCGAGGCCCGGGAAGTTGAACGCCTTCGTGGGGCCGTAGAGGGTCAGCGTCCGCGCCGCGACCTCGGGCGCGAGCGAGGCGAACGGGACGTGCTCGCCCCCGTAGGCGATGTCGGCGTGGAGCTCGTCGGAGACGACCGTGAGGTCGTGCTCGAGCGCCAGCTCGGCCAGGGCCTCGAGCTCGGCGCGCGTGTACATGCGGCCGATCGGGTTGTGGGGGTTGCACAGCATCAGCAGGCGCGTGCGCTCGGTCACGGCGGCCCTGACGGCGTCCATGTCCAGCTCGTAGCGCTCCTCGCCCCTGACGAGCTCGACCTCGACGGGCACCCGCTCCGTCTCCACGACCGAGCGCTTGAAGGGCGGGTAGAGGGGCGTGAGGAGCAGCACCTCGTCGCCGGGGTCGGCGAACGCGCGGCAGGCGTAGACCATGCCCGCCACGGTCGAGCCCAGGGGCTTGATGCCGTCAACGGGGAAGCTCGCGCCGTAGCGGCGCTCCAGGCGCTCGGCCACGGCCTCCCGCAGGCCCGGCATGCCGCCCGGCGCGGGGTAACCGAGGTCGTCGCCGTCGACGTGGTCCTTGATCGCGGCCTTGATGGCGTCGGCGAGCGCGAAGTCCATCTCCGCCACCCACAGCGGCAGGACGTCGCCCGGGTAGCGGCGCCACTTGGCGCACTCGCGGGTCCTGAGCTCGCTCAGCGATAGTGGCCTGAAGGGGTTCTGCATCCGGCGAGTCTACCGCCGGCCGGCTCACGCTCGGCCCTTAGACTCGGCGCATGCGGCATAGCGTCAGGGCGCCGGAGTGGGCCGCCTGGCTCATCAGCGACCTCACCGACATGGACCGCGACCCGCGTCACGTGAGCCCCGGCGAGGTCGTCGAGCACGAGCTCCCCGACGACGTCTACTTCGAGTACGCGTTCGAGACCGCCGACCGCGTCGTGCTGCCGGACCCGTCGAACCCCAACCGGGTCAGGAACCTGTGGTACGGCGAGGTCAGCTACGTGACCGGGCCGGACTACCGTCCCAGCGAGCTCGCCGACCCGCCCCGGGACATCGCGACGGGGACCGCCGACAGGCTGCGGCTCGAGAGCTCTCTCCTCGGCCAGACGCGCCGTGTGACCGTGTACACGCCCGCGACGGTGGCGCCGGACGAGGCGACGCCGCTGGCGGTCGTGCAGGACGGCGTCGCGTTCCAGCGCGTCGGCAACCTCCACCTCGTGCACGAGGCGCTCCTGGGGCGCGGCCGGGTGGAGCCGCTGCGCCTGGCGTTCGTCGAGCCGTCCGACAGGGCCGTCGAGTACGCCTTCCACGAGCCGTACCTCCGCTTCGTCGAGGAGGAGCTCGAGCCCGAGCTGGTAGCGCGCTACCCGCTCACGCGGCGGCGGGTCTGGGTCGGCGCCAGCCTGGGGGCGTTGGCCTCCGCCACCCTCGCGCTGCGGCGCGCCGAGCGCGACCCGCAGGCGGCCAGGGACGACGGCGTGCTCTCGCTCTCGGGCGCCTTCCTCGGCACGCCCGAGGACTTCGACCCCTACCTCTCCCGGGAGTCGTGGTTGCTGGCGCGGCTCCGGGACCCCGACGTGCCCCTGCCGGGCGCGTGGCACCTCCACGTCGGCACGCTCGAGTGGCTGCACGACGTGAACCGCGCCGCCGGCGAGGCGCTGGCCGCGCGCGGCGACGTCCGCAGCGCCTACACGGAGAGGAGCGCGGGCCACAACTGGCGGAACTGGCGCGACGCGCTGGCGGACGCCATGAGCTCCGTCTCGGCGGCCATGAAGGATGTCGTCGCGCGAGCGCCGGGAGGCGACTAGGTTCTTGCCATGAGCCTCGCCCGCGCCGCCGTCGCGCTCGCCGTCGCGCTCGCCCTCGTCGCGGGCTGCGGCCTGCAGGACCCGCCCCAGGCTGGCGGCTCGCCGCACCGCCGCGAGCCCAGCCCCCCGCCGCCGGCGGTCACGGCGCGCTGGTCCGACCCCTCCGCCTGGCCGGGAGGCGCCCCGCCGCGGGCGGGCGACGCCGTCGTCGTGCCCGCGGGCACCGTCATGCTCCTCGACGTCACGCCGCCCCCGCTGGCGAGCCTCACCGTGGAGGGCGGCCTGGTGTTCGACGAGGCCGACCTCGAGCTCACGGCCGGCTGGGTGTTGGTGCGCGGCGGGCTGTACGTCGGCAGCGCCGAGCGGCCCTTCCGCTCGCGGGCCGTGATCACGCTGACCGGCCCCGAGACCGACGGCGGCATGGGCCACATGGGCACCAAGTTCCTCGCGGTCGTGGGCGGCGTGGTCGAGCTCTACGGCGACATGACCGGCGCGAGCTGGACGCGCCTGGCGCGCGACGCCCGCCCCGGCGACAGGACGATCACCGTCCAGGACGCCTCCGGCTGGCGCGTCGGCGACGCGGTCGTCGTCGCCTCGACCGACTTCATGGGGTACGGCGACGCGGGCGACGAGCAGTTCGAGGCCCGGACGGTCACGGCCGTCGCCGGCGGCGTCCTGACCCTCGACGCGCCCCTGGAGTACTTCCACGTGGGCTCCCCGTTCAGCGTCGGCGGGGTGACCGTCGACCAGCGCGCCGAGGTCGCGCGCCTGACGCGCAACGTCGTGATCAGGGGCGACGCGCAGAGCGACGTGGGCGAGTACGGCGGTCACGTGATGGTCATGGACGGCGGCAGGCTCCGGCTCGACGCCGTCGAGCTCTACCGCATGGGGCAGCGCGGGCGCCTCGCGCGCTACCCGGTCCACTTCCACCAGCTCGGCGACGCCGGGGCCGCGAGCTTCGTGACGCGCACGAGCGTCCACGACGCCTACCACCGCTGCGTCACGATCCACGGCACGAACGGGGTCCTCGTCGAGGACGTCGTCGCCTACCGCACCTACGGTCACTGCTTCTTCCTCGAGGACGGCGACGAGACCGGCAACGAGCTCTACCGGAACCTCGCGCTGGTGGTCATGAAACCGCCGGCCGACGACGCCGTCCTGCCCTCCGACCACTCTCACCTGGGGCCGGCGGGCTTCTGGGTCACGAACCCGGCCAACGACCTGGTGGGCAACGTCGCGGCCGGCTCGAAGGGCAGCGGCTTCTGGTACGCGCTGCCAGAGCACCCCACCGGCCTGGCGAGCCACAAGACCGACGTGTGGCCGCGCCTCACCCCGCTCGGCCTCTTCCGGGACAACGTCGCCCACTCGAACTGGCAGGTCGGCCTCCACGTCGACAACGGCCCGACCGCCGACCTGACGGCGAACCCGCCGACGTGGTACGAGCCGCGCCTCGACCCCGAGGACGAGGGCTCGGTCGTGCCCGCCGTCTTCGAGGGCTTCGTGGCCTACAAGCACCGGGACGCCGGCGCCTGGTTCCGCGGTACCCACGCCGTGCTCAGGGGCGGCGTCATCAGCGACAACGCGCGCGGCGTGACGTTCGCGTCCGACGCCAGCGGCGCCGAGGGCGTCGCGTTCGTGGGCGAGACGCCGAACGTCGGCACGTGGCCCGAGTGGGACGACGACAGCGCGGCCGCGGGCCGGCACCTGCCGCGGCCGTGGGACGCCGACTACACGCTGCGCGGCTTCGAGTTCTACGACGGCACCGTGTACGTGGCGGACAGCCGCTTCGCCGGCTACGCGTCCGACGCCAGGCGCCGGGCCGCGGCCCTCAGCTACCTCGACTTCACCCACTTCGCCACCGCGGCGGACAACCACGCCAGTGGCCTGACGTTCGCGTCGGGCACGAACCGCGTCTACCTCCACGGCCGCGACGACGTGCCCGGGCTGGCCGGCGAGGACGGCTACCGCAGCGCCGTGTTCCGGGACCTCGACGGCAGCGTCACCGGCACCGCCGGCGCCTGGGTCACGGTGAACAGCCCGTTCCTGGCCGGCGACGGCTGCGTCCTCAGGCCTGAGTGGAACGCCAACGTGTGCTCCGGGCGCTACCTGAACCTCGCGCTCGACGTCGTGGCCGGCCCGCCGGGCGGCGTCGGGCCGGTGACGATCGCGCGCTCGGGCGGCGCCAGCCACGTCATGTACGGCTCGCCCGACGCCGTGCCGCACTACTTCCGCACGTCGCTGCGCTACGGTGAGGAGTACGCCTACGACTTCGCCGGAGCGCCCACACACCTGCGGCTCGGGATGACGGACGGGGTGGCGGAGGGCGACGGCCTGGTCGTGTCCCTGCCGTGGTCCGGCGAGCAGGCGTTCGTCTACAAGGACTGGTGGGTCGACGACCGCAACCTGACGACGCCCGCCGCCTCGCTCCCGGAGCTGCGCGCCGCCGCCGAGCCCGCGCACCTCGTCGAGGACGGGCGCCTGTGGCTCAAGCTGGTCGTGCGCGACGGGCGCGACTGGGCCTACCTCGACGTCTGCTCCGCGGCGCTGTGCCGGTGAGACGAAGGCCCCGAGCGGTAGTCGGCGACCCCGCGCGGGCGGCCTGGGCGCGGCGCGGCCGCGAGTAGCATGACCGCATGGAGTACCGGGTAGAGAAGGACACGCTCGGCGAGGTGAGGGTCCCCGCCGACCGCTACTGGGGGGCCCAAACCGAGCGCTCGCGCCAGAACTTCAAGATCGGCGGGCAGCGGATGCCCATCGAGGTGATCCGCGGCTTCGCCGTGCTCAAGAAGGCCGCCGCGCAGGTGAACGCCGAGCTCGCGGGGCTCGAGCGCGACAAGGCCGACCTCATCGCGCGCGTCTGCGACGAGATCCTCGCCGGCGACCTCGACGACCACTTCCCGCTCGTCGTATGGCAGACCGGCTCGGGCACCCAGACGAACATGAACGTCAACGAGGTCGTGGCGAACCGCGCCAGCGAGCTCACCGGCAACCCGCTCGGCAGCAAGGCGCCCGTCCACCCCAACGACGACGTGAACAGGAGCCAGTCGTCGAACGACACGTTCCCTACGGCCATGCACGTGGCTGCCTACACGAAGCTGGTGGAGCACACGCT
>DATGNP010000265.1:0-5741 GCA_035306665.1 Trueperaceae bacterium
CGGCGGCCGTGGGCGTGCGGTCGTGGGGCAGCCGTGCCAGCACCGAGCCGACCTCCTCGAGGGAGATGCCGCAGCGCTGGGCGGCGCGGATCACCGCGACGCGCCTGACCGTGGCGCGAGCGAAGCGTCGTTGGTTGCCGGCGGTGCGATCGGACCTGATCAGCCCGCGCTCCTCGTAGAAGCGCAGGGCCGAGGCGGCGACGCCGGTGCGGCGCGACAGCTCGCCGATCGTGATCCAGGGGCCCAAGGCCATTGACTTCAAGTTTACTTGAGGTCTTAGCGTCGTGCCATGGACACGAACCCAAGTGGCACAGCGGTGAGCGGCTACGGGACCGGGGGCGGCGGCGGGCGGGTGGCGATCGTCACCGGCGCCTCGCGCGGCCTGGGCTACGAGCTGACGCGGCGTCTCGCAGCCGACGGCTGGCGCGTCGTGGTCGACGCCCGCGACGGCGACGCGCTGCGGCAGGCGGTCGCAGGCCTCGGGCCCGCCGTCACGGCGGTGCCCGGCGACGTCACCGACGCCGGGCACCGCGAGAGCCTCGTGGCCGCGGCGCGGGCGGCGGGCGAGCTCGCGCTGCTCGTCAACAACGCCTCGACGCTGGGGCCGACGCCGCTGCCGCGGCTCGAGCGCTACCCCCTGGCGGCGCTGCGGGAGTTGTTCGAGGCCAACGTGCTCGCCCCGCTGGCGCTCGCGCAGGCCTGCCTGCCGACGCTGGCCGCCGCCGGCGGCGCGGTCGTGAACGTCACCTCCGACGCCGCCGTCGAGGGCTACGAGGGCTGGGGCGGCTACGGCTCTTCGAAGGCGGCCCTCGAGCAGCTCAGCCGGGTCCTCGCCGCCGAGCACCCCGAGGTGCGCGTCTACTGGGTCGACCCGGGCGACATGAACACGCGCATGCAGCAGGAGGCGTTCCCGGGAGAGGACGTCTCCGACCGGCCGCCGCCGAGCGCGAGCGTCCCCGGCATCCTGCGGCTGGTGGACGCGAGGCTGCCGTCGGGCCGCTACCGGGCGCGCGACGTCGGGGTGCCGGGGTGACGCCGGCGGGGCAGGCGTTGGCGCACCGGCGCCCGGAGGGGCCGGCGCCCGTCGCCGACGCGCCGGCAGGGTACCGGCCGCGCGGCGCGGTGAGGCTGATGGTGGCCGACGCCGCCACGGGCCGCGTGACCCACGGCGCGTTCGAGGACGTCGTGCGCGTGCTGCGGCCCGGCGACGCGCTCGTGATCAACGTCTCGGCGACCGTGCCGGCGGCGGTCGACGGCGTCGGACCCGTGGGGCCCGTGCGGCTGCACGTGTCCTCGCCGGTGGCCGGCGACGTGTGGACCGTGGAGCCCCGGCGCGCCGAGGGTGTCGGGTCGCGGCCGTGGCGGGACTTCCCCGGCGGCAGGGTCGCGCTGCCGGGAGGCGCCAGCGCCGCGTTCCTGGCGCGGGACTCGCGCTCGCCGCGCCTGTGGCTGGTCGCGCTCGACGGCGTGGGCGACGTGCTCGGCTACCTGCGCCGGCACGGCCAGCCCATCCGCTACTCGCACGAAGGGCGGGCACGCCCTCTCGGCGCCTACCAGATCGTCTACGCCAGCGAGCCGGGCTCGGCCGAGATGCCCAGCGCCGGCAGGCCGTTCACGGCCCGTCTCGTGACGCGTCTCGCCGCCAGAGGCGTCGTGTTCGCGCCCGTCGTGCTGCATTGCGGCGTGGCGTCGTTCGAGGCCGGCGAGCGGCCCGACGTCGAGCGCTACGAGGTGAGCGAGACGACGGCCAGGCTCGTGAACCAGGCGCGCGCCGCGGGGCGGCGCGTGGTGGCGGTCGGGACCACGTCGGCGCGGGCCATCGAGACGGTCACGGACTCGGACGGCGTCGCCCACCCCGGCAAGGGCACCACCGACCTGCTGATCACGCCGGAGAGGGGCGTGAGGGCGCTGAGCGGGCTGCTGACGGGCTGGCACGAGGCCGGAGCCTCGCACGTGGCGCTCGTCGAGGCCGTCGCCGGCCGCGAGCTGGTGGCGCGCTGCTACGAGGAGGCCAGGCGGCGCGGCTACCTGTGGCACGAGTTCGGGGACGCGCTGCTGGTCTTGACCGCCTAGGAGCCGGGCCGCCCGTGGGGCCGCCCGCGGCGCTCAGGGACCGTAGGCGCGCACGAACACGTCGCCGTCGCCGGCGCTGCTGCCCACCAAGGCGCCGTCGGTGGAACCCGCTACGAACGCCCCGCCGTGGGCGTCCGCCGCGACGCCTGTCGCGAAGTCCGCGCTGTTGGTGCCGAACTGCCGCGTCCAGAGCACCGCGCCGGGGGCGACGACGGTGACAGTGATCGCGTCGGCCTTCCCGGGGTCGCTCGTGCTCGTGGCGGTGACGGTCGTCGTGCCCGGCGCGACGGCGGTCACGGCCGCCGTCGTCCCTGCCCCGTCGACCGTCGCGACCGCGGGCTCCTCGCTCTCCCACGTCAGACCGGCGTGCGCGCCCGGAGGCGACACCGCGGCCGTCAGGTCCGCGCTCTCGCCGGTGACGAGCGTGCGGTCGCCGCCGAGGACGGTCACGCCCGCGACGGGCGGCGGGGCGACCTGGTTGGGACAACCGACGAGCGCCGTGGCGACGGCCAAGGCGCACGACACGACGGCCGCCGTGCGAGCAGGCTGCGAAGCGCCGGGCATGCGATCCCCCTCCCGATCGGGTCGGGGCTCCATCGGCGCAGCGTGGGGTGATGCGGGCGGTGACCGCCTGGCCGGCGGTGGGGAAGCGTCGCGGGCGGGCGCTGACGAAGCGGCCCTCCTGGCAGATCACCCGGATTGTAGGGTACCGGGCCTCCTCAGGCTCGGAACAAGCGGACCCCGGGGTCCTGCGCCACGTCCTCGTACGACGCCCGGGGCGAACGGTACGCGACGGCCAGCATGGGGGTGTTGTACGCGAAGCCGAAGGTGCCGTCGGCCCCGAGGTAGATGAAGCCGCCGTCGCCCCGCGCCGCCACGAGGTCGTCGAGGCCCGCCTGCAGCGCGGCCTCCGGCGCGGCCCCGAGGTCGATGCGCAGCGCCACCGTGCGGCAGCCGGCCGTCCGGAGGAACGCCTCGCCGATGCCCGTGCCCGACAGGGCGTGGCGGGCGTCGCACCAGGTCCCGGCCCCGGGCACGGGCGTGTCGCCCAGCCTGCCCGGGTACTGGGCCAGGATGCCGCCGGTGCTGGTGGCCGCCGCCAGCCGGCCGTCGTCGGAGAGCGCCAACGCCCCGACGGTGCCGCGGCCCGGCTCGTCCGTGCCCTTCGCGCGCCACGCCTCGAGCTCGGCGCGCGTGCGCTCGGTCAACAGGGCCTCGTTGGGCACCGGGTCGTCCTCGAGGCGCTCGGCGCCCTCGCCGGCCAGGATCACGTGCGGGGTCGACGTGCGCACCTTCTCGGCGAGCCTGACGGGGTTGCGCGAGTTCGTGACCGCTGCCACGGCGCCGGCGGTGCCGTCGCTGGCCATGACGCAGGCGTCGAGCTCGACCCGCCCCTCGCGCGTGGGCGCCCCGCCCACGCCGGCGTTGAAGGCGCGCTCGTTGGCCTCCATGTGGCTGACGGTCGCGAGCACGGCCGCTACGGGGTCGCCGGTCGCGGTCAGCTCGTGGTAGCCGGCGTCGGCAGCCGCCTTGAGACCGTCCCGGTACGCGTCCTGGAACCGCTCCGGCACCGTGCCGGCGCCGCCGTGGATGACGAGAATGGCCATGGCAGCCAAGGTATCAGGACCGCGGCGCGCCCGGCCGGCGGCGGCGCGCTCAGGGGGGCGTAGCCGTCACCTCTCCGGGCGTCCCGCCGGTGGGCTGGCCCGGCACCGCGCCCGGCGCCTGTCCCGCCGCGCCCCCGCTGCGCACGAGCGTCAGCGGCGGGCCGGCCGGCGTGGCCTGGCCGTCGGGGCTCATCTGGCAGAGCTCCATGGTCAGCGTGCCCCCGTCGGCGGCCAGCGCCGCCTGGAAGCGTGCCCGTGGAGCCCTGGGCGCCGACGACCTGAAGGCATGTCGCTCCCACCAGGACGACGAGTGTCGTGACGAACCGCGGCATCGCAGCCTCCTACGCGAGGACGGTAGGGGCCGCGGCGTCGATCAGCGCTTGACCGGCTCGAGGTCGTACTCGGTCGACGCGACGACCATCTCGTAGCCGATGCGCTCGTAGACGGAGTTCGACGTCGGGTTGGCGAGGTCGGTGTAGAGGAAGCAGAACTCGCAGCCCGCCGCCAGCACCATCGCGCTCACCCGCGCGACGAGGCTCTCGGCGTAGCCCCGGCGCCTGTGCTCGGGTGGCGTGTAGACCGGGCCGATGCGCCGGCCGCGCGGGGTGCGGGCGCCCAGGCCCGCGACGCTCACGGGCCGGCCTTCCACCTCGAGCAGGTACAGACGGCGGTACTCGCTCGTGACGAAGCCGCGGAACGTGTCGGCGGGCGTGCCGACGTCCACGCCGGCCTCGGCGTAGAAGGCCTCGAGCCACGGCAAGACCACGTCCGCGTCGGCGGCGGCGGCGGGCCGCACGCTGCCGGCCACCCTGTCGGCCTCCCTGACGGCGGTGAGGCGGTAGACGCCCTGGCGCATCCTCGGCACGGCCTCGAGGCCCAGGCGGTCCGCCCACCAGGCCGCGACCTCGCGGACCGTCGGCTCCGGTCCCAGCACGCCAGGCGGGCGCACGCCGCGGGCGCTCATGTCCTCGAGGAGGGCCTCGCGCGCCGCGGGGTCGTCGCCGTAGGGGACGAGCAGGCGGTAAGGCGGGGTCATCACCAGCGCTGCGGCGGTCGCGCCGCCGCCGTCGACGGCGAGCAGCAGCTCGGCGTCGTCCCTGTTGAGGGAGCCGTCGGCCAGGGCCGACGCCACCCCCACGGGCAGGTTGTTCTCGGCCTCGTGCCTGGCGAGGTGCTCCACGATCCGCGCCGCGAGGGCCCGGCGCCCCTCCGCGTCGGCGGGCGCGCGCACGACGGTGAGGCCGCCGCGCGCCGCGGCCGCTGACCTTGACGGCACCCCCGACCCTGGCATGCCGCCCAGGATAGCCCTGTTCTGGACGGGCTCGCTGGTTAGACTGACGCGATGCGCCTGGTGCTGTTCTACCTCGTCCTGCTCGTGTCGCAGGGCTTCCTCTCGGCGCTACTGGCGCCGGTCCCGGCGCCCGACCTGTTCCTCCTCGCCGCCCTCACCCTCCTGTGGCGGGTGCAGCCGTGGCAGCTCGTGCTCGTGGCCTACGGGATCGGCATCCTCCAGGACGTGATCGGCCAGGGGGTCCTCGGCATGCACGCCATGGCCCTGGCGGGCGGGGCCCTGGCCGCGACCTTCGTCCGCGCCCAGCTCACCAACTCCGGCGCCCTCGAGCGCCTCCTCGTCGTGTTCGTCGCCGTCGTGGGCAAGTGGGCCGTGATGGCCCTGCTCCTGGCCTGGCTCGTGGGCGGCCCCTACAGCGTCGACAGGCTCGGGGCGGTGGCCGCCGTAGAGGGAGCCCTCACGGTGCTTGCGGGGCTCGCCGTGCTCCCATGGAGCGCAGCGCTCCTCGACCGGAGCCGCGTGCTGCAGAAGGAGCTCATCTGATGCTCGGCCGCATGCGCCTGCTCCTGGCCTTCCTGTTCACGGTCCTGGCCGTGTTCACGGGGCGCCTGATGTTCCTCCAGCTCGTGAGGACCGAGGAGTACGCCCTCAGGAGCATCCAGAACTCGCTGGCGCAGAAGCGCATCACGCCGCTCCGGGGTCGCATCCTGGCCCGCGACGGCACGGTGCTGGCCGACGACCGCGTCGCGTACGACCTGATGTACACGGGC
>DATGNP010000266.1:0-4339 GCA_035306665.1 Trueperaceae bacterium
ACCGTCGTAGGCGAACCAGACGTCGCGGAACTCGACCTCGCCGCGGAAGCCCGACTCGAAGCCCACGACCTCGTCCTTGTCGACGATCAGCTCGGGCGTGTCGAGGAGCTGGAAGATGCGCTCCGACGACGCCATCGCGGCCTGCAGGATGTTGAACTTGTCGGAGAGCTCCTGCAGCGGGCGGAAGAACATCGACGAGTACTGGATGTAGGCGACGAGCATCCCGATCGTGACGACGTCGGTGAACGGGTCGCCGATCAGAGTGCTGCCGGCGTAGAAGAGGATCAGGCCGGTGGCGATCGCCGAGGTGAGCTGGACCGTGGGGTGGAAGAGGCTGAACCACCTCACCTGCTCGAAGTTGGCCTCGAGGAGGTCGAGGTTCAGCTCGTCGTAGCGCCTGGCGTTGCGCTGCTCGCGGTTGAAGAGCTGCACGGTCCGCATGCCCGAGAGGTTCTCGGCCAGGTAGGCGTTCGAGATCGAGGTGCGCAGGCGCACGGCGCGGTAGGCGGTGCGCTGCTGCAGCCGGATGTAGTTCAGGGCCAGGAACAGCAGGGGCATGACGGCCAGCGTGATCAGCGCCAGGCGCCAGTTGAGGCTGAACATGTAGACCGTCAGGAAGACGATCATGCCGACGTCGGCGACGAGCCCGACGAGGCCGTCGGTCATCATCTGCTGGATCGCGTCGACGTCGCCGGTGATGCGCGTGATCAGGCGGCCGACGGGCGTGCGGTCGAAGAAGCCCATGTGCAGCCGCTGGATCTTCGCGAAGATCTGGCTCCTGATGTCGTAGACGATGCGCTGGCCCAGCCACGCCACGGCGTAGGTGTAGCCGTACCGCAGGACGAAGTTCACGAGCCTCAGGCCCAGGTAGGCGAGCACGACCCACAGCAGGCCGTTCAGGCGCTCGTCGATCGTGAGCGAGGCGTACGGCTCCTGCGCCGCGACGACGTAGCGGTCGACGGCCAGCGCGATCAGCGCTGGGAAGGCAGGGACGAGCACGCTGTAGAGCAGGAGCAGGCCGACGCCGAGGCCGAACTGGAGGCGGTACGGCTTCAGGTAGGTGAGGAGCCGCCGCATCATGCCCTGGTCGTAGTCCTTGATCAGGGCCTCGCCCTCTTCGTCCAGGACGCTCTCGCGCCGCATGCGGCGGCGGGCGGAGCGGCGGTTCGCGCGGCGCTCGGCCTTCGCCTGCTCGACCGAGTAGTCGGGCAGGTCCATGTCGGTGAGGCGCTTGGGCCGCTCGCTCACGCGGGCGCCGGTCGCGGCCGCGCCGTCCTGGCCGAGCGCTCCGGTCGGGTCGTGCTCGCCGGCCGTCATGCCGCCTCCCCTCGGTCGGTCCGCCTCGGGCCCGCGGCGGCCGGGCGTTCGCGGTGGTCGCGGAGCATCACGCCGCCTCCAGGTCCGCCTCGAGCTGCTGGCGCCTGTCGATGTCGGCGTACCAGCCGCCCAGGGCCACGAGCTCCTCGTGCGTGCCCTGCTCGACGACGCGGCCGGCCTCGAGCACGTAGATCCTGTCGCACTGCTTCAGGGCGCTGACGCGGTGCGCGACGATGATGGTCGTGCGGCCGCGGTGCACCTCCTCGAGGCCCTCGAGGATCGCGGCCTCGGTCTGGGTGTCGACGGCCGAGAGGGCGTCGTCGAAGACCATCACGGGCGCGTCCTTGATGATCGCCCTCGCGATCGCTGTGCGCTGCCGCTGACCGCCCGAGAGGGTCACGCCGCGCTCGCCGAGCCGGGTGTCGTAGCCGTCGGGGAAGTCCTCGACGTCGCCGGCGAGCTGAGCGAGCTCGGCGGCGCGCTCGATCCGCGGCATCAGCTCCTCGGGCGGGGCCTCCGGCACGCCGTAGGCGATGTTCTCGGCGATCGTGTCGGAGAACAGGAAGGGCTCCTGCGGCACGACTCCGATGTTGCGCCGCAGCACCTCGATCGGGTAGCGCCTGGCGTCGATGCCGTCGATGAGGACCTGGCCGGAGTCGGGGTCGTCGAGCCGCGCGATCAGCCGGGCGACGAGCGTCTTGCCCGAGCCGGTCCGGCCGGTGAGGCCCACCCGCTCGCCCGGGCGGACCTCGAGGCTGACGCCGTCCAAGGCCCTGACGCCGTCGAAGGCGACGGAGACGTCGCGCAGCTCGATGTGGCCGCGGACGGTCGTCAAGGAGTAGTCGGTGAGCTCGGTGTCGGTGACCTCGGGCCTGGCGTCGAGGATCTCGCGCAGGCGGCCCCACGACGTCGTGCCGCGCTGGACGATGTTGCCGATCCAGCCGAGGGCGATGAGCGGCCACTGGATGCCCTCGAAGAGGAACACGAAGCTCGAGAACTCGCCGATCGTCAGCTCGCTGCCGACGCCCAGGACGAGCCGGCCGCCGACCAGGAGCAGCAGCGAGATGGTGAGGCCGAACAGGAACTCCGTGAGGGGGAACAGCGGGCCGTCGACGCGGGTCAGGGAGAGGTTGCGGCGCACGAACTCGTCGTTGAGGTCCTTGAAGCGCGACGTCTCGCGGTCCTCGATCCCGAAGCCCTTGACGACGCGGATGCCGCTGAAGTTCTCCTGCGCCATCGCCGAGATGTCGGAGAACTGCTCCTGCACCTTCTGGTAGCGCCTGTGGATGATCCTCAGGAGCACGTAGAAGGAGACCGTGATGAAGGGGACGACGGTGAGGGTGAGGAGCGTCAGCGTCGTCGAGAGCGAGAACATGCGGAAGAGCGTGAAACCCAGCAGCAGCGTCGTGTTCAGGCCCTGCATGACCGCGACGCCGATGAGCATGCGCACGGCGTTGAGGTCGGCGGTGAGGCGGGCCATGAGGTCGCCCACGCGGGTGTCGTCGTAGTAGGCCCCGTCGAGGCGGGTGAAGTGCCGGAAGATGTCGTGCCTGATGTCGAACTGGGCTTCCCAGCTGGCGCCGAGGATCAGCCGCCTCACGGCGGTCATGGCCATCGCCGCCGCCAGCGTGATGAAGACCAGCAGGCCGACCTCGCGGATCAGGAGCGGCATCGTCAGCTCGCCCAGTCGCAGGCCGTCGATCACGCGGCCCGGTATCAGCGGGGCGAACGTGGAGAGGTAGCCGTTGAGGACGACGAGGCCGAACCCGACAGCCAGCTTGACGCGGTGCTTCCGGAGGTACGGCGCGAGGTCACGGATTGTGCTGATCACTTCGCTCCCGGGACTGAGTGGGGGACCTGGGCGCGCCGCCGGCGCGGTGTCGGGGTCGGGCCTTCACTGGCGTCGACCATCGGCGCACGCCAACATTGCCGACCGCCACTATAACCGCTCAGGGTACGAGCAGCGGGTCCCCGTAAGGCACGCCCCCGAGCAGCAGCTCGAACGTCAGGGGCCCCGGCTCCGTCGACAGGTACGTGCCGCGCAGGATCTCGCCGCCCTGCACCGAGCGGGTCGCCACCAGCGTCCGCTCGCCCTCCAGCGTCCTGACGAACACCTGGGCCGTCGTGCGGCCGATGCCGGGCAGGATCGTCCAGGCGTACTCGAAGCCGCGCGGCTCGGGCTCGCGGACGGCGGCCCGCACGCCGGGGTCCGTCAGGGCGACCGGGTGCACGTTGACGACGAGCAGCAAGGACCGCTCCTCGCTGGCGGCCAGCGGCGGCGGGGACTGGGCCACGACGGTGCCCGCGGGCAGGGAGCGCGACGCCATCCGCTGGACGTCGGCCCGCCAGCCGGCCTCGGCGGCGACCGCCTCGGCCCGCCCGCGCGGCAGGCCCACGAGGTCGGGCGCGCCCTCGGCCGCCTCGGCCGCCGGGGTGCCGGCCTGCACGACGAGGCGCAGCGTCGTGTCCGGCACCGGGACCGGCCGGTGCGGCGAGGGCGACTGGGAGAGCACCTCGCCGGGGAAGCCGTTGCCGACGAGCACTTCGTCGACGAGCACGCGTCCGGGGTCGATGCCGGCCACCACCGCCAGCGCCTTGGCGTCGTCGACCGGTAGGCCGACGAGGTCCGGCAGGAACGTCTGCGCCGGCGCCGGGCCGGCGGAGACGAGCACGTCGACGACCTGACCGGCGCCGACCGCGGACCCCTCCGCGACCGACTGCGCCAGCACGACGCCCGCCGGGGCCGACGCCGGCACGCGCGAGGCCTCGCCGAGCTCCAGGCCGGCCTGGCGCAGCGCCGCGCGCGCCTCGTCGGGGTAGGCGAGGCCGACGAGGGCCGGCGCCGTGGTCTGCTCGATGAGGCCGGGCGACAGGGCGTAGCCGACGCGCACGCGGCGGCCGGGGCGCAGCTCGGTGCCGACGTCGGGGTCGACGTCGACGACGCTGCCCGGCGGGGCGTCCGACGGCACGGCCGCGACCTCGACCGCGAGGCCGAGGTCGGCGAGCCGCGTCACGGCCGCCC
>DATGNP010000267.1:0-3112 GCA_035306665.1 Trueperaceae bacterium
TCCCTCCGGAGGCAAGCTTACGCAACCAGCCGCGGGCCGCCCGCACGGCCCCGGCCACGAGGTCCACGTTCAGGGTCAGGCGCAGGTCGCCGCCGCCCAGCCCGGCGCCGGCGACGACGAGCTCGCGCCCGTCCTTCGAGCCGGGCGGGACCTCCACGGTCACGCCCTCGTAGTCGACCCTCGCTCCGGCCGCGGCCTGCCACGGCAGCAGGGGCAGCGTGTCGTGTACGTCCTTGCCCTGCACGCGGGCGGTCGGCGGCAGCTCCACCTCGACGTCCACGAGCAGGTCGCCCGGCGGGGAGCCGGGGCCGCCCAGGCCGCGCAGCCTGAGCTTCGTGTTGCTCGTGGCGCCCCGCGGCACCGTGACGTCCACGAGCGCCGTGCCGCGCCTCACGCCGACCCCGCCGCAGGCCGGGCACGCTCCGGCGGGGGCGGCTACGTCGAACGGGCCCGTCTGCGCCGCGACGCCGTCGGCGGCGGCCCCCAGCGCGGCCCTGCCGGTGCCGCGGCAGAGCGCGCACACGCTGGGGCCGGGCACGCGCACGCGCCTCGTCGCGCCGTTCACGGCCTCGCCCAGCGTGAGGCCGAGGCGCACCTCGCGCGTCTCGCCGGGCAGGAGGCCGCTGCCTCGCAGCATGCCCGTCACCATGCCGAACAGGGCGTCGAAGATGGCGTTGCCCGTGGTGCCGAACGAGCCCACGCGCGACCAGTCGACGGGCACCCCGGCCTCGGTGAACACCTCGCGCCACTGCTCGGCCGTGTAGGTCGGCGTGGTGAAGCCGCCCGCCGGCTCGTGGCCGTACCTGTCGTAGCGGGCCCGCGCCTCGGGGTCGCGCAGCACGGCGTAGGCCTCGGACAGCTCCTTGAAGCGCTCCTCGGCGGCGGCGTCCCCCGGGTTGCGGTCCGGGTGCCAGCGCATCGCCTCCTGCCTGTAGGCGCGCTTTATCGTCTCCAGGTCGGCGTCGCGCGGGACGCCCAGCACCTCGTACGGGTCGCGCTTCGGAGCCGTCACGGGACGATGGTACATTACCTGAGCCTGACCGACTAAAGCCCGGGTTTCGGCCTCCGGCCGACAGGAACGTCCGACCTTCGGCGGATACGGCGGCGCAGCGGGCGCGCGCTAGGATTCCCCCGGAGGCGCCCTCCGGGCGCGCGACCTCCGAGGAGGTGTGAAGTGCGCAGGAGACTGACGCTCTTGCTCGTCGTCGCGCTGGCGCTGCTGCTGGTCGGCTGCCGCAACGAGACGCAGAACCGCATCCGCCGCAGCATCCAGGACTTCACCGCGACGCGGATGTACATAACGATCTACTCGTACGACGGCAAGCCGGTGTTCTCTGGCGTCGTGGACGGCAAGGTCACGCGTTCGGGCAACGCCTCGGAAGGCTCCGCCGGCGAGGCGCAAGGGGCGTACATCTTCTGGTACGACGAGCGGGGCCGGTACCACCAGACCGACCTCCCCTACATCCTGACCTCGTACGACGTCACCGCGGAGCCGGCCGCGGACGCCCGTTGAGCGCTGTCCGCGCCGCGGGCGCTGAAGGTTCGGTTAAGGCCTGGAGACGCTGTTCACGCGCGCGGCTCGGGGAGCGCTGGAGTAGCCTTGTGTCACTAGGAGGCCAGCTGTGAGAACCAAGCGCATGCTCCTCGTCGCCGCGGGCGCGGCCCTCGGCCTGCTGCTCTCCGCCTGCACGATCACGATCACCCCCGCCCCGAGCGTGCAGATCACGCTCACCGACGAGATCACGGACTTCCGGCCCACGCGCGGCGTCGGGTCCACCTACTACGTGGGCGACGAGATCGAGTTCCTGCTCACCACCAGGCGCCCCGGCTTCGTGACGCTCTCGGCGATCGACCCCGACGGCACGGTCTACGTCCTCTCGCGCAACGTGCGGGTGCCGGGCGGCTCGGTCGTGCTGCCCACGCGCGCGCAGCGCGTCGTGTACACCGCCGCCCCGCCCAGGGGGCTCCACCGCGTCAGGGCCGCGTTCACCACCGAGCCTACCTCGGGCACCGTGGTCTACCGCGGCCGCCGCGGCGACGCCGAGTGGTCGGCGGCGATCGAGCTCGAGCTGCGCACCTACGACGCGAGGGACGTGGCCGAGACGAGCCTCTACATCCGTTAGGGCCGCGCGGCCGCCGAGGCCGTTGCAGTCGGCCTTATCCGTCCCCGCCGCGCCGTGGGGTAGAATGTGACACGGCGCGGCGGTGCTCGGCTTGCTCCGCCGGCTGGAGGACCCTCACTTGGCAGGACACAGCAAATGGGCCCAGATCAAGCGCAAGAAGGCGGTCCTCGACCGTCAGCGCGGGAAGATCATCAGCAAGCACATCCGCGCGATCCAGTCCGCGGTGCGCGCTGGCGGCAGCGGTGACCCCGGTGTCAACCTGCCGCTGAAGAACGCGCTCGCGGCCGCCAAGACCGACAACGTGCCCCTCGACAACATCGAGCGCGCCATCGAGCGCGCGCTCGGCGGCGGCGAGGGCGGCAACTTCGAAGAGGTCCTCTACGAGGGCTACGGCCCGGGCGGCGTCGCGATGCTGGTCGAGGCCCTCACCGACAACCGCAACCGCACGGTCGGCGAGGTCAGGCACGTGTTCAGCAAGCACGGCGGCAACCTCTCCGGCTCCACCGCGTGGCAGTTCGACACCAAGGGCATGATCGTGATCGAGGACCCCGCCGAGGGGCTCGAGGACCTCGCGATCGACCTGGGCGCCGAGGACATCGAGCTCGAGGACGGCGCGCTGACGATCTACACCTCGCCCGGCGACCTCTACGAGGTCGTCGACGGCCTGCAGGCGCGCGGCGTCACCACGGCCGTGGCTCAGCTGACGCGCGTGCCCCAGACGCAGATGACCGTCCCGAGCGAGGACGTCCGCAAGGTCCTCAACCTCATGGAGGCGCTCGAGGACCTCGACGACGTTCAGAACGTGTACACGACCGCCGACCTCGACAGCGTCGAGCTGGTCGGCTAGACGCAGGAGAGGGTGCGGGATGGGCTTTCCAACGGTCAAGTGGGACGACCTACCGGCCATCACGGCCTCGCAGATGCAGCAGCTGATCATGCTGGCGACGGGTAAGTTCGGCCTGGACAACCGCGTGCTGGTCGAGCACACC
>DATGNP010000268.1:0-12115 GCA_035306665.1 Trueperaceae bacterium
TGGAACAGCCCGTGGGGCCCCGGCTTCCCGGGGTGGCACCTCGAGTGCACGGTCATGAGCACGAAGTACCTCGGCGACGAGTTCGACATACACGGCGGCGGCCTCGACCTCGTCTTCCCGCACCACGAGTGCGAGCTGGCACAGGCGCGGGCCGTCGGCAAGCCGTTCGCCCGCACCTGGATGCACTGGAACATGATCACGCTCGAGGGCGAGAAGATGGCGAAGTCGAAGGACCACTTCGTCACCCTCGACGACCTGTTCGCGCGCTTCGACCCGGTGGCCGTGCGCTTCCACCTGCTCAGGTCGCACTACCGCAGCGTCTCCGACTTCTCCGACGAGAGCCTGGCCTCCTCGGCGCAGGGCCTGAAGCGGCTGCGCGAGACGTACGCCGCCGCCCGCGACGCGGCCGCGGCGGCCGACCCCGCCGCCGCGCCGGACGCTAGCGCGTTCCTCCCGTTCCGCACGGACTTCGCGGCGGCGCTCAACGACGACCTCAACACGCCGCGCGCGATCGCCGCGCTGTTCGACGCCGCGCGCGAGGTGCGCAAGGGCCTCGACGAGGGCGCCGGCCCGGCGTTCGCGGCCGGCGCGGCGGCGCTCTTCGAGGACCTCCTCGACGGCGTGCTGGGCGTGCCGGTGACGGCCGACACCGGCGACGCCGAGGTCGCACGCGCCCTCGAGGGGGTCGTGGAGCTCCTGCTCGAGGAGCGCCAGCGCGCCAGGTCCAGGCGCGACTTCGCCGCCGCCGACCGCCTCCGCGACCGCCTGGCGGAGCTGGGCATCGCGGTCGAGGACGGGCCGGACGGCAGCCGCTGGAAGCTCGTGGGCGCCTGAGCGGGTCCCCGGGGACCGGCCGCGGGCCCCACGCCGTCCCGACGCCGGGCGCGTCCCAGCGCGCAGCCTAGGCCTACCCACGCCCCGCCGCCGCGCCGCAGGGGCTGGCGCCTACCGCCCCTGGGCGCGTGCCCAGGGGCGGCGCGCGTGACGTACGCCGCCGCGTGACCCTGATGGGGTGAGGACCCAGCGCGCCGCCACGCTCCTCGCGCTCCTCGACCTGCCCCGCGTGGGGCCCAAGACGGTGTGGGACGCCTTGACGCGGGAGGGCGCGACGCTCGAGTCGGCCGCGGCAGCGGTCGCGGCGCGCGTCCCGGGCGGGGCGGCGCGGCTGGCCGCGGCCCTGCCTGCTCGCGCCGCAGCGGTCGCTCGCGCCCAGGACCTGGGGTTGGAGGTCCTCACCGTGCTGGGCCCCGGCTACCCGGCGGTGCTGGCGTTCGGCCCGCTGCCGCCGCCGCCCGTGCTGTTCGTGCGCGGCAGGCTGCCGCGGCGGCTCCGCGCCGACCACGTCAACGAGCTGGCGTCGGTCGGCGTCGTGGGCACGCGCTCGGCGACGTCGGCGGGCCTCCAGGAGGCCCGGGCCTTGGGGGCCGCCCTGGCGGACGCCGGGGCCGTCGTCGTCTCGGGCCTGGCGCTGGGCATCGACGGCGCCGCCCACCGGGGGGCGCTGGACGCGGCGCGCCGGAACGCGGGCACGGCCCCGACGGTCGCGGTGCTCGGGGGCGCGCACGACAGGCTGCACCCGCAGGCGCACGCGCGCCTGGCCGAGGCGATCGTCGCCGCGGGCGGAGCCGTGATCAGCGAGCACCCGCCGGGCACGTCGCCGCGGCCCGCCTCGTTCCTCCGGCGCAACCGCATCATCGCGGCGCTGTCGCACGTGCTGGTCGTCGTGGAGGCGGGGGCGCGCTCGGGAGCGCTCGACACCGTCGACCACGCCGGACGGCTCGGCCGCGACGTGCTCACGATCCCCGCCCGGCCCTCCGACCGGCGGCGCGCCGGCAACCTGGCGCTGCTGCGCGGCAAGGCGAAGGTGCTCGTGGACCTGACCGACCTGGCCGTCCACCTCGCCTCGGTGGAGCGGGTGGCCGCGGCGCTGACCGCGATGGCCGCGACCGGCGCGCCGCTGGTCCCGGCGCCCGGCGCCCCGCCGCTCCCCGTGCCCGCCGCGGACGACGGCTCGGCACTCGAAGCGGCGGGGCCGGCCAGCGCCTCGCCCCGGGCCGCGACAGGGCCTGGGGCTCTCGCGGAGCCCTCCCCCGCCGGGCCGGGAGCGGCTGCCACGGCGACGCCGCCCTCGCCGCGGCGGGGGTCGCTGCCGCCCGTCGGCTACGGCTGCCTGCGCGTCCTGGCGGCGCTGGCGAGGGGCGGGGACGCCTCGTTCGACGGGCTGCTGGCGCGGCTCACCCGCTCCGGGGCGCGGCGGCGACCCACGCCGGCGGAGCTCGCCGGGTGCCTCGTACGCCTCGAGCTCGCCGGCTGCCTGGTCCGGGCCGAGGACGGGCGCTACCGGGCCGCGTGACGCCTTCCGGGTGCGTCGGGGCGGACGAACGTCCGGTTGCCGCGGCGCCGACGGCGGCGTGGCTCGCGCCCGCGACAGCGCTTATCCTGGTGGCGAAGTGCCGCCGCGCACGCCCCTAGGGGACCCCTTGGCGCCTCGCTGCGCGGACCGAAGGGAGCTCACGGACTTGAGGAAGCTTGTCATCGCCCTTACCGCGACCCTGGCGCTCGCGGGCGCCGCGTTCGGCCAGACGCTCACCGTCTGGACGACCTTCCAGGACCAGACGCTCGACTGGCTGCGCGAGCAGGCCGCCGCCTTCTCGGAGGGCTTCGGCGTCGACGTCCAGCTCGTCCGCCTCGACGTCGGCGAGCTCAAACAGCAGGCGCTGCTCAGCGCCCCGCAGGGCGAGGCCGGCGACGTGTTCGTCGGCGTCCCCCACGACCAGATCGGCGAGATGGCCATCGGCGGCGTGCTGCTCGACATGACCGGCTACGCCACGGCCGCCTACCTCGACGACCTCTCGGAGCAGGCCCGGCTCGGGTACACGGTCAACGGCCGCCTCTACGGGCTGCCGATGTTCGTCGAGGGCCCCGCCCTCGTCGTCAACAACGACCTCGTGACCGACGTCCCGGACACGTACGAGGCCATGCTCGACCTCGCCCAGGAGCTGACGACGCCCGACACGTTCGGCTTCATGTTCGAGGACACGAACTTCTACTACGCCTACGCCTGGCTCCGGACGCACGGCGGCTACGTCTTCGGTCGTGACGACAGCGACACCCTCGTTCCCACCGACGTCGGGCTCGCGACCGAGGGCGCCGTGGCCGGCGCCCAGGCCCTCAAGGACCTGCGCTTCGCCCGCGGCCTCATCCCCTCCGGCACGACCTTCGACGTCGCCAACGGCCTGTTCGTCGACGGCGCCCTGGCGATGATCTACACGGGCCCCTGGTCGATCCCGCAGTACCAGGACGCCGGCCTCGACGTCAGCGTCGTCCCCGTGCCTCCCCTCGCCGACGGCACGCCGTTCTCCGGCTTCATGGGCGTACAGGGCGCGCTCGTGAACCAGTTCAGCGACCTCAAGGTCGAGGCGGCGAACTTCGCCAAGTGGATCGCCCGCCCCGAGGCCCAGGTGTCGATGGCGCGCCTCACCGGGCGCATCCCGGCCTCGGTCTCCGCGCTCGCCCAGGTGGAGTCCGACCCGATCATCAGCGGGTTCGGCGCGGCGCTCCTCAACGCCGAGGCGATGCCGAACATCCCGGAGATGGGCTCGGTGTGGACACCGATGGCGAACGCGCTCTCCGTGATCCTCGAGGACGAGGGCTCCGACCCCTCTGCCGCCCTCACGCGGGCCGTCGACGAGATCCTCGGCCGCTGAGCCGACCAGCGCCGCGCGAGGAGCGCGGCCCGAAGACCGCAACGCGTAACCGCGGGCCAGGGGCACTCGAGGCCCCTGGCCCGCCCGCAAGGGGCGGCCGCCGTGGACATCTCCAGACAGGTCTCCGACAACCTCCCACGCAGCCGGACGACCGCGGGCGGCATCGTCAAGTCGCTGGCGCTGCTGTTCGTGGCGCTCGTGGCCGCCGTCGCCGTCGGCGTCCTCGCCGTGGCCGCGGCGCGCCAGGCGTTCCCCGGCCTGCCCGCCTACGCCGGGCTCCTCGTGGGCCTCATGGCGCTGATCGCGATCCTGCGGTGGTACTCCCGGCGCTTCGCGTGGCTGATGCCGTGGTACTACCTGCTGCCCGCCATCGTCTTCCTGCTGGCGTTCACGCTCTTCCCCGTACTGCTCACCGTCGGCCTGGCCTTCACCGACTTCGCCGGGATACGCAACGGCGAGCTCAACCCCACCACGGAGACCGCGATCGTGGCCGTCGACGGCCCCACCCTCACGATCGCCGACCCCAGGACGTTCGACTGCGCCGACCTCCGCGACGGCTGCAACGGCGTCAGGGCCGTCGTCTACGCCTCCGGCGACGTCGAGGTCGCGGGCCTCGCGATCGCGGGCGACAGGCTCACGCTCGCCGCGGAGCCGCCGGCCGGCAGGCGCGTCGACACCGTCTCGCTGTTCCTCCCGGCGATCGGCTTCGACCTCGAGGTCAGGGTCGTCGCCCAGGACGGCGCCGAGCTGACGCTGCAGCGCGCCCCTCCCAGCGAGCCCGACCTGGCCAGCGTCAAGCTCCGCCTCGACAGGCAGCCCGTGCAGGTGCGCATCGTCGAGGACCGCGGCGACGTCATGGTGCTCGCGGCGCCGCTGCCGGCGGACCTCGAGCCCGAGAGCATCGCCCGCTACAACGACTTCGGCTTCGTCGGCCTGCGGAACTTCCGCGTCATCGCCTCCCAGGCCACGCGCGCCCTCTTCCCCGTCTTCGGCTGGAACGTCGCCTTCGCGTTCCTCACCGTCATGATCAACCTCGCGGCCGGCGTGTTCCTCGCCGTGCTCCTCAACAACAGGTCGCTCCGCTTCCGCAACCTCTACCGCACGCTGCTGATCGTGCCGTGGGCGCTGCCGAGCGTGATCACGATCCAGGTGTGGAAGGGGTTCCTCAACCAGAACTTCGGGGTGATCAACCGCCTCCTGGCGCTGCTCGACATCGGCGCCGAGCCCATCAACTGGCTCGGCCACCACCTCGCCGCCAAGGGCGCGCTGCTGGTCGTGAACCTCTGGCTCGGCCTGCCCTACATGATGACGGCGACGCTGGGGGCGCTGGCCGCGATCCCCGACGACGTCTACGAGGCCGCGCGCGTCGACGGGGCCAACGCCTGGCAGTCGTTCTGGGGCGTCACCGGACCGCTGCTGAGGAACGCGCTCGTACCGGTGACCCTGAGCTCGTTCGCGTTCAACTTCAACAACTTCAACCTGATCTTCCTGCTCAACGACGGCGGTCCGCCGGTGCCGTGGGGCACCGCCACCGCGCGCGGCACCGACATCCTCATAAGCTGGGCCTACAACGAGGCCTTCCGTAGCCAGGGGGGCTACGCCTACGGCCTCGGCTCGGCGATCACCTTGATCATCTTCGTCATCACGCTGGCCGTCAGCCTCATGAACTTCCGCGTCACCGGGGCCCTCAAGGACGAGGAGGCGTCACGGTGAGGCGCGGGAGGCGTATCTACTTCCTGGCGATCGCCGGCCTCGCCGCCGCGGCGGCGCTGGGTATCTACTGGCTGGTCGCGACCGCCCCCGAGCCGGTCCTCCGCGACCGGATGCTCGTCGTGCCCGGAGGCTGGAAGCGCTTCCTGGGCGTCTTCGTCCTCGCCTGCGGCGGGGTGGCGGGCAGCGCCTACCTCTACGGCCTCGCGACGCGCCCGCTGCGCGCCGGACGCTACGCCGTGACGATGGGCACCCACGTGTTCATGTGGGTCGTCATCGTGCTCGTCTTCTACCCGGTCGTCTACCTTCTGTCGGTCTCGTTCAACGAGAACAACACGCTGGCCACCGCGCTGCCGCGCGTCGGGAACCTGATCGTGAGGGCCGGCGTGATCCCCGACCCCGCCAGGGTCTCGACGATCCAGTACGTGAAGGTCACGCGGGAGTTCCACGTCCACTGGTACCAGCTCGCGCTCTTCGGGGTCCTGCTGCTGTCCGTGCTGGGCGTGGTCTCGGCGACGCTCGCCGGGCGCCTCGGCAGGGCGACGGCCTCCCGCGTCGACGCCTGGCGGGGACGCCTCGGCTGGGTGATCGTCGGCGCGGCCGCGGCCCTGGTGCTCTCGGTGACCCCCGACCAGTTCTACGGCCTGACCGACGA
Organism: Trueperaceae bacterium; assembly: GCA_035306665.1. Taxonomy (GTDB): domain Bacteria; phylum Deinococcota; class Deinococci; order Deinococcales; family Trueperaceae; genus DASRWD01. The sequence goes on from DATGNP010000268.1 coordinate 6,073, forward strand.
CGGGAGGCGGCTGCCCGCGAGCATCGGCGGCATGGTGCCGCTCTACATCCGCAACACGCTCCTGGTGTCGGGCACGACCGGGCTGCTGGCCATCGCCCTGGCCACGCCCGCCGGGTACGCGTTCTCGCGGCTGCGCTTCCAGGGGCGCTACTCGACGCTGCTGACGTTCGTGTTCGTCCAGATGTTCCCGACGTTCATGACGCTCGTGGCCGTGTTCTACCTGATGAGCCGCCTCGACCTACTGAACACGTTCACGGGCCTGATCCTCGCCTACTCCGGCGGCGCGATCGCGTTCAGCACGTGGATCTTCAAGGGCTACGTCGACTCCCTCAGCCCCGCGCTCGAGGAGTCGGCGATGGTCGACGGCGCCACGCGCTTCGGGGCGTTCCTGCGCGTCGTGCTGCCCGTGAGCGTGCCCATGCTGCTGTTCATCTTCATCAACCAGTTCATCAGCACGTACAGCGAGTTCATCCTCGCGAACACGCTGCTCGTCGGCCAGGAGCGGTGGACTGTCGGCGTGGGCCTGCGGAACTTCTCGACGAACCAGTTCGCGACCCAGTGGGGCGCCATGGCGGCGGCGTCGGTGCTGGGCAGCATCCCAATCCTCGTGGTCTTCTACTCGTTCCAGGACTCGCTGACCGGGAAGCACACCGCCGGCAGCGTGAAGGGCTAGGCATGCAGGAGAACGTGAAGGCGCCCCGCACGGGGGGCGAGAACGACGAGCAGCGGCGGGACCTCCTCGCTTACGGCACGCAGGTCGTGATGGACGGGCGCCTCGCCGACGCCGCGCGCCTCGGCTCGCGCGAGCTCGCCGAGGGCTTCGTGCGCCAGACGCTGGCGCGCATCGAGGACAACGGCGCGGCGCCGCTGGTGAAGGTGATCGTGGCCGCTGACGGCGTGGGCCCGGGCGTCAGCGCCGTGGCGCGCGCCGGCGAGACCGGCGTGATGGTGCACACGTTCACGTCCCTGGGCCGGATCACCCTGCGGCTGGTGTCGAGCCGCTCCGTGACGGTCGACGAGGTGCGGCGCGCCTTCGTCGAGGCCTTCAAGGTCGGCAGGCACCAGACCCACGTCACCGCGCGCTTCCGCACGATGGCGCTGAAGGAAGACGTGCTGGCGGCGCAGCTCGCCGGCGAGCGGGACTACGCCCGCGTCAGGCTCACCGAGCCGCTGAAGCTGTGAAGGGCCACGTCCTCGCCCTCGACCAGGGCACGACGAGCTCGCGGGCGATCGTCTTCGACGCTCGCGGCACCGTCGTGGCCGTCGCCCAGAAGGAGTTCCCTCAGCACTACCCGCGCCCCGGCTGGGTCGAGCACGACCCCCTCGACATCTGGTCCAGCCAGGCCGGCGTCGCCGCCGAGGCCCTCACGCGGGCCGGCCTGCAGGCGGGCGACCTCGCGGCCGTCGGCGTCGCGAACCAGCGCGAGACGACCGTGCTGTGGGACCGGCGCACGCTGGCGCCCATCGGCAAGGCGATCGTGTGGCAGGACCGACGCACCGCGCCCGAGGTCGAGCGCCTGCGCGAGGCGGGCGTCGAACCCCTCGTCACCCGCATGACGGGCCTCCTGCTCGACCCCTACTTCTCCGCCACCAAGGTCGCCTGGTTCCTCGACCAGGACCCCGAGCTGCGGGCCCGCGCCGAGGCCGGCGAGGTCGCGTTCGGCACCGTCGACGCCTGGCTCGCCGCCCGCCTCACGGGGGGCGCCGCCCACGTGACCGACGTGAGCAACGCGTCCCGCACGCTGCTCTTGGACATCCACGCCCTCGACTGGTCCGACGACCTCCTGAGCGTCTTCCGCGTGCCGCGGGCCGTGCTGCCCCGGGTCGTCCCCTCCTCGGGGGTGATCGCCGAGGTCACCGAGGGGCCCCTCGCCGGCGTCCCGCTCGCCGCGTTGGCGGGCGACCAGCAGGCCGCGACGTTCGGCCAGGCGTGCTTCGCGCCAGGCCAGGCCAAGAACACCTACGGCACCGGCTGCTTCCTGGTGCTGAACACGGGTCACGAGCCCAGGGCCTCGAGCCACCGCCTGCTCGCCACGGTGGGCTGGCAGCGCGCGGGGGCCGGGGGGGTCGGGCCCGCCACCTACGCCCTCGAGGGCAGCGTGTTCACGGCCGGCGCTGTGGTGCAGTGGCTGCGCGACGGCCTGGGCGTGATCAAGGACGCGGCCGAGGTCGAGCGCCTCGCCACCAGCGTGCCGGACTCCGGCGGCGTCAGCTTCGTGCCCGCCCTCACCGGCCTGGGCGCGCCCCACTGGGACCCCTACGCCCGCGGGGCGGTCCTGGGCATCACGCGCGGCACGACGGCCGCGCACCTCGCGCGCGCGGCCCTCGAGGGCGTGGCCCTCCAGGTCGCCGACGTCGTCGCGGCGATGCGCCAGGACAGCGGCCTGCCGTTCACGGAGCTGCGCGTCGACGGCGGCGCGGCCCGCAACGACCTCCTGATGCAGCTGCAGGCCGACGTCGCCGGCGTCGCGGTCGTCAGGCCCGAGGTCACCGAGACGACCGCGCTCGGCGCCGCCTTCCTCGCCGGCCTCGCCGTCGGCGTGTGGCGCGACGAGGCCGAGATCGCCTCCCTGTGGCGGGAGGAGAGGCGCTTCGAGCCGCGGGCCGACGACGCGCTCAGGGGGCTGCGCGAGCGCTGGGCGGCCGCCGTGGAGCGCTCGAAGGCGTGGGCGGACGCCGGCGGCTGAGGCCCCGCGAGCGCCCTGCCCGACCGCGCGCGACCTCCCCGGGTGCGATGATGGGTCGGTCACGCCCACGCCGGGATGGCGGAACCGGTAGACGCAGCGCACTTAAAATGCGCCGGCCGCGAGGCCATGCGGGTTCGAGCCCCGCTCCCGGCACCACCCTTCCCCTCCGCGCCCGCGGCCCGGGCCGCGCGGCGCCGCTCAGAAACCCGTAAGAGCGCCGGCGGTAGTTTCTCACGCGTATGGCGTCGCTCACGCCCCCGACCCTCGCGACGGACCCCCAGCAGCGTCACGGCCTCTGCCCCGCCTGCCGCTCGGTGCGGGTCGCCATCAGGTCGCAGCTCGAGGTCGAGTACGAGGTCGAGGCCTGCCCCACAGGGACCGACATCGTCGTCGTCGACGAGCGGCTCGCCGAGTCCGGCTGGGACGACGCCGACGAGGCCTTCTGCCCCGCCTGCGGCTGGAGCGGTCGGGTCGCGGAGCTCTCAGGCTAGCCGCGTACCGGGTCGGACCGGGAGCGGCGCCGGGCCCCTCGACGCGGTGAGGCAGGGGGCCGCTAGAGCGGCGCCACGGCCGAGGCCGGTATCCCCTTCTCGCGAGCCCACACGATCGCCTGCGACCGCGAGTGCACCTTGATCTTGGCGTAGATGCGCGCGACGTGGTTGCGCACGGTCTGGTGCGACACGCCCAGCTCGGCGGCGATCGCCTTGTCGCTCATGCCCAGCGCGATGCGCGACAGGACCTGCTGCTCGCGCGGCGTGAGGTCGACGGGCGGGTCGTCGGCCTGCCTCGGCCCGCCGGCGCGCGAGAGGCGCTCGACGAGGTTGCGGCTGAACCACGCCGCCTCCGACATCACGTCCTTGATCGCCCTGTTGACCTGCTCCTGCGAGCGCTTGGCGGCGGTGTTGTCGATGAACATCTTCAGCCGCACCGGTTCCTCGCCCCACGTGATGCGCGCGGCCGAGCCGATGATGTCCTTCACCGCGCCGTCCTTCGTGACGACCTTCAGCTCGAGGTCCCGGTAGCCGTCGTCGGCCTCGAGGGCGCGGGCGATCTTCGCCGCGTCCTCCGCCGAGGACCACAGGCCCAGCTCCTGAGCGGTGCGGCCGACGGCGTCCTCCGCCGCGTAGCCGGTGAGGCGCTCGAACGTCCCGTTGACCTCGATGAGCCTGTCGTCGTCAAGCGTCACGATGCAGGCCGCGACCGGCCCGGCGGAGAAGGCCTGACGGAACCGCGCCTCGCTGCGCCGCAGGGCGAGCGTGCGCTCGGCCACCTGGCGCTCCAGCGACGCGTTCAGCCGCCTTAGCTCCTCCTCGCGCTGACGCAGCAGCTCCTCGAGCAGGCGCCGCTCCGTGAGGTCGTAGTAGTAGCAGACGACGCCAGGGCGTCCGTCGGGCAGCGTGATCCGCTCGAGCCGCCAGTCGTACGCCTCGGTGGCGTCGCGGTCGGAGCGGCGCTGGACCATGTCGTGGGAGGTGAACGGCTCCCCGGTCTCCAGCGTGCGCCGGAAGCGCGCGGCGGCCTCGCCGGCGAACGGCTGCGTCCAGATCGCGCCCAGCGACTCCGCGAGGTCGGTGCCGACGAGCGGCTCGATGCCGAACGTGCGCAGGGCGGTGGGGCTGGCGTGGACGATGCGCAGGTCGGCGTCGACGACGTAGACGCCGAACGGCGAGTTGACGACGAGGCTCTTGAGCGTCTCGGCGTTGTGCCTCAGCTGCTGCTCGGCCTTGAGCCGCTCGACCACGGCCCACGTCCTCTGGGCCGTCTCCTCGACGAGCGCGACCTCGTCGGGCCGCCAGCGCCGCGGCGTCCCGCACAGGACGTTGAGGATCGCCGCCCAGCGCTCCGGCTCGACCAGCGGGGCGGTGACGAACGACCACAGGCCGTGCGACAGCATCGCCCTGCGCGTCGTGTCGCCCACGTCGGGGTCTGTCTCGACGTCCTCGACGACCAAGGTCTCGCCGCGCCCGAGGCGCGCGCTCAGCTCGCCGTAGGTGGCCACGTCGTAGCGGCCGCTCACGGAGGCCCGACCGTTCCGCGAGAACGTGTCGGTGATCACATAGACGTCGGCCTCGGCGTCGATCTCGGCGAAGTAGGCAACGTCGGCGCCGAGGTGCTGGGCGAGCAGCCTCGCGGCCTCCGTGCCGGCGGCGACCGGGTCGCTGTGCTCGCGCAGGGCGTCGGCGAGCCTGACGCGGAACGCGTCGAGCTCGGCCGTGCGCCTCACCTGCTCCTCGGTCCGGCGCCGCAGCTCCGACTCGCGCGCCAGCGCCAGGTTGCTGGCCCTGAGACGCTCGATCGTCTCCGCCTGCTCCTTGGCCGCGTCACGCCGGGTCGCCCCGCCTCCCAGCGCCTTGGCCGTGGGCGTGACGTCCTCGACCTGGACGATCAGGTAGTCGACCTCGCCGCCGTCGCCGAGGACGGGCGCGATGACCTGCGACCACCAGCGCTCCTCGTTGCGGCTCGGGTCGTCGCTCGCCGGGATGTCGTAGCGGAGGACGGGCACGACCGTCGTCTCCCGCGTCCGCAGCGCCTCCATGAGGGCGGCGTGCAGCCGCGCCCGCGGGCTGTCGTCGGGGGCTCCCGGGAACACGTCGAACAGCCGCCGACCGACGAGGTCGCTCCGCCGCATGCCGGTGACACGCGGTACGGCCTCGTTGACGGTGATTATCGACAGGTCGTCGGGCGCCAGGACCAGGCACGGCACCGGGGTCGCGTGGAAGAGCGCGGCTAGGTCAGGGGACGGCCTTCCGCCGTCCCGCGGGTCCGACCCGGCGGGTCCGCGTTCCGCGCTCGCCGGTGCACCCGACCCTCCCCCGGGGGCCTCGCCGGGCGCCCGCGGCTCCACTGCTGACCGTGTTTCGCCCCGTCTCTCGCCCTGCCCTCTGGGAGACGGGACCACTCGACTGCGATCCAAGCCGGACCCCTGACTTCTGACTGCCGTTGCGGCCCTAGCGAGCGTCGGTTCGCCCGGGCAGGCGCCCAGGCGGTTCGTGTCCCCGTGTTACAGGGTCTTATAGCGCTAATCGGCATGAGATGCAAAAGCCCCGCGCTTGGCGGGGCTTCCTGGTAGCGATGCGGAGACTCGAACTCCGGACCTCACGATTATGAGATGGGCGCGGCCCGAACCGACGCGTAACCGTCGCCAATGAATTCGCGTGCTGGGCGGGGTCCGGCGCGGGATGGGCGGATGACTACCCAGCGACCGAAGGCGTGATTCCGGCTCGGCGTTGGATAAGTTGTTGGATATGTCCCCGGCAGACCACAAGATTGGGACCTTCGATGCCCCCTAGGCTTTCGCTGAACGCCTGCAGGCGCTCGGAGTCATCACTTTCATCGGTGCCGGCTCATGACCTGGG
>DATGNP010000269.1:0-18735 GCA_035306665.1 Trueperaceae bacterium
AGGCCGACGATCGTGAACGAGGGCAGGCCCCCGCTGACCATGACCTCGACGGTGACCCGGACCGCGTCCACGCCGACGACCGTGGCCGAGGCGACGGTCGCGTACATCGGCTCCCAAGCTAGGCGCCGCGGCGCGCTCAGGGGACCGCGGGGGCGGTCGGTGCCGAGCGGTGGTGGGCAGAGGTCACCGGCCGTCCCGGCCGCAGGTGGTCGCAGTGCTCCGCCGCCCGCCGAAGCCGGCCACGAGCGGCCGCCGCAGCCCGCCGCCGAGGCGCGCGGCTCCGTCGCGTTGCGCCCGGCGAACGCCATGTCCAGGAGGTAGTCATGCAGCCACGCACTCCTCGCCGACACGTCCCGTCCGCCCCGCGCCGCCGCGGCGCGTGGTCGCTCACCGCCGGCGCGGCGCTCGCCACGGTCGCCCTCGCCGCCTGCGCCCTCGTCCCGCCGGTCGCGGTGAACGACCCGCTCGGCCTGCACGGCGCCACCGTCGAGGTCGTCTTCGGCGGTGGCGCGGCCGTGCTGGCGCCCCTGGCCGCGGACGGCGCGGACGACGTCACGTTCACGTTCGACGACGTCGACCCCGTCGACCTGCCGCTCAGCCCGGGCCGCCTGACGAACGCGATCAGCGTCGCGACGGCGACCCTCGACGCCCCCGAGCCCGACGCGCCCGAGACGATCACGCTCTCCGACATCGGCCTGGAGCTGTGGCTGTGGCACGGGGCGGGCAGCTACGACGCCGCGCAGGAGGGCGCGCGGGTCCGGACCTCGGTGAGCAACGCCGGCCCGGTGACTCTCACGCGCGGCGCCTGCACGGCTACCGAGTGCGCCTACGCCTACGCCGGCGACGCCCCGGCGTTCGGCGTCGTCCGCCTTACCGGCGGCGACGTCGGCACCGTGCTCACCATCAGCTCCCAGCCGCCCGAGCCGAACGCGGCGCGCGTGCGCGTGACCGTGCGGGCCGAGCCCGACGGGCTCGCCGGCCGCACGCTGACGATCGAGCTCGACGCCTTCGAGGGCAGCATCGGGCTGTAGGGCCGCTCCGGGAACGAAGGCGAGGGGCGGCCGTGAGGCCGCCCCTCGCGGTCTCCTGGGGTGCCGGTCAGTAGGGCCTCAGACGACCGCCTCGTGCGCGTAGATGCCGAACGTGCCCGGACCGACGTGGCTGCCGATGACGGCGCCGATCTCGGCGATGCTCCTGAGCCGGTACGGCACGCCCGCGGCGGCGATGGCCGCCTCGAGGCCCTTGGCGGCGTCCTCGTCCTGGATGTGGATGAGGTTCGCCACCACGGGGCCGGAGGCCGCCTCGACGTAGCGCTGGAAGCGCTCGACCATCTCAAGCTGGGCCTTCTTCAGGCCCCGCGCCCGGGTGACCGGCTCGATCCTGCCGTCCTGCACGGTCAGGATCGGCTTGATGTTGAGGAGGCTGCCGAGCAGCGCGCTGGCGCGGCCGATGCGCCCGCCCTTCTGCAGGTACTCGAGCGTGCCCACCGTGAACAGCACGAAGTTCGTGTCCCGGATCCGCTCCATCGCCGCCACGATCTCGTCGAGCGAGGCGCCGCGCGACCGCAGCTCGGCGGCGGCCCGCACCATCTCGCCGTGGCCGAGGCTGGCGCCGCGGCCGTCGAAGACGGTCACCGGCAGCGCGATGCCGTCGGCCGCGAGCGTCGCCGACTGGTAGGTGCCTGACAGGTCAGCCGAGATCGTCACGACGAGGATGTGGTCGGCGCCCGCCTCGGCGACGCGGCGGTAGACCTCGGCGAAGTCCTCGGGGCTGGGCTGGCTGGTGGTCGGCAGGTCGGCGCCGGCCGCGACGCCCTCGATGATGTCCTTGGGCGTGATGTCCACCCAGTCCTTGCGCGTCTCGCCCTTGAAGTTGACGTAGAGGGGCACGCGCTCGACGCCGAGCTGCTGCAGCTCGGCCGCGGTCAGGTCCGAGGTCGAGTCGGTGACGATGGCCAGGTTCATGATGCTCCAAGGCGCCGGCACCCGGCCGGCGAGGTGGGATGAGACCGCACGCTCATCGTTCTCAGTCTCGGGCCATCATACCGACACCGCTCGGACGGCCCCCTCCCGGCTCCCCGACGGGCCGGCGCCCACGAGCGCCTCGGCGATCTGCACGGCGTTCAGCGCCGCGCCCTTCCTGATCTGGTCGCCGGCGACGAACAGGGCCAGGCCGTTCTCGAGCGCCGTGTCCTCCCTGATGCGCCCGACGAGCGTCTCGTCGCCGCCGGCCGCCGCCACGGGCATGGGGAACGCGTTCGCGGGCCTGTCGTCGACGAGCCTCACGCCCGGCGCCCCCGCCAGCACGCGGCGCGCCTCCTCGGCCGAAACGGGCCGCGCGAACGAGGCGTGGATCGCCTCGCTGTGGGCGCGGAAGACCGGGACCCTCACGCAGGTGGCCGAGACGGCGAGGTCGGGCTGGCCGAGGATCTTGCGCGACTCGAGGAGCAGCTTGCGCTCCTCGGCGTTGTAGCCGTCCTCACCCACGTCGCTGTCGTGGCTGAACACGTTGAACGCGATCTGGTGGCCGAACCTCCGGGGCGTGACCGGCTCGCCGGCCAGGGCGGCGGCCGTCTGCTCGCGCAGCTCCTCGATGCCCCACAGCCCGGCACCCGACACGGCCTGGTAGGTGGCCACGACGGCCCGCCTGAGGCCGAACTCGCGGTGGAGCGGGGCCAGCGCCATGAGCGCGATGATCGTCGAGCAGTTCGGGTTCGCGACGATCCCCTGGTGGCCCGCGAGGGCCTCGGGGTTCACCTCGGGCACGACGAGCGGCACGCGCGGGTCGAGGCGCCAGGCGCTGGTGTTGTCGACGACCACGGCGCCGTGCTCGGCCCACCGCCACGCGCCCGCCTTCGAGACCGCGCCCCCGGCGGACGAGAACACGACGTCGGCGCCGAGGTCGCCGTCGTCCGGCAGCGGCTCGACCTCGACCTCGCGGCCGGCGAACGCGACGCGCCTGCCCGCGGAGCGGGGCGAGGCGAACGCCCGCAGGCTCGTGACGGGGAACGAGCGCTCCTCCAGGATGCCGAGGAGCTCCGTGCCCACGGCGCCAGTGGCTCCCACTACCGCTACCCTCAACCGCTACCTCCCGGGGCCCAAGAGCCTTGGCGCGGGAGTGTAGCACGCTGGCAAGGGAACGCCCGGGGCGTAACATCTTCCGCATGCCAGTCCTCGGGCGCAGGCTCAGGCGCCTCGTCGTCAAGGTCGGCACCTCCACGCTCACCGACGGGTCGGGACGGCTGGACCCCGCCAGGCTCGCCGCGGTCGCACGCGGCGCCAGGGCGCTGGCGGCGGCGGGCGGCGCGCCCGGCAAGCCGGCCGAGCTCGTCCTGGTGTCGTCCGGGGCCGGCGCGGCGGGACGGGAGCGCCTCGGGCTGAGGCTGCCCCTGACCCTGCCCCAGAAGCAGGCGGCGGCCGCCGTGGGTCAGGCGCGCCTGATGCTCGACTGGGCGGCCGCCTGGGAGCCGACGCCCGTCGCGCAGCTCCTGCTCTCGGCCTACGACGTGAGGACGCGCCGTCGCTACGTGAACGCCAAGAACGCGCTCGAGGCCACCCTGTCGCTGGGCGCGGTGCCGATCGTCAACGAGAACGACAGCGTCGCCACCTCGGAGCTCAAGGTCGGCGACAACGACACCCTCTCGGCCTGGGTCGCCTACCTGGTGGGGGCTGACCTCCTGGTGATCCTCACCGACGTGCCGGCCCTCTTCGACGCCGACCCGCGGCGCGTGCCCGACGCACGGCCCGTGAGGGTCGTCGCCGACGTGTCCGAGGTGGCGGCGGCGGCCGGCGGCGCCGGCAGCGAGATGGGCACGGGCGGCATGAGCACGAAGCTCGCGGCCGCCCGGATCGCCGCCGACGCCGGCATCGAGACCGTCGTCGTGGGCGGGGGCGGGGCGGGCCTCGAGGCGCTGGCGCGCGGCGAGGAGGTCGGCACGCGCTTCCTCGCGTCCCGCGGCGTGCCCGCCCGCAAGGCGTGGATCCTCAACCAGCCGGTGGCCGGCGTCGTCGAGGTCGACGCCGGCGCCCGCGACGCGCTCAGGTCGGGCCGGAGCCTGCTGCCGCGCGGCGTCGTGGGCGTGCGCGGCGACTTCGCCTTCGGCGATGCCGTGGCCGTCGAGTGCCAGGGCGAGCGCTTCGCCGTCGGGCTCACGAACTACGCGGCCGCCGACCTGCGGCGCATCGCCGGCAGGCACACCAGCGAGCTGGCCGACCTCCTGGGCGACCACCAGTACGACGAGGCCGTCCACCGCGACAACCTGGTCCTGGGCCGGCCCGTGGCCGGTGGTAGCATCGTGACCCCATGAGCGAGCCGCGAGCCGCCACCGCCCCACCGCCCGCGTCGACGGCGCCGCCCGCCGGCCGGCGGGGGCCCACGCGGCGTCAGCTCGCCTACGTCGCGGCGGGAGTGGCGGTGGCCAGCGGGCTGCTGGGGCTCCTGAACCCGCTGCTGGCCGTCAGGCTCTACGGGCTCGAGGTGATGGAGCCGCGCGGCATCAGCCAGGTGCGCGCGACGTTCGGCGGGCTCTACCTGGCGCTCGGCGGCATGCTGCTGTGGGCGGCCGCGCCGCGCGGCGGCGACGGCGCCGGCGCGCGGCCGTACCTGCGGGCCGCCGCACTGCTCGTCGGGTGCGTCGCCGCGGGCCGCCTGCTCTCGATCGTCATCGACGGCGTCGTCTCGCCCCTCAACCTCCTGTTCCTGGCCTTCGAGCTGGCCGTCTGCGTCCTCTCGCTCCTGGCCAGCGCCGCCACCCGCAAGCCCGCCCCGTGACCCGGCCATCGCTTCCCGAGGGCCTGCGCTTCCTCGCCCCCGAGGAGGCCGCCGAGCGCGCCGCCGCGATCGACGCGCTCAGGGCGCTCTACCGCTCCTGGGGCTACGCGCGCGTCGAGGTGCCGGCGCTAGAGCGCCTCGAGCCCGACCACCCGCGGGCGTCGAAGGCCTTCAAGCTCGTCGACGTGGGCGGCGGGGTGCTGGCCCTGCGCAGCGACTTCACGCCCGCCCTGGCGCGCCTCGTCAGGGCGGCGTACCCCGCGGTCGCAGCCGGCGCGGAGCGGCCGCTCCGCCTCTCGTACGACGGCCTCGTGTGGCACGCGATCGACCCCGAGCTGGCGCGCGGCAGGGAGTTCACGCAGGTCGGCATCGAGCTCGTCGGCGTGAGCTCGGCGCGCGCCGACGCCGAGCTGATCCACCTGGCGCGCGAGTCGGTGCGGGCGCTGGGCCTCACGCCGCGCGTCGAGGTCGGTAACCCGGCGTACGTCACGGCCCTGTTCGACGCCGCCGGCGTGGCGGACGGCGCCAGGGCGAGCCTGGCCGACGCGATCGACCGCAAGGACCAGAGCGCCGTCGCCGCGCTCGTCGCCGGCCACCGCCTGCGCGGCGCCGCCGCCGACGCGATCCTCGCGGTGCCCGACCTCTACGGGGGCCCCGAGGTCCTCGACGAGGCGCTGGCGCGGGCCCCGACGGCGGCCGCCGGACAGGCCCTCGAGCGCCTCGCGGGCGTCCTCGACGAGTTCGAGGACATGGGCGACCTGATGCTCGACCTGGGCATGGCGCGGCGCCTGAGCTACTACACGGGCGTCACCTTCCGCGCCTACACGTTCGACTTCGGCCAGCCCCTCCTGGGCGGCGGGCGCTACGACGGCTCGCTGCTGCCCCGCGCCGCCGGCTTCGCCCTCGGACTCGGGCGGGTGCTCGCGGCCGTCGCGTCGGCGCGCGAGCAGGAGGGCCCTGCGGAGGGGCGCGGCGGCCACGGTACGGGCGGCGCGCGCCGCGCGGGCGACGACCCGCTCGTCGCCTCCCTCGACGACCCCGGCGCCCGGGTCCTGCGCGCCGCCGGCGTGCGGGTGGTGCGCGCGATCGCCGCCGACCCCGACGCGGCCAGGGCCGAGGCCGTCACGCTGGGCGCCGACTTCATGCTGGCGCCGCCTGGGGCGGGCGGCAGCCCGGCGGAGCGGCTCGTGGCGTTGAGGGACGACGTCGACCCGGCCGCCGGCGAGCGCCTGCGGCAGGTCTTGGCGGGGGCGAGGGCGTGAGCGAGGCCGCCGGTCGCGACGCGCCGTGGCTCGTCGTGGCCCTGCCGAAGGGCCGCGTGCTCGAGCGCTCGCTCGCGGCGCTCAGGCGCGCGGGCGCGGCCGTGGAGGTGCCAGAGGACCCGCGGGCGCTGCGCTACGTGGGCGACGGGGTGAGCGCGCTCGTCATGCGCAACGCCGACGTCCCGACCTACGTCGACCTCGGGGTCGCCGACGCCGGCGTGGTGGGCTACGACGTGCTGCTCGAGTCGGGCAGCCGCCTCTACGCGCCCGTCGACCTCGGGTTCGGGCGCTGCCGCGTGTCGCTGGTGAGGCCGCGCGGCGCCACCGGGCCGGTCCGGCGGGTCGCCAGCAAGTACCCGCGCATGACCACCGAGTACCTGCGGCGCATCGGCAGTCCTGCCGAGGTCGTCGCGCTGTCGGGCAACGTGGAGCTCGCGTGCCTCTCCGGCCTCGCCGACGCGGTCGTCGACGTCGTCGAGACCGGCGCGACGCTGGCGGCGAACGACCTCGAGGAGGTCGACGTGATCGCGCTGAGCTCGGCCCGGTTCGTCGTGAACCGCGCCGCCCTCAAGCTCAAGAGCGCGCGGCTGAGGCCGCTGATCGCGGCGCTGCGCGAGGGGGCGGAGCGGTAGGGGCCGAGCCCGGAGGCTCCTGAACCCGCTGCTCGGGGTCCTTGGCCTGGCGACCGAGTCGCAGGTTTCCTTCGCGCTCCGCTTGGGGCCTTGGCCTTGCGGCCGGGTCCGAAGGTTCCTTCTCGCGCTGCTCGGGGTCCTTGGCCTGGCGGCCGAGCGCGAAGGTTCCTACGCGCTCCGCTTGGGGCCTTGGCCGCAAGGCCAAGGCCCGGAAGCTCAGAACTTCCCGCCCGTCTTGAACCCCTTGCCGCCGCCGGCGCGGCCGCCGGTGCGGAAGCCGCCGCCACCGCCGCCTCCCCCACCGCGGCCCGACGAGCGCGCCCTGCCGGTGCCGCCGAAGGCGCCGCCCCACGAGCCGCCCCCGCCCCAGCCGCCGCCGCGCCGACCGCCGCCCAGAACCTCGCCCAAGCCCCCGAGCACCTCCTCGAGGATCTCGCCACCCACGTCCCTGCCGACCCGGCCGACGGGGCCCCACACGGAGCCGCGCCCGAAGCCGCCCGAGCCGAAGCGGGGGTCGGCGCGGCGCGGGCGGTAGGTGTGCTGTTGCTGGAGGACGCGCCAGAAGGCCTGGCTGGTCAGGGCGCCCACGAGCAGCTGGGTCAGGACCGTCCCGACCACGTTGCCGTTCGAGAACGTCGAGCCGGGCACGTCGTACTGGCGACGCGTGAACTCGCGCCGCACCTGCTCCAGCTCCGACAGGCGCTTGCGGTTGGCCTCGGCGACCTCCTTGAGCTCGGCGACGGTCTTGGCATGGCGCTCCCGCGCGGCCTCGACGTCGAGGAGCCGGGCGACGATCACGTCGTCCTCGGGGAAGGGCGTGGCCAGGGCCTCGCGGCGCAGCGCCTTGAGGTCGTCGCGGCCGAACTCGGAGGAGAGGTACTGGATCGCCTTCTTGAACTCCTCGTCCTCGCCCTTCGCGAACCGCCCGAGCTCGTCGAGGGCGGCGGCGCCGGCCTCGGCGACCTCGGCGATGGCGGCGTCCACCTCGGCGATCGCGGCCTGCACCTCGGTGTGCTCGGCCTCGAGGCGCGGGACGCCGGCCTCCGCCAGCGCCTTCTCGTCGAGCGCCCTGAGCTTGGCCAGCTCCTCGTCGGCGATCCGGCCCATGCGCTCGGCGTGCTCGCGCAGCCGCACGGGCAGCTCGACGAGGCGGGCGTAGTTCGCCCGCGCCTCGTCGTAGCCGATCAGCCGCGCGACCTTGCCGTCGAGCCACCTCACGACGCCGCCGGCGCGGTAGGCGGGCGTGAGGTAGCCGCGGTTCCACAGGTACATGAAGAGCGGGTCGGCGCGGTACGCCTTGCCCTTGCTGCCCTGCTCCTGCTCGGAGAGCGTCGCCTTCTCGTCGGCGTGGACGGCGACGCGCTCGGCGGCCTTGGCGGCCTCCTGCTGAGCGACGTACTCGGGGTCCGAGGCGAGGCGACGCTGCGCCTCGGCCTCGGCCTCGTCGATCGCCTCGGCGGCCGCCTCCAGCTGGCGCTGCAGGTCGACCCGCCTGGCCTCGAGGTCCGCCCGCCTGGCCTGCAGGTCGTCGAGGCGCGCCTGCACGGCGGCCGTCGCGGCCTCCCGCGCCTCGAGGAGCCTCATGACCTGCTCGTCGGAGCCCTTGAGCTGCTCGGCGACCTCGCGGGAGAGGAGGTACTTGACGCGCACCTCGGCCAGCTCGCTGAGGAGCTCCTTGCGCTCCACGTCGAGCTCGACGATCTGCGCGTTGGCCCTGGCCAGGTCGGCGTCGAGCTTGCGCGTGCGCTCCTGCTCCTGCTTGATCGCGTCGGTGATGGCGGCTAGCGCCTGGGCGCCCGTCATGCTGGCCACTTGGGTCACCACTCCGTAATCGCCCCACCCGTGGTGGGGTACGCGTACTCGGGCTCGAGCGTGCCGGCGCGCTTCACCCCGAAGGTCGCGTCCTGGACGATGCCGTCGTCGAGCTTGTCGCGGCGCACGCGCTCGAACGTCTCCTCGTCGACGCGCATGCCCCAGGTGCTGACCTCGCGCACCATCCCCGTCTCCTCCGACGTCACCGGCACGCGCACCCGTTGGCCGTTCGGTCCGATCGCCTCGACGATCAGGTAGTAGTTGCGGGCCTGCGTGTTCACGTCGGGGACACGCCAGACGCCGGTCTCGGGGTTCGTGACGATCCGCAGCGTGTACGCCTGCTCGAGCCGGGCGCGCAGGGCGCGCATGGCGTCGAGGACCTCGCGCGCCTCGCCCTGGTCGCCGCGGCCGAGGGCGAGCTCCGCCTGCCGGTAGAGCTCGTTCGCCTCCGAGGTGGCCTGCGGCACCTCGGACAGCGCGACGATCGCGGCCCGGGTGCTGGCGAGGTCGCCCGCCAGGGCGCGCCGCGGCGCCCTGACGGCGGCGTCGTAGCCGTATACCGCGGCCGCCACGAGCAGCACGAGGCCCAGGGCCGCCGCGGCCACGCGGCCGCGCCTCACCCACAGGAGCGCCCAGCGCCTCGCGCCGGGCGACCCCTTGGGCGTGTAGACGAAGCGGTTCTCCTTGAGGGCCTCGACGCCCTCCTGGAGGATGCGGTCGGGGACGTCGATGCCCTGCGCCGCGTAGATCTGGCGCAGGCGCGCGACCATGTCCTCGTCGCGGGCTCCGGCGGCCAGCTCCCGGGCGATCAGGTGCTCGCGGTGCCTGAGCGTGTCCACGACGTCCATCGCCAGCATGACGTCGTCGAGCTGGACGGGCTCGGAGGCAGCGCCCTCGGGTCCCGGCGCGGCGTCCTCCGCCTCGGTCGGGGCCACCCGCGCGGCGTCCCCGACCGGCCCGGGCGGGGCTCCCTCGGCCGCGGCCGGCCGCTGGGCGCCCTCGGCCCCCGACGGCGGGGCCGCGGCCGGCGCGGCCTCCTGGTCCGGCGCGGGTCGCTCGGCCGCGTCGGCGTCGTCGCGTCTGTCGGTCATCTACCCCTGCTGCTCGGTCCGCTCGGTCTGCGCGACGACCCGCTCGGTGTCGCGCGCGAGCTTGGCCATGCGCCGCTTGCCGTCCTCGACCGCGTCGCGGATCTCGGCCGCGTTCTTCGTCGCCAGCTCGCGCATCTCGGCGATGATGTCGCGGCTCTTCTCCTGGTACTCGATCACCGAGTCGACGAGCTTCTTGACCGCGTCGGCGCGGATCGTGGGGCCGTAGCCGGCCTTCAGCGCCTCCTCCTGGATCTTCCCGCCGATCTCGGAGAGGGTCTCGAGCGACTGGCTGACGCCCTCCTTCATCGTCTCGACGGTGCGGGTCGCCTCGTGCAGCCCGAACAGGCCCGTGAACGAGGCCGAGAGGGCCGTCAGCACCGTCTCGTTCGTGCTGAAGAAGCTGACCGCCTGCGCGCGGACGCGCTCCTTGGCCGTGGTCGTCTGCAGCAGGCGCGCCATGACGACCTCGGAGGTGTTGTAGCTGATCGTGAGGTTGTCGGAGAGGTCCTTGGCGATCTGGTAGCGGGCGTCGGAGTCCTGGAGGGCGCGCACGGCCTCGTCGCGGGCGAGCTCGAGCCTCGCGCGCTCGGCCATGTCGTCGCCGGCGTAGGCCTCGACGGTCCGGTTGCGCTCGGCGACGAGCTGCCTGGCGGCCTCGACCTCGGCCTCGGCCTTCTTCAGCACCTCGAACGCCAGGACCTCGGACTCCTTGAGCGCGCCGCGGAAGTCCTGGTAGGCCTCGAGGATCGTGCGCTCGCGCCTGATCTGGTCCTGGGTGTCCTTCGTGACGTCGAGGTAGGACGACCTGATCTTGTCGAAGCGGTCGGCGATGTCGCCGCGCGTGAACTTCATCCACATGTTCGTCAGGCGCTCCCACGTGGTGAGCTTGCCGTCCTCGATCTGGTCGACGAGTGCCTTGGCGTCGTCGCGGATCGAGTTGAACGAGTTCGCGATCTGCTCGTAGCGCGTGCCGACCTCCATCGCCGCGACCTGCTCGCGCACGACGTCGTTGAAGAGCGAGGCCTGGGCGAGCGTGCGCGTGATCGCGACGACGCGCTCCTCGTCGAGGTCGCTGATCTGCTGCAGCAGCGCCACGATGGGCGCGTCCTGGGTCGTCGTACCGTCGCGGATAAGGCCCAGGTCCCGCAGCGAGTTCATGGCCTTGTCGAGGTAGCGCATGGGGGAGAGCCCTCCGATCCCACGGGGGGCGCTCGTGGTCGTCTCGGTGCTGGCGAGGTCGTTGCGGTCAGTCATGGCTGTCCTCTCCTCTGGGCGCCCTGGCGCGGAGGTTCGTCATGCGGAGGTTCATCATAGGGGCGAGCGTCGGGGCGCCGCGTCCGCCGAAAGTCGGGGACGACCGCCTCAGCCGGCGCCGCTGAAGCCGTCGAGCACGTGGTAGATGCCCTTCACCGCGCCCGGCCAACGGGCGGCGGCCTGGGGCAGCGTGGCGAACCGCTCCGGCGGCCCGGCCTCGATCGCCTCGAGGGCCGGCACGCCCGCCGTGTAGCGGCTCTTCACCGCCTCGTAGACGTCCTCGAGGAGACCGCGCTGCCACTGGACGGTGCGGGCGTCCCCCACCGGTCCGTGGCCGGGCACGACGTGCGTGGGCTCGAGCCGCTGGAGGCGGTCGAGAGCCGAGAGCCAGCGCTCGACGTCCTCGCGCACGAGCGGGAAGAGTCCGTTGAACACGACGTCGCCGGTGATCGCCACCCCCTCGTCCGGCAGCCAGGCGAAGCTGTCGCCCTCGGAGTGCGCCGGCCCGACGTAGCTGACCTGCACGAGCAGGCCGCCCAGGTCCGTCTCCCAGGCCTCGTCGAACGGCTCGTCGACGCGCGTGAGGCCGTGCTCGGCGACGCTGCGGTGCGCCGCGACGCGCGCGCCCTCGAACGCCCCGTTGCCGCCGAGGTGGTCCCTGTCGCCGTGGGTGTTCAGCACCCAGGCGACGGGTCGAGACCCGAGCTCGACCGCGGCGGCCCTCACCGGCTCCACGAGCTCGGCCGAGATCATCGTGTCGACGACCATGGTGGCCTCGGCGCCGGCGACGACGGTGCTGTTCGACAGGGCGCGGTCGCCCTGCACCGGGCCCAGTCCCACCAGGACTCGCTCCGTGACGCGCTGGAGCATGACGGGGCGGTCCCCTCCCAAGGGTGCGGCTGTCACGCCGTGCAGGTTAGCGCCTGAGAGTGAGAGCACGGGTCACGCTGTAACCTCGGCCAGTGACACTCGCTGCTGACGCCCGCGGCTCGTTCACGGGGCGCGACGCCGAGCTCGAGCGCCTGCTCGCGCACTGGGAGAGCGTGAGGGCCGGCGACGGCCCCAGGGTCGTCGTGCTGCTGGCCGAGCCCGGCCTGGGCAAGACGCGCCTGGCGCAGGAGCTCTACGCCCGCCTCGTCGCCAGGGAACAGGGCGGCGCGCCGGGCTACTGGCCCCCGACCCTGGGCGAGGACGGCGACAACCTGCGGGTGAACCCGCCGCTGGAGGCGTGCGACCAGGGCGCGCCGCTGCCGTTCCTGTGGTGGGGCCTGCGGCTCACCGACCCGGGCGGCCGCAACCAGGTCGTGTCCGGGGCGCTGCCCGGCCACGTCGACGGCTACCTCGTCCCGCACCTCGAGCCTTTCCACCGCGAGCAGCGTCGGCGGCAGCGGCTGGTGAAGGCGGCGCGCATGGGCGGCGCGCTCGCCGCCGACGTCGTCGCGGACGCCGTACCGTTCCTCGGCCTGCTCAAGAAGGTCGGGGAGGTCGGCATGGAGCTCAAGGGCCTCCACGACGAGTGGCGCCGAGACTCCGCGCCGCTCGACGCCGCCGCGACGGCCGGCGCGCGGCGTGCTTCGCTGGCCGAGCAGGTCGTGGCCGACCTGCGGACGCTGTTCGGCGCCGACGCGGGCGTGCCCGCCGTCCTGCTCCTCGACGACCTGCAGTTCTCGTACGCCGACCCGGGCGTCACGGCGTTCGTGGCGGAGCTCTCGCGGGCGCTGCGCTCCGTCCCCTGGCCGCTGCTGCTCGTCGTCACCCACTGGGAGCGCGAGTGGCTGGCGGCGGGAGCGGCGGCCGACCCGGAGGGCCCGCCGCCGTCGCCGGCGGGGGCCGAGCTCGCCGCGCTGGACGCCGCCGCGCGGGGCGTCGTCGACGTGATCAGGCTCGGGCCCGTCGCGGACCTCGCGCCCCTGCTGCGCGCGGCGCTGCCCGGGCTCACGCCCGCGCAGGCACGGGCGCTCCTCGAGCGCGCCGGCGGCAACCCGCGCCTGCTCGAGGAGCTGCTGCGCTTCGCGCTGACGCCGCGGGGACGCGCCCTCTTCGTGGGCAGGGACCCCGCCGGCGAGCTGACCGAGGCGGGCCTCGAGCAGCTGCTGAGCCGGGGGCTCGACCTCGCCGACCTCGTCGCGCGCCGGCTCGAGGAGGCGCCGGAGGCCGTGCAGCGCGCCCTGGCGCTGGCGGCGCTGCAGGGGCAGGAGTTCGAGGACTGGCTGGTCGCCGCGGTGGCGGGGGCCCTGGGCGCCGACGAGCCTGACGCCGCGTCGCGGGCGCTGCTCGCCGCCGCCGACCCCCACGCCATGACGGCCCGCCTGGGAGCCGCGCGCTCCGCCTTCGCGCAGCGCGTCTACCACGACGTCGCGCTCGAGGCCCTGCCCGGCTGGTTCGACGAGGGAGCCGCGGCCGCGGCCCTCGCCGCGGTGGTGAAGGCGTGCATGCGCGGCGAGCTCGCGGTGCCGCACGACGCGGCGAGCGAGGCGGGCCTGATGAGGGTGGCCGTCGCCCTGCTCGAGGACGACCCGGAGGCCGGCCGCTACGCGGCGGCGGCGCTCCATCGGCTGGTGAGGGACGCGCGCCGCGCGGGCGACGTGCACGCGTCCGGCGCGCTGGCGCGGCGCCTCGCCGTCGTGCTCGAGCGTCAGGGTGACGACCAGGACGGCGACCTGACGTGGCTGCGCACCGCGCAGGCGGCCTTGGCCGAGGTGGGCGACACGGCGGCGAGGCGACCCCTGCTGGTCAGGCTGATACGACTGGCGCGCGACGCCTACGACGACGACGTCAACGAGTGGTCGCTGGCGCTCTACCTGCACGCCTTGATCGACGTCGCCTCGTTCCACGCCGACCGGGGCGACGAGGGGAGGGCCACCGAGACGCTGTACGAGGCCGTGCGCGCGCTGGCTGAGGCCGACGGCCTCGTGGCGGCCGACGACGTCGGGGTCCTCGTCGCCGCCGTCAGGGTCCAGGAGGCGCTGGCCTCCCACCTCACGGCCCGCGGCGAAGCGGACGATTCGGCGTCGTTGCGCGAGCACGTCGTGGCCTTGGTCGAGCGGCTCGCGGCGCTCGACCCCGGGCCGGCGCGAGCGGTCGCGCTGGCCGCCGCGCGGGTCGAGCTCGCGCGCAGCCGGATGCACGCGGGGCGCCTGGACGAGGCGTCGGAGCTGGTGGGGTCGGCCGTCGCCGAGCTGCGAGCGCGGCTCGGCGACGGCGACGACGTGGCCGTCGAGCTCCAGCTCGGCATCGCGCTCGACGTCGCCGGTCACGTCGCCAGGGCGCGCGGCGACGCGGACGCGGCGCTGGCGTCGTACGAGGCGAGCCTGGCGATCGCTCGCCGGCACCACGACGCCGCGCCGGGCGCCCCCGGCGTCGCCGAGGGGCTGGCCGAGTCGCTCACGTTCGTGGCCGACCAGCGCGCCCGCACGGGCGACCTCGCCACGGCCTGGGAGCTGGCGTGCGAGGCGCTGGAGCTGCGCCGCCGACTGGCCGTGGGGGGCGGCTCGGCCGTCACGTGGCTGGGCGTGAGCCTGTACACGGCCGCCGCGCTGGCGGCGCGCCGGGAGGAGACGACCCTCGCGCACGGGCTGGCGCGCGAGGCGCTGGAGGCGCTACGGCCGCTTCACGGTGACGGGGCCGCGGCAGGGGCGGGCGCCGCCGGGGTGGGCGCCGAGGCGGCGCCGGGGGCCGGGGGCGTCGTGGGGTCCCCGGGCGCCGGCTCGATCGCGGGGCGCTGGCACCTGGTGCGGGCGCTGACGATCGCCGCGCAGCCGGTGCTGCGCGTCGAGGGGCCGGAGGCGGCGGCGGCGCTGCTGGCTGAGGCCAGGGAGCTCGCGAGCGGCGTTCCCGACGCCGTCCGCCGCGAGTTCGACGCCCTGCTGGAGGGCCTCGCGGGCCTCGAGGAGCACGTGCGCGCCACCGTGGACCCGCGCCGCGGCTGATCCCTCGTCAGGGGCGCGTCCCGCGTCAGGGGCGCGTCCCGCGTGAGGGTCGGGTCCTGCGTCAGGGGCGGGCGCGCCGCCTCAGCGGCTGCCCTTCGACCAGCCGAGGAACACGACCCCGGCGCCGATCATCACGAGCGGCACGATCCAGCGCGCCAGCCCGCCCCACGGGTCGTTCGCGGCCAGGGTGATGAACGCCCAGGCCAGCGCCGGCCACAGCGCCCAGCGCGCCCCGCCCCTGTCGCGCGGGAGCAGGTAGACGAGGGTGAACGTCGCGGTCATGCCCAGCAGGAACACGACGCCCTCGTCCCAGCGCGGGAAGACGGCGTCGACGGCGGCGGTGGCGGCCAGGCTCGCTATCACGCCGCTGGCGATCAGCGGCCAGCTCTGGCGGCGGTTCCGGCGGTAGACCGCGTAGAACGCGAAGGCGATGCCGAGGAGGAGCGCCGGCCCGGTGAAGGCGTCGGGCGCGAACGCCATGAGGCCGATGACGAGCAGGGCCGCCCCGACGAGCTGGTGGCGGCTCACGACCTGACCTCCGGCGCCGTCAGCGGCGCCTCGACGCGGACGCGCGTGCCCGCCCCCGGCGCGCTGTCGACGGTGAGCCTGCCGCCCAGCGCGGCCACGCGCTCGTGCATCGACGTGAGGCCGAGGTGGCCGGGCCGCGCGGTCGCGGGGTCGAAGCCCACGCCGTCGTCGGCGATGACGATCACTACGCGCCCGTCCTCGGTACCGAGGCTGGCCGTGACCACCGACGCCCGCGCGTGCTTGGCGACGTTGTGGAGGGCCTCCTGCACGACCCGCAGGAGCTCCTGCTTGGCGGCGAACGGGAGGTCGGGCTCGTCGCCCAGCGTCGCCTCGGCACGCAGGCCGTGGCGCAGCTCGAGGCCGTCGAGCTGGCGCCTGAGCGCCCCGACCAGGCCGACCTCGGCGAGCGCCTCGGGCCTGAGCTCGAAGATCAGGGCGCGCATCTCGGCCAGGGCGCCCTCGGCGAGCTCGACGGCGGAGTCGAGGGCGACGCCGGCTCCCGCCGCGTCGCCCTCGTCGAGCTTGCGCCTGGCGGTGTGGGCGCTGAGCACGACGGCGTAGATCGCCTGGCTGACCGAGTCGTGGAGCTCGCGCGCGAGGCTGCGGCGCTCCTCGTCGGCGGCCTGCCCCTTGGCGCGCTCGTAGAGGCGGGCGTTCTCGATCGCCACCGCGGCCTGCGCCGCCAGGCCGGCGGCGAGGTCGACGTGCTCCTCGTCCCAGCCGCGCCCGGGCGGGGCGTAGGCGTGGAGCACGCCGACGACCTCGTCGCGGGCGCGCAGCGGCAGGGCCAGCGCGTCGCCGTCGACGACGGCGGCCTGCGCGATGCGGGAGGCGGCGGGCCGCGCGGTGTCGCCCTCCTGGACCTGGAAGCGGCTCTCCGGCACCTCGCCGAGGGCGGCCACCGTGCGCAGGCGTCCGGAGGGCTCGATCTCGATGACCTCGCCGGCGACGGCGGAGCCGGTCTCGACGAGGCGGTGGAGGACGGCCTCGAGCTGCGGCGCCAGGTCGTCGGTGATCGCGATCGTGTTCGAGAGCTCGAGGAGCGCGCGCAGCTCCGCCGTGCGGGCCGCGACCCTGGCCTCGAGCCGGTCCTGCGCCGCGGAGAGGGCGTCGGCCATCGCGTCGAACGAGCGCGCCAGCACGCCGATCTCCGAGGCGCTCTCGAGCCTGGCCCTGGCGTGCCTGTCGCCGGCGGCGAACGCCCGCGTCGCCTCGGTGAGGCGCGCCAGCGGGTCGGCCATGAGCGAGCGCGAGAACGCCGTGGCCGCCACCAGCGTCACGGCCACGACGACGGCGAGGTTCACCAGCGTGCTCCGCAGCACGGCGGCGGCCGCCCTGGCGTCGATCGGACCCTCGCCGGCCAGGGCACCGAGGCCCTCGAACCCGGGCTCGATCGGGACGCCGGTGCGGAGCCTCACGACCTCGGCCAGGGCGCGCCACAGCAGCACCCCCATCGCGACCGTCAGCACGGCCACGACGCCGAGGAGCAGGAGGGTGAGGCGCGTCGAGAGGCGCTGGTGCCAGGGAACGGCGGCGGCCGGCTCCAGGGGGTCGGTGATCACGGCGCCCCTCGCGCCGCGCGAAGAGCGCCGCCACCGAGACGCGCGTGCGGCTGCGCTTCAGGCGTCACGGTCTACCAGTCCCTCGCGGAGAGCGAAGAGCGCCGCTTGCGTGCGGCTGCGCAGGCCCAGCTTGGCGAGGAGGCTGGAGACGTGCGACTTCACCGTGGCCTCGGCGACGTCGAGCCGCTGGGCGATGGCCTTGTTCGTCATGCCCTTCGCGACCAGCGACAGCACCTCGGACTCGCGCTCGGTCAGGGGCTCGCGCAGCTTGGGCCCGCGCACCTCGCGCACGAGGCGCGCCTGGGCGCGGGGGTCGAGGCGGACCTCGCCCCTGGCGGCGGCCCTCACGGCCTCGAACAGCTCGCCGGGGCGCGACTCCTTGAGCATGTAGCCGGCCGCGCCGGCCTCGATGACGTCGACGACCATGCGGTCCTCGAGGACCGAGGTGAGCGCGACGACCTCGACGTCGGGGAAGCGGCTCCTCAGCTCGCGCGTGGCCTCGACGCCGTCCATGACCGGCATCAGCAGGTCCATGACGACGACGTCCGGCCTCAGGCTCTCGACGAGGTCCAAGGCCTCGCGGCCGTTGCCGGCCTCGCCCACGACCTCTAGGTCGGGCTCCAGGCCGAAGGCGAGCCTGAGGCCCTTCCTCACCACCGTGTGATCGTCTACGAGCAGGACGCGGACCTTGGTCATGGAGATCTCCGTGGCAAGGCTACCGCCACCGCGGCGAGGGGGTCGTCCGACTTTGGGCGGAGCCGCCGTCCCCCCGTAGGAGAGGCGCGCGGCCAGACTTCCTCCTCTACGCCGGCGCGGGCGCAGGGACCTAGGCTCAGGGCAGAAGGAGGAGGCGAGAGTGAACATGACGAGGGACAAGAACCAGACCGCGGCGCTCGTGCTCATCGCCGTCGGCGTCATCGCGCTGCTCGGCACGCTCGGGGTGTTCCGCTTCGTGGGCGACCTGCTCGGCGCCCTGCTGTTCGGCGGGCTGGCCTACTTCGCGTACACCGAGGGCAGCCGGCGCGGCAACGCCGCCTGGCGCCTCGCGGCGATCCCGCTGGCCGGCTTGGCCATCGCGGCCATCGCGCCGTTCAACCTCGGCGGCGGCGCCTTCCTGGCCTCGCTGGGCCTGGCGTTCGCCGTCTACTGGTACGAGGACAAGACCCGTTGGTGGGCGCTGATCCCCGCCGGCACGCTGGCCACGCTCGGCCTGGTGGCGTTCTTCGAGGGCGTGCTGGGCGCCTCGGCCGGCTGGCTGTTCCTGATCGGCATGGCCCTGACGTTCTTCGCGCTCACGCGCCTCGAGGTCGAGCCGCAGCCGTGGGCGATCTGGCCCGCGGCCGGCCTGGCGCTGCTGGCGCTGTTCGGCTTCATGGACGGGCGCGGCGGCTGGGTCCTGCCGCTGCTGCTGATCGCCGCCGGCGCCGTGATGCTCCTGCGCGACGAGGGCCTCTTCGGCATCAGCGTGAAGGTCAAGCGCAGCGGTCCGCGCCAGGCCGACGAGCCGCCGGCGGCGCCGACCGTCGACGTCGAGCCGCCCCCGCCCGCCCCGCAGCCCCCGGCCGCGGACGGCGACCGGGGAGCCGGGACCGGCCAGGCCTGAGCTCGGAGGGGCGCGGCGCGCGCCGCGCCCGGGCCAGAGGCCCGCAGCCGGGGCTCGCCTCCGGCCCGGACCCCGACGCCCGCTACTCGAGGAGGGTGCGGGCGTCGGGGTCGATCACGTAGAAGCTCTCGGCCTCGGTGAGGCGCTTGCGCCAGGCGCGCGTCTGCTCGTCGGGCTCGGGCGCGCCGGGCTTCGGCTCCAGGGTCTCGACGTCCCAGAGCTTCTCCCACTGCGCGAACAGGACGGCCGTCTGGCTGCGGTGGGCGGCGAGGGCGGCG
This sequence comes from Trueperaceae bacterium, assembly GCA_035306665.1. Lineage (GTDB taxonomy): Bacteria > Deinococcota > Deinococci > Deinococcales > Trueperaceae > DASRWD01. The sequence goes on from DATGNP010000269.1 coordinate 18,722, forward strand.
ACCTTCCGACGGTA
>DATGNP010000270.1:0-4116 GCA_035306665.1 Trueperaceae bacterium
GCGGCGTCAGCCTGGCGTTCGTGCTGCTGTACACGGCGCCGGCGTTCGTCGCGCTGCTCGCCGCTGCCCTCCTCGGCGAGCCGTTGACGAAGGGCAAGGGGACGCTGGTGGCGCTCTCGGTCGCGGGGGTCGCGATGGTGAGCGCCGGCGGCGGCGCGGGCGTGACGCCGACGCCCGCGGCCGTGGCGTGGGGCCTGACTGCCGGGCTGTCGTACTCGAGCTACTACCTCTTCGGCAAGTGGGTCCTGCGGCGCTACGCGCCCGCGACCGTGTTCGCGTACGTGATGCCCGTCGGCGCCGTCGGCCTGCTGCCGCTGGTGCGGTTCGAGGCGCTGGGCGCGGGCGGCGGCGCCTGGCTCGACCTCGTGCTGATGGCGGTGCTCTCGACCTACCTCGCCTACTTCGTCTACTACTCGGGCCTGCGCACGGTCGAGGCGTCGCGGGCCGTGCTGGTGGCCACCCTCGAGCCGCTCCTGGCCGCCGTCCTCGCGGCCGTCCTGTTCGGCGAGCGGCTCGGCGCCTTGGGCGTCGTCGGCGGCGCGTTGGTGCTCGTCGCCGCCACGCTGGCCTCGCTCGGAGGGTCGCCCAGGGCGCTTGCCCGCGGCCGCGACCGGTGTTAGTCTTGCATCCTTATTCACGGGCGGTGCATAGATACTGACCTAGGTAGAGGGATGATCACTGGGATGAAGCAGGGCGGCAAGCAGGTAAGCAAGGTGGTGCTCGCCTACTCGGGCGGGCTCGACACCTCGGTCATCCTCCACTGGCTCAAGGCCACCTACGGCGCGGAGGTCGTCGCCTTCACGGCCGACATCGGGCAGGGCGACGAGGTGCAGGAGGCCAAGGAGAAGGCGCTGCGCACCGGCGCGGTCGCCGCCTACGCCGACGACCTCCGCGAGGAGTTCGTCAGCGACTACGTCTTCCCCGTGCTGCGCGCCGGCGCGGTCTACGAGGGCTACTACCTCCTCGGCACCTCGTTCGCCAGGCCGCTCATCGCGAAGCGGATGGTCGCGATCGCCGAGGCCGAGGGCGCCGACGCCGTCGCCCACGGCGCCACGGGCAAGGGCAACGACCAGGTGCGCTTCGAGCTCTCGGCCTACGCGCTCAAGCCCGACGTGACCGTCATCGCGCCGTGGCGCGAGTGGGACCTCAAGGGCCGCGAGGACTGCATCGCCTACGCCCGCGAGCACGGCATCGACGTGCCCGTGACCAAGGAGAAGCCGTACTCGATGGACGCGAACGCGTACCACATCAGCTACGAGGGCGGCATCCTCGAGGACCCGTGGGCGGCGCCTCCCAAGGGCATGTGGCGCCTGACGGTGGACCCGGAGGACGCGCCCGACGCCGCCGAGGAGGTCGTCGTCGCCTTCGAGTCGGGCACGCCCGTCGCTCTGAACGGCGAGCGGCTCTCGCCCTACGCGCTCCTGGCAAAGGCGAACGAGATCGCCGGCAGGCACGGCGTCGGCCGCGTCGACATCGTCGAGAACCGCTTCGTGGGCATGAAGTCACGCGGGTGCTACGAGACGCCGGGCGGCACGCTACTGTTCCACGCGCACAAGGCCGTCGAGTCGCTGACGCTGGACCGCCAGGTGCTGCAGCTGCGCGACGAGCTGGTCCCGAAGTACGCCGCGGCCGTCTACAACGGCTTCTGGTTCGCGCCCGAGCGCGAGGCCATGCAGCGGCTGATGGACGACATCCAGAAGCCCGTCACCGGCGAGGCGCGCCTGAGGCTCTACAAGGGCTCGGTCACGGTCACGGGCCGGCGCTCGCCCAACTCCCTCTACCGCCAGGACGTCGTGACGTTCGAGGAGGACGACGTCTACGACCAGGCCGACGCCGACGGCTTCATCAAGCTCAACGCCCTGCGCCTGCGGATCCGCACCCAGCTCGAGCAGGCCCGGGCCGCGGGAGCCGCCGCTGCCGACGTCGACGACGCCGCGCCCGTACCGGGGGTCGGCTGAGGTGGGGGCCGCGCTCTGGCCGGCGGGCACGGACCCCGCGCGGCCCACCGTGAGGCTCAGGGACGCTACCCTGGCCGACGCCGAGCGGCTGGCCGACCTGTTCGCGGCCGCCGGCCGCCCCGACAGGGACGCCGCGGCGATGCGCGCCTGGCTGACGAAGGGCGGCGCCCTGCTCGTGGAGCGTGAGGGCGGCCCCGTGCTGGCCGCCGTGCGCTGGCTGCCGTCAGACCCCGGCTGGCGCGTCGAGCGCGTCACGACCAGGCCCGACGAGCGCGGCAACGGCTACGGCCGGTGGCTGATGACGAAGCTCGAGGCGCTGGCCATCAAGGGCAACGTGCCGCTCCTCGACCTCGAGGTCGAAGAGGAGGCGCTCCTCCCCTACTACCAGCGACTCGGTTACCGGCAGGCGGGCCCGTCGCCGCTGCACCTGAGCAAGCGGGTCGGCGGCGTGTGGCAGCGGCAGGCGGCGCCTTGACGACCGGCAAGGGCGCCGCGATGTGGGGCGGCCGCTTCACCGAGCCCACCGACGAGCTCGTGAAGCGGGTCAACGCGTCCATAGACGTCGACGCGGCGATGGTCGAGGAGGACGTCGCGGGCTCGCTGGCGCACGCCCGCATGCTCACCGAGCAGGGGATCCTCTCGCCCGAGGAGGGCGCGGCGATCGCGGAGGGCCTCGAGGGCGTGCTCGCCGACCTGCGGGCGGGCCGGCTCGAGCTCAGCACCGAGCACGAGGACGTCCACATGAACGTCGAGCACCTCCTGACCGAGCGCGTCGGCCCGGTCGGGGGGAAGCTCCACACCGCGCGCAGCCGCAACGACCAGGTCGCGACCGACATGCGCCTGCACGTCAAGCGGCGCGGCAGCCGGGTGATCGCGTTGATCGGCGAGCTGCGCGCGGTGCTCGTCGACCTGGCCGAGAGGCACCTCGGCGTCGTGATGCCCGGCTACACGCACCTGCAGGTCGCGCAGCCCGTGCTCCTCTCGCACCACCTGCTGGCCTACTTCGAGATGCTCGGACGCGACGCCGGACGGCTCCGCGACGCCCTCGCCCGCGCCGACGAGTCGCCGCTCGGGGCCGGTGCCCTGGCGGGCACGACGTTCCCGATCGACAGGCGGCGCACGGCCGAGCTCCTGGGCTTCGCGCGCGTGGCGGCGAACTCGCTCGACGCCGTCTCCGACCACGACTTCGTGATCGAGGTGATCGCCGCACTGGCGATCCTGATGATGCACCTCTCGCGGCTGAGCGAGGAGCTGATCCTCTGGTCGAGCCAGGAGTTCGGGTTCGTCACGCTGCCCGACGCGTACACGACCGGCAGCTCGATGATGCCGCAGAAGAAGAACCCCGACGTCTGCGAGCTCGTGCGGGGCAAGACGGGCCGCGTCTACGGCGCCCTGATGGGCATCCTCACGGTCATGAAGGGCCTGCCGCTCGCCTACAACAAGGACATGCAGGAGGACAAGCAGGGCCTGTTCGACGCCCTCGACACCGCCGAGGACTCCCTGCGCCTCTACGTCGGCATGCTGCCCCGCGCGGACTTCCACGCGCCGCGCATGCGCGCCGCCGCCGAGAGCGGCTTCTCGAACGCCACCGACCTAGCCGACTACCTCGTCCGTAGGGGCGTCCCGTTCCGCGAGGCGCATCACGTGGTGGGCAGGCTCGTGGCGCTGGCCCTCGACGAGGGCGTCGGGCTCGCCGACCTGGGCCTCGAGCGGATGCGGGCCGTCGACCCTCGCATCGGCCCGGACGTGCACGAGGCGCTCAGGCTCGAGAACGTGGTCGACGCGCGCGCCAGCCTCGGCGGCACGGCCACGGCGCGCGTAGCCGAGGCGATCGCCGCCGCCAAGGAGGAGCTGGGTCGTGGCGCTTGAGGCGCTCACGCCGCCGCCGGCGGCGGCAGGGGCCGAGGTGACGGTGCGGCACGCGCGCGCCGAGGACGTGCCCCTGATCTTCGCGAACATCGGCTACTGGGCCAGCCAGGGCCGCATGCTCGTGCGGCCGATGCAGAACATCTTCGAGAACCTCCGCGACTTCTTCGTCGCCGAGGTCGACACCGAGGAGGGCAAGCGCTTCGTCGGCAACGGGGCGCTTCACATACTCTGGGGTGACATCGCGGAGGTGCGCGGCCTCGCCGTGGCCCCCGACGTCCGCGCCAGGGGC
>DATGNP010000271.1:0-4251 GCA_035306665.1 Trueperaceae bacterium
CGCGGTGGGGGTCATCAGCTTCGTGGGGGCCGTCGGCGCGCTCGCGTTCGCGGTGGTCGCCGCCCTCGCCGACCCCCACGCGGTCGGCTACGGCGTCCTGGTCGGGCTGACGCTCCAAGAGGTGGGCCAGGTCGTCGCCGCCGGCTACGCCCATGGGACCGTGGCCGGGGACGCTGCCACGCTCGCGAAGCTCACCCGGGTCGCCATGCTCGCCCCGGCGCTGGTCGTCTACTCCCGCCTGCCGCTGGGGACCGGGCACGCCGAGCCGCTGGGAGCCGGGCACGAAGAGCCCCTGGGAACCGGGCACGACGAGGCGCTGGGAACCGGGCGGGGCGAGGCGCCGCGGGCCGCTGCAGACGACGCCATGCCCGCCAGGCGGTCGCGGGCGCGTTCCAGGGGCTTCCTGCAGCGGTCGGGGGTGCCCCCCTTCCTGCTCGGGTTCTTGTTGGTCGCCGGCCTCCAGAGCTCGGGGGCCATCCCCCAGGACGTGTCCAGGGCGATGGAGGTGGGGAGCCTCCTGCTCACCGCAGCCGCGATGGCCGGCTTGGGCCTGGGCCTCGACCTGAGAGCGTTGCGGAGGTTGGGCCCACGCGCCTTGCTCGTAGGCTCGCTCGCGTTCCTCGGGCTCGTGCTGCTCGCCTTGCCTTACAGCGTCCTCTTGGCACCGTGACGGTCCAAGGGTCCTGGCGCCTCGGCGTTCCGGCCTGCCCCCGAGGCCAGGCGCCCGGCCGGGGCCCAAGCGCTCACGGTGTCCTCGCGCGACCCCACACCTCAGAGCCGCGGGTCGACCGCTTAGAGCCGAGACCCCACCGCTCAGCGCCGCGACCCCACCCCTCAGAGCCGCGGGTCGCTCGCAGCGTCGCGGTACAGGGGAGGGCAGCGCTCCTCCGCAGCGTTCTGCCGTAGCTCGAAGTGCCACGGCTCGTTGGCGTACACGCGGCACAGCCCGAACGCGGCGCCGTGCCTGGCCAGCCAGTCGGCGGCCGACGCCGGACCTACGTCCACGGCGTCCCCGGAGACGTGGAGCGAGGAGTCGACGGGCGCGACCCAGCGCGCGGCCGCGGCCTCCGAGCCGTAGCGCGCCACCGCCTCGCAGAGCAGCCGGGCCTGGTGCTCGGGGGAGCGCCAGCCGCTGGTCACGTACACCGCCACCCCCTCCCCCGCGGCCTGCAGGGCGGCCGCGCGCAGCGCCGCCAGCAGGTCGGGGTCGAGGTCGCGCACGCCCGGCAGGTCGTCCCAGGGGGTGGTGCCGCTGGGCAGCAGGCCGTCCGCGACGGTCACGGCCTCGGCCGCGCACCGGGGCGGCGCGCCCGGGGCTCCGGGCCGGTTGGGCGGCGCGGCGTGGACGAGCAGCCGCAGGCCCACGCCGGCGACGACCAAGACGGCTAGGGCTACGCGCAGGGGACCTTCTCGCCTCATGCCCCCAGTCGACACGGCGCGACGTTGCCGGCCCGTTCGTGTTTCTCGATAGGAGGACGATACGTGCGGGCGCCTAACATCGGGAGCGTGCGTGTTCTCGTCGTCGAGGACGAGCCCCTGATGGCGGAGGCGATCCGCGACGGGCTGAGGCTCGAGGCCATCGCCGCGGACGTCGCGGGCGACGGCCACGCGGCGCTCGAGCTGCTGAGCGTGAACGAGTACGACGTGGCCGTCCTCGACCGCGACGTCCCGGGGCCGACGGGCGACGAGGTGGCACGGAGCATCGTCGCCTCCGGCAGCGGCACGCCGATCCTCATGCTCACCGCGGCGGACCGCCTGGAGGACAAGGCGACCGGCTTCGAGCTCGGTGCCGACGACTACCTCACCAAGCCGTTCGAGCTGAAGGAGCTGGTCCTGCGGCTGCGGGCGCTGCACCGCCGGCGCGTGGTCAGGCGGCCGCCGGTGCTGGAGCTCGCGGGCCTACGCCTCGACCCGTTCAGGCGCGAGGTCTATCGCGACGGCCGCTACGTCGCGCTGACCAGGAAGCAGTTCGCCGTCCTCGAGGTGCTCATGCAGGCGGGCGGCGGGGTCGTCAGCGCCGACGAGCTGCTGGAGCGCGCCTGGGACGAGAACGCCGACCCGTTCACGAACGCGGTGAGGATCACGATCTCGGCGCTGCGGAAGCGGCTCGGTGAGCCGTGGCTCATTGCCACGATGCCGGGCGTGGGTTACCGCATAGACGTGGACGGCGAGGGAGCGTGACCCGCCCTCCGGGCGTGAGCGTCCGGCTGCGGCTCACCCTCAGCTACGCCGCGTTCCTAGTGGTGGCGGGCACGGTGCTGCTCGCCATCGTGTGGGTGTTCCTCCTGCGGTACGTGCCGCCCGAGGCCGTCAGCACGAGGCAGGGCTTCTGGCCCGGCCGCGACGACCTGGTCCGCGCCTTCGCGCCCAGGGCGGCGTGGGGGTTCGTCTTCCTTCTCGTCTTCGGCCTGGTAGGCGGCTGGGTGCTGGCCGGCCGGATGCTCGCCCCGCTCGACCGCATCACCCGCGCGACGCGCCAGGCGGCGAGGGGCTCGCTGTCGCACCGCATCGAGCTCGAGGGCCGCATGGACGAGTTCAGCGAGCTGGCCGACGCCTTCGACAACATGCTCGCCCGCCTGGAGGCCCAGGTGGCCGAGCAGCAGCGCTTCGCGGCGAACGCGTCGCACGAGCTGCGCACGCCGCTGGCGATCACGCGGACGCTCCTCGAGGTGGCCAGGAGCGACCCGGGGCACGACCAGCGGCAGCTCATCGAGAGGCTGCTCACCGTGAACGCCCGGTCGATCGAGCTCACCGAGGCCCTGCTGGCGCTCAGCCGCAGCGACCAGCGCTCGTTCCCGTTGGAGCCCGTCGACATGTCGCTGGTCGTGGACGAGGCCGTGGAGACGCTCCTGCCGCTCGCGGAGAGGCACGGCGTGGACGTCCATGTAGACGCGGACCCGGCGCCCACCCTGGGCTCGCACGCGCTGCTGCTGCAGATGGCGACGAACCTCGTGCACAACGCGATCGTCCACAACCTGGACGAGGGCGGCGTCGTGAGGGTCACCGCGGCGGTCGGGCCGGAGCACGCCGTGCTCACCGTCGAGAACACCGGGGACGTCATCCCGCCCCAGCTCGTCGCGACCCTCACGGAGCCGTTCCAGAGGGGTCCGGGCCGCGTCCGCAGCAGCCACGCCGGCGTGGGCCTCGGGCTGGCGATCGTGCGGAGCGTCTGCCGGGCTCACGGCGGCGACCTCACGCTCGCGCCCCGCCCCGGCGGCGGGCTGGTCGCGACCGTGCGCCTGCCGCTCGCCGCCGAGCCCGCCGAGGTCGTGGCACCCCGCGTGGAGGACGGGCCTCACTCGACGGCGAAGTCGAAGTAGGCGTCGGGGTAGGGCTCGTCGACCAGCGTGTAGTGCCACCACTCGGGCTCGTAAGCGGCGAAGCCGCACGCCTCCATTAGCTGGCGCAGCAGCCGACGACGGCGGGCGGCGACCGGGTCCAGCCCACCCGCCCCGTGACGTGACAGCGGGTCCATGAAGTCGAAGCCGGTCCCCATGTCGAGCAGCGCGCCGGTGGCCAGGTCGCGGAGCGTGAGGTCGACGGCGCCGCCGCGGCTGTGCGCGGAACGGGCGGCCACGTACCCCGCGGCGAACAGGTCCCGCTTGTCCACGTGCGGGTAGAAGCGGCGCTTCGTCCTGCCGTCCTCGGGCAGCTGCGCCCACTGCGCGAAGCGGTCCACCGCCCGCTGCGGGCGGTACGCGTCCCACACGAAGACCCCGAGGCCGAGGGCGGCCGCCTCCGCCTGCACCAGGCCCAGCGCCGCGCACAGCTCGCGCGTGCCCACGATCCGGTTCGCCAGGTAGCCGTCCACCGGCGCGCCCGTGAAGTTGTCGCTGGTGGCGTACTTGGCGTCCCAGCGCACGCCCGGCACGGCCTCGTCCAGGTAGACGAAGCCGTCGGGTAGCGCGCCTCCGGTCGCCGCCGCTGAGCCACCCGGCCTCGCTCCCACCCTCGAGCTACCCATCGCCGCCCCGTCCCCCGAGCTACCCGTCGCCGCCCCCGCCGTCTCGCCTCGGGTCGGTGCCCGCGCCCCAGCCGACGCCCGTCTCACCGGGAGCCTCCCGCCAGAGCCGAGGCGATCAGCCGGTCCAGTACCTCGCCGAGCGGCAGGCCGGCAGCGGCCATCATCCGCGGGTAGCGGCTGTACGAGGTCATGCCGGGCATGGTGTTCACCTCGTTCAGCACGAGCTTGCCGTCGCGCTTCAGGAACAGGTCCACCCGTGCGAGCCCGCGGCAGCCGAGGGCGCGGTA
>DATGNP010000272.1:0-4861 GCA_035306665.1 Trueperaceae bacterium
GGTCGAGGTGTCGGGCGGACGGGCCGTGGTCAGGACCTGGAGCTGCCTGGCACCGACGCGCACGTTGACCAGGAACTCGCGGCCCTGCGGCTCGAAGCCGACCATCTCGCCCTCGACGTCTCCCTCCAGGCGCACGTGCTCGGGCCTTATGCCGAGCCTCGCCCTGCCCTCGGGCCAGGAGCGTGGCACGGGGACCCTGAGACCGTCGGTGAGGAACTCCCCACCCCTGACCTCGCCCTCGAACAGGTTCATCGGCGGGAAGCCCACGAACGACGCCACGAACGCGTCGGCGGGCCGCGCGTAGAGCTCGTCGGGCGCGGCGAACTGGTGGAGCGCGCCGTCGCGGAACACGGCCACGCGGTCGGCCATCGCCAGCGCCTCGGACTGGTCGTGCGTGACGAGGACGCTCGTGACGCCGAGCTCCTTCTGCAGGCGCCTGATCTCGCCGCGCGCCTGCAGCCTGATCTGGGCGTCCAGGTTCGAGAGCGGTTCGTCGAGCAGCATCACGCTCGGCTCCTTCACCTGGGCCCGCGCGATCGCGGCCCGCTGCTGCTGGCCGCCCGACACCTGCGACGGTCGGCGGCCCAGCTGCTCGGCGATGCCGAGGACCTCGGCGATCTGCTCGACCCTGCGCTTGACCTCGGCGTCCGGCAGCCGCTTGAGCCGCAGGGGGTAGGCGATGTTCTCGAACAACGTCAGGTGCGGGTAGAGAGCGTACGACTGGAAGACCATGCCCACGTCGCGGTCGCGCGGGTGAAGTCCGTCGACCCGCCGGTCCGCGAACCAGACCTCGCCCTCGTCCGCCTTGTAGATTCCCGCGATGAGGAGCAGGGTCGTCGTCTTGCCGCAGCCCGACGGGCCGAGGAACGCGACGAGCTCGCCGGCGGCGATGTCGAGGTCGAGGGGTTTCAGGGCCTCGACGCTGCCGAAGCGTTTCGCGAGCCCCCTGAGGCTGACGGGCACGCCGTCGCCGTTGCGGACGTCTGCGCTCATCCCTTGCTGCCTCCGAAGTACATGTCGAGCAGGTAGCGCTGGCCGACGAGGAACACGGCCACCGCCGGGAGGACGTAGAACAGGCCGACGGCGGCGACGAGACCGTAGTCGGCGCGCTCGAAGTCGCCGAGCATGCTCTGCAGGTATATCGACAGCGTCCACGTCCTGCCCGAGACGATGAACGTGTACGGCAGGATGAACTCGCCCCAGGCGACGAGGAACGTGAACACGGCCAGCGCGAACAGCCCCGGACGCACGAGCGGCAGCGCGATGGTCCGGAAGATCCTCCAGCGCGAGGCGCCGACGACGAGGGCGGCCATCTCCATCTCCCATGAGATGTTGTCGAAGAAGCCCTTCAGGAGCCAGATCCCGAACGGCATCATGAACGAGGTCATGACCAGTACGACGCCCACGAGGGAGTCGAACAGGCCCATCACGCGCAGCACGTAGTAGCTGGCGATGAGCAGGCTCACGGCCGGGAAGGCGTGCAGCACCAGCACGAGGCCGAGGAACCAGCCGCGGCCGGGGAAGCTCAGGCGCGAGATCGCGTAGGCGGCCATCGCCGAGACCGTGACGACCAGCAGCGAGACGCCGCCGGCGAACAGCAGCGTGTTCAGGAGCGCGGTCCAGATCGACGGTCGGCGACCCAGCCGCTCGCCGAGGAAGCGCCAGTTCTCGAGCGTCCACTCGCCGACCGGCGTGATGCCGTGGACGCGCGTGTTGAACGAGCCGATCACGATCCAGAGGTAGCCGACGACGATCGGCACCGTGATGGCCGCCAGCAGCAGCAGGACGAGCCACCAGGCCCGGGGCCGCAGCGGCATCAGTTGACCTCCACCTTGGGTCGCGAGAGGAGCTCGTCGAAGCGGAAGACCCTCAGGTAGACGAGGGACGCGACGATCCCGACGACGACGAGCACGGCCGCCATCGCGGCGCCGAGACCGAACTCGACGTTGCCGACGTAGCTCTGGAACGCCTCCTTGTAGGCCCACAGCGACCAGACCTCGGTGGTGTAGAAGCCGGGGCCCCCGTTGGTGAGGAGCAGGATGTACTCGAACGACGCCAGGAGCGAGAGCGTCTGGTAGGCCGTGACGAACATGATCGGCCAGCGCATCAGCGGCAGCACCACGCGCCGCACCGTCTGCCAGGTCGTCGCGCCGTCGACGGCCGAGGCGTGGAAGAGGTCACGCGGTATCGAGCGGATGGCGGCCGTGAAGATCAGCATGCCGAGCGAGGCGCCGATCAGCCCGTTCGCGAGGATCACGGTAGGCCACGGGTGCGCGTTCACGACGTTGCGGCTGATGCCCATGAGGTTCCCGACCAGGCCGAACGGCGCGGGCGCCAGCAGCGCCTGCCAGATGAGGACGTAGATGACCGGCGAGGTGATGCGCGGCAGCAGCCACAGCAGCCTGAGGCCGTTGCCGATGCGGTCGGGCAGCAGCGACGTCGATACCGCCAGCGCCAGCCCCATGACGACGTTGAACGCGAGCGTGAGCGTGACGTACAGGACGGTGTTCCTGACGACGATCGGGGTCCAGCGGCTGCTGAGGATGTACTCGTAGTTCGCGAGCCCGACGAACGTCGGGTTCGTCATCGTCCTGGCCGACAGGTCGGTGAGCGAGAGGAAGACCGTGACGACCGCCGGCAGGACGAAGAACAGGGCGATCACCACGAAGGCGGGCGTCAGGAAGAGGGCGGGGGTCCTGAGGTGGGCCCCCGCCCTTCGCGTTGAGACGGACTCGCCGGCCTCGGGGCGCCTAGGCCGCCCCGATCTCACTCGATGATCACCTCGTCGCCCAACGCGCGCCGCAGCTCGTCGACGACGATCTCCACCCCCTCCTCGGGGTCGACCTGGCCGGCCTCGACGGCCGAGATCGCCCGGAAGAAGACGTCGCTGTAGCGCCCGAAGCCGGAGTGGATCGGCTGCGCGGTCGTGTAGTCGAGCATGTACACGACCTGGCTGAGGAACTCGTCCTCGACGAACTCGGGCAGCGCGCGCGTCGACTCGAGGACCGGCAGGTGCGCGCTCTCGAGGGCCCTCACGTCGAGCTCGGGGCTGACGACGTAGCTGAGGAGCTCGGCGGCGACGTCGAGGTTCTCGGAACCGGCGAAGAGCATGTGGGCGAGCGGCTGCGACAGCGTGTTCGGCCGGCCGCCCGGCTCGGCCGCGGGCTGGAGGGCGTGACCGAAGGTCTCCTCCACCGCCTCGAAGCCCATGCCGAACTCGAGCGCCCACTGCGCCCAGGTCCACGTACCGGCCGAGTTGAAGAGCACGCGCCCGTCGGTGACGGCGCGGTGCCAGTCGTTCCAGGGCATGTTGATGAGGTCGCGCGTCAGGACGCCCTGCTCGACCATGTCGCGGTAGAGGGTGAGCATGCCGAGGGCCGCGTCCCGCGTGAACACGAGCTGGCCGGTCTCCTCGTCCTGGAGCCTGCCGCCGAAGGCGTAGTAGGTGTGCCAGAAGTCGGGCCCGTTGACCGGGCGGTGCCAGTAGCCGTGCCCCTCCTCGACGACGCCCGCCTCGACGGCCTGGACGCTGACGTCGATGACGTCGCGCCAGGTGAAGTCGCCGCTGCGGACGCGCTCGGGCAGCTCCGCGATCTCCTCGTCGCTCCAGCCCAGCTCGGCGAGCAGTTTCTTGTTGAAGTAGAAGGGCCTGGCCTCGGGGTTCAGCGGCACCCCCCACACGCTGCCCTTGTACGTCACGAAGTCCCAGAGCGAGTCGGCGATGTCGCCGAAGGCCTCGTACCGGTCGATGTAGTCGTCGAGCGGGGCGATGTAGCCGGCGTCGGCCCACGTCCCGATGTCGATGTGCGAGGAGATGATGATGTCGGGAGCCTGCCCGGACTCGAACCCGAGCAGGATGCGGCGGCGGTAGTCGTCCCAGCTGACCGTCTCGAAGTCGGTCTCGATCGCTACGCGGTAGTCCGCGCCTCGCTCCTCGAGCGCCGCGTTCATGAGGTCGACGGCCGCCTCGAGGTTCTCGGCGCGGTGGATGGCCGGGTCGTCGGGGCCGATCGCCCAACCGACCAGGTTCACGGTCCGCTGGGCGTGGGCCGTGGCGGCGACGAGCGCTGCCAGCACGACGGCGAAGAGCGTGGTCCTCACGAGCTTCGTCATAAGGGCTCCCTTCGTCAGGTGGCCACCCGTCACGGCGACGGGGGCGGACCGAGGCGAGGGCACCGGCAAGGACCGACGGAAGACCGCGGTCGTCACGCGCCCGAGAACCCTGGAAGGAGGATGGCGTCGCCCGCTTCGAGGGGGCGTCGCAGGTGGGCGCGACGTGCCCGCGCCGGTGTCGTACGTGGCTGGGAGTATAAGAAGGCTCCAGGACGGTGTCAACGAACGTGGGCCCCTCTCCTGCCCATGCCCATCGCGTTACGCGCCCGCGCGCCCGGGGTCAGGCTGCCAGTAGCGGGCCGACCGCCCCGGCGCGGCCGTCCGTCAGTCGACGAGCCGGAACAGCGCCGCCATCCCCTGACCGCCGCCCACGCACATCGAGACGATGCCGTGCTCGGCGCCGCGGCGGCGCATCTCGGCGAAGAGGTCGGCGGCGATGCGCGCGCCGGTCGCGCCGAGCGGGTGGCCGATCGCGATCGCGCCGCCGTTGACGTTGAGCTTCTCGTCCGGGATGCCGAGCTCGCGCTGGCAGTAGTACGCCTGGCTCGCGAACGCCTCGTTGATCTCGACGAGGTCGACGTCGTCCAAGGTCATCCCGACCTTCCTGAGCAGCTCGCGGATCGCCGGCACCGGCCCGATGCCCATCACCTCGGGCGGCACGCCGGCCACGGCGGCCTGGACGAGCCTGGCGAGGGGCCTCAGGCCGCGCGCGCGGGCGTCCTCCTCGGCCATCACGACCGTCATCGAC
>DATGNP010000273.1:0-11717 GCA_035306665.1 Trueperaceae bacterium
CCAGGTCATCCGCCTGTGGAACGACACGACCGAGCAGGTCAAGGACGCGGTGTTCGAGAACTTCTCGAAGAACATGCCGTTCAACCCGCTCTACGTCATGGCGCAGTCGGGCGCCCGCGGCAACCCGCAGCAGATCCGTCAGCTGGCGGGCATGCGCGGCCTGATGGCCAGCCCGTCGGGCGAGACCATCGAGCTGCCGATCCGCGCGAACTTCCGCGAGGGCCTCGACGTCCTCGAGTACTTCATCTCGACGCACGGCGCCCGCAAGGGCGGCGCCGACACGGCCCTCAGGACCGCCGACTCCGGCTACCTGACCCGCAAGCTCGTCGACGTCGCCCACGAGATCGTCGTGCGCGAGGAGGACTGCGGCAGCGCCGAGTTCCTCGAGGTCGCGCTCTACACGCCCGAGGGACGCCCGCGCGCCCGCGGCCACCTCGAGATGAGCCTGTACGGCCGCCGCCTGGCGCTCGACCTCGAGATCGGCGACTTCAAGAAGGAGGCGGGCGAGGTCCTCTACATGGAGGACGTCAAGGCCATCGCCGCCCGCATGGCCGACAACCCCGAGGTCAAGGCCGTGGCCGTCCGCAGCCCGCTGACCTGCCAGACGCGCGCCGGCGTGTGCATCGGCTGCTACGGCATGGACATGTCGCTGATGCGCGACGTCAGCCTCGGCGAGGCGGTCGGCACGATCGCCGCCGAGTCGATCGGCGAGCCCGGCACGCAGCTCACGATGCGCACGTTCCACACGGGCGGCATCGCCACCGGCGCCGACATCACGCAGGGCCTCCCGCGCGTGATCGAGCTGGTGGAGGCGCGCAAGCCCAAGGTCAGGGCCGTGATCTCCGAGGTCGACGGCGTCGTCTCGCTCGAGGAGGAGGACGACCGCGTGCGCGTGACCGTCACCTCCGACGACGGCGAGTTCGTCAAGACGTACAAGATCGACCGCACGATGCGCGTCGTCGTCAAGGACGGCGACCGCGTCGAGGCCGGCGACCCGCTCACCCGCGGCAGCATCAACCCTCACGACCTGCTCGAGTCGCGCGGCCCCGACGCCGTGCGCAGCTACCTGGTCGACGAGATCCAGAAGGTGTACCGCGGCCAGGGCGTGAGCGTGCACGACAAGCACATCGAGATCGTCGTGCGCCAGATGCTCAAGTACGTCGAGATCATCGACCGCGGCGACAGCGACTACCTCGAGGGCCAGACCGTCGAGCGCTTCGACATCGAGGAGGTCAACCAGCGCCTGATGGCCGAGGGCAAGACCCCGGCCACCTGGAAGCCGCTGCTCCTCGGTATCACGAAGGCGTCGCTCTCGACGAAGAGCTGGCTGTCGGCCGCCTCGTTCCAGCACACGACCCACGTGCTCACCGAGGCCGCGCTCGCCGGCAAGGTCGACGACCTCGTCGGCCTCAAGGAGAACGTCATCCTCGGCCGCCTCGTGCCGGCCGGCACGGGCCTCGACGCGATCCGCAGGACCCGCGTGGCCGACGTCCGCACGCTCGAGAAGCTGGCCGAGAAGCGTCCCGCCGAGGAGGCGCCGGCCGCACAGCGCCCGGCCGCCCAGGCTCCGGCGCAGCAGCCAGAGGTGCGCGGCTAGGCAGCCGGCTCCAGACGCAGGCGAGGAGAGAGGGCGCGCCCGCAACGGGCGCGCCCTCGCGTAGGGTCGGGCGGCGCCGGCGACGCGGCGGACCGTGACGACGGGCGAGGAGCGGTACGCGGTACCCTGCTGCGTGGCCGCCCGCTCGCCGGTCGAAGCCCCGCGCGGGACGACGCCCGGCGAGCGGGCGGGGACGGCGAGCGTGAGATGAGGCAGCGCGGCCACGAGTCACGCGGCGGGGCCGCCGGGCCGGCGGTCTCGTCATGCGGCGGGGCCCTGGTTCCGCCCCTGGGGAAGCGTCCCTCACGGTGATCGTGGCCTTCGACCCGGGACGCGACGTCGGCGTCGCGTTCGTGAGCGACGCCGGTGAGCTGCTGCGGCGGGAGATCGTGACCGTCGAAGAGGCCGCGGCGCTCGAGCTGCCGGCGGGCGCGACGGTGCTCGTCGGCGACGGCACCGGCAGCGCGGCGCTGGTCGCGGCGCTCAAGGGCGCCGGCCACGACCCCCTCCTCGTGCCCGAGACGGGCACGACCCTCGAGGCGCGGCGCCTCTACTTCCGCGACAACCCGCCTGGCCTACTGGCCCGCCTGCTGCCGCCCGGCATGCGCTCGCCTGGCCGGCCGCTCGACGACTACGCGGCGTACGCGATCGCGCTCAGGTACCTGGGCCGAGGTGAGGCGAGGTAGGGGAGTGGGTCCGCCGGGGGTCGACAGGCCGACGACCGCCGGCCGTGGCGGTCACGAAGAGAGGCGCCGGGCCAGCTGGCCCGGCGCCCTGGTCGCACGTACGGCTGTGGCCGGGCGCCGAAGGCGCCCGCGAGCTCAGTTGAGCTCGTCCTCCTCGGCCACGCCCATGAGAGCGCGGGCCTCGTTCTCGCTGATGCCGAGGACGGCGCTGATCTCGCCGGCCAGGAGGCGCAGGGCGCGGCGGTAGGCCTGCCTGTCGAGGTCGGGCAGGCCGCGCTCGAGGTCCCAGCGCCGCAGCTCGCTCGCGAGCGTGGCGATCTGGTACGGGTCGCCGCTGGTGAGGATGTCCGTCACCTTGCGGTGCCGCGCCGCCCACTGCTTGGGCAGCGTGATGCGGCCGTTCTGGAGGCGTTCGAGGACGCTCTGGACCTCTTCCTTGGTCAGGGCGGGCCGGAGCCCGGCCCCGAACGGCGCTTCGACGGGCACGTACGCGCGAGACGTTCCGTTGGGGAACTCGACCTGGTAGTACTTCTGGACCTTGCCGCCGACGTTGCGGTCGGTGGTGCCGGCGACGACGCCGACACCGTAAGGGGGGAGGACTACCTGGTCACCGTGCTTGAACGTCTTCGCTGGATCCTTCAACGTGGCTCGCTCCCTTCGAACGGCCGCGCCAAGGCGTGGGCGACCGCGCGGTTCGCACGCAAAAGCCGAGTGGCTGGTTGTCGGGTGGTGCTGGTGTCACGGGCAGCTGCGGTAGTGGCCACCGACGTGACGCTCACGTGCACCATGCTACCAGATGAAAGCACCTTTTGCACGAGGTGGCGAGCCAGTCAGGTCTCCGTTCGTGCCGCTCCGGCCGGGCCGTCTCGCCGACGCGAGCGCCGGGCGCCGCGGCGCTGCGGCTCGCCGGTGCGCACCACGAGCATCACGCCGAGCAGCACCAGGACGCCTCCGAGGAGCGTCATGGCCCCCGGCACCTCGCCGAACACGAGCGCGGCCAGCACCCCCGACCCGATGGGCTCGGCCAGCACCGCCGTGGACGTGACCGTCGCGCCCAGGTGTCGCGCGGAGAAGTTCAGGCCGGTGTGCCCCAGCACCTGCGGCACCAGCGCCAGCAGGACGATCCAGCCCAGCGACTCGAGCGGGTAGCCGAGGTAGGGCACGCCGGCTAGCAGCGGCAGCGGCAGCAGCCACAGCGCGGCCCAGGCGTAGACGGTCCCCACGTACGCGGACAGCGACACCCCGCCGCGCATGACCTCGCGCCCTACGAGGAAGTAGACGGCCGCCGCGGCGGCCGCGCACAGCGCCAGCAGGTCGCCGAGCACGGGGTTGGTGCCGCCGGCTAGGTCGCCGAACCCGATCACGGCCGCGCCGGCGATCGCCACGGTGATCCCGATCATCACGGACAGCGTGGGCGCCGCGCCCAGGACGAACCAGCTCAGCAGGGCCGTCCACAGCGGCGTGGTCGTCGCCAGCGTGACGCTCGCGGCGATCGTCGTGTACGACAGCGACGAGATCCAGGTCGCGAAGTGGACGGCCAGGGCGAGCCCGGAGAGCGCCGTCAGCCAGGCGGCCCTGCCGCGCAGGGGCGTGCGGCGCCTGGCGCGCATGGTGGCCGGGAGCAGGACGAGGCTGGCGATCGCGAGCCGGTACAGGGCCACGACGGGAGCCGGGGCGTCGGCCAGCCGGATGAAGACGGCCGCGAAGCTGACCGAGACGAGCGCCCCGGCCAGCACCAGGTAGACGGTGCGGCGGCGCGGCGACTCGCTGGCTTCGGCCACGCCGACGATGGTACCCCGCCCGGCTCCAGACGCTAAGGTCGTGTCGTGGACAGCGATGATGCCCTCGAGCTACCGTCCGGGTTCCGGCTCGGCGTCTCGACCTCGGCCTACCAGACGGAGGGCGCGGCGGGCGACCGCGGCGAGTCGATATGGGACGGGTTCCTGGCGCGCTCGCGCCTGCCCGTGGCCGCCTGGAGCGTGGCGACCGACCACCTGAGGCGCCTCGAGGAGGACCTCGACCTCGCCGCCGGGCTCGGCGTCACGGCCTACCGCTTCTCGCTGAGCTGGCCCCGGTTGATGCCCGAGGGCAGGGGCCGGCCGCGCCGCGAGGCTCTGGCGCTCTACGACCGCATGCTCGACGCGGTGCTCGAGCGCGGTCTCGAGCCGTGGCCGTGCCTCTACCACTGGGACCTGCCGCGGGCGATGCAGGAGCGCGGCGGCTGGGCGGAGCGCGACACGACCTACTACCTCGCCGACCACGCCGAGGTCGTCGGCGAGCTCGCCGCCGGGCGCGCCCGGCGCGTGTTCGTCATGAACGAGCCCAACGTCCACGCGGTGCTAGGTCACCTCGCGGGCCGCCACGCGCCCGGCCTCACCGACCCGAGCGCGTTCCTCGGCGCCGTGCACCACCAGAACCTCGCCACCGGCCTCGCCGTGGCGCGGCTGCGCGAGGCCGCTCCGAACGTCGAGCTGGGCACGATCCTCTCGCTGCAGCCCTGCCTGCCCGCCGCCGAGGGCGAGGAGCACGAGCTCGCCGCGGAGCTGGCCGACGCCGTCTACAACCGGGCGTTCCTCGACCCGCTCTTCGGGCGCGGCTACCCGGAGCCGCTGGCCGACATGCTCGCCGGACACGTGGAGGACGGCGACCTCGACGAGCTCTCCCGGCCCCTCGACGTGCTGGGCGTCAACTACTACACCCGTCTCAGGGTGAGGGCCGACGCCGCGAGCCCCGTCGGCCTCGCGCTGGCCGACCCGCCTCCCGCCAGCGAGGTCACGGCGATGGGCTGGGAGGTGTACCCCCGCGGGCTCTACGACGTCCTGATGCGGCTACGCGAGGACTACGGCGGGCCGCGGGTAGTCGTCACCGAGTGCGGCGCCGCGTTCCCCGACGAGCCCGACGCGGCCGGCCGCGTCGACGACGAGCGGCGCGCCCGCTTCGTCGTGGCGCACCTCAGGGCGGCGCTGGCCGCGCGCGCGGCCGGCTGCGACCTCGACGGCTTCCTCGTGTGGACCCTCGTCGACAACCTCGAGTGGACCGACGGCTTCGCGCACCGCTTCGGCCTCGTCAGGCTCGTCCCCGAGACCTTGGAGCGGGTGCCCAAGCGCTCCTACGCCGTCCTGCGGGAGGTGGCGGCGAGCGGCGCGGTGCCGCCGCCGGAGGCGGTCACGGAGCTGGCGTGACCGGCTCGCGCCACAGCGCCACCGCCAGGCGCAGCCAGGCCAGCACCATCGCCGTGCCGCCGACCGGCGCCACGAGGCCGAGCAGCCTGGGGCCGCCGGCCACGAGCAGGTAGAGCGCGCCGCAGAAGACCAGCACGCCGAGGGCCAAGAGCCCCGCGGCCTGAGCGACGCCGCCTTCGGCCTCGCGACGCGCCGTGCGGCCTGTCGCCGCCATCACGAGCAGGCCGAGCCCGCCGTAGAACTGGTAGCGCACCGCGGTCTCGAGCGTGCCCAGCCGCGCCTCGGGGAGACGCGCCGACAGCGTGTGTGTGCCGAACGCGCCCACGGCCACGGCGAGCGCCAGCAGCAGCGCGCCCAGCGCCCCGGCTCCGCGCACGCCCAGCCTCACGTCGTGCCCGCCACGTCGGCCGGGAGGTCGGCGGGGTCGGGGGCTTCGCCACCGGGGACCACGTCGGCGGCGCGGGGGCCGCTCACGCCGCGGACCCGCCCGTCACGGAGCTCGATGCGTGCGTCGGCCAAGGCGGCGAGCTCCCTGTCGTGGGTGACGATCACGACCGTGCGGCCCTCGGCCGCGACCTCCTTCAGCGCCAGCATCACGAGCTCCCCGCTGCGCGAGTCGAGGTTGCCCGTCGGCTCGTCGGCGAACACGACCGCGGGGTCGTTGGCCAGGGCGCGCGCCAGGGCGACGCGCTGCCTCTCGCCGCCCGAGAGGCGGTGAGGCAGGTGGTCGTGCCGGTGGGCGACGCCGAAGCGCTCGAGAAGGGCCCGAGCGCGCCGGGAGCGCTCGGCGCGCCCCACGCCCGCCAGCGCCATGGGCAGGGCGACGTTGCGCTCGGCGTCGAGGACGCTCAACAGGTTGTAGGACTGGAACACGAACCCGAAGCGGTGCAGGCGGAGGTCGGCGCGCTGGGCCTCGGTCAGGTCGGTGAGCGGCTGGCCGTCGAGGCTGACGGTGCCCGAGGTCGGCGTGTCGAAGCCGGCGAGCAGGTTGAGCAGCGTCGATTTGCCGGAGCCGGAGGGTCCGAGGATCGCCGTCATGCAGGCCGGTGGGAACGTCGCGGTGAGGTCCGTGAGGGCGTGTACGTCGGCGGCGCCGGTGCGGTAGACCTTGGACAGGCGTTCGGCGCGCAGCACACCGGATGTTACCGCGGGCCGCCCGGAGCGCCGGGCGGCGCCGGCCGGCACCGGCGCCCGTAGGGGCCGCGGGCGCGGTACGCGCCGCGACCGGCGGCAGACGGCCGCCCGAGGCGTCCCGCCGGCGCGTGGCGGCGCCGTCCCCGCCGGCTAACGGCCGCCGGAGCTGCCCCCGCCGCCGCCACCGCCGCCACCGCCGGACGACGACCCGCCCGAGGAGGCCGACGCCGAGGCCGCCGCCAGCGAGCGCGACAGCGACGTCACCGACCGCGACACGTCCGAGAGGCTCCTGAGGTCGCTCGAGGTCCCGAGCCAGGCCGCGCGGCTGGCGACGGTGGCCTCGTCGAGGCCGCGCAGCGGCGCCGCGCGCGCGAGGTTCTTCAGGAAGCGCTCGGCCACGCCCAGCGCGGCCGCGTACACGTAGTACACGTCCCACAGCTTGAAGAAGTCGTCGGGCGCGTCCTTCATGCGCGTGTAGTCGGACAGCGTGCGCTTGAAGCCCTCCCAGCCGGCGACCTCGGCGGCGATCTCCGGGCGCCAGCGGGGCACGGCTACGCTGGAGACGATCGCCAACGCGAGCGCCGCGACCGCCCCCACGATGCCGGCGACACGGCCGGGCCCGACGGCGGCGGCCGCCACGACCACGCACACGAGCATGCCGCCGATCGCCCACGCGCCCCAGGCGTTCGCTATGCGCTGGCTCTCGGCGTCGACGAGCGGCCCCCCGCGCTTCGCCTCGACCCACTTGCGGACGGACTTGCCCCAGCTGTCCATGAACGACGAGGCGTAGCGCTGCGAGTAGCTCTTCATCTCGCGGAACTCGAGGAGGCTGGGGTCGCCGCGCCGGTAGGTGGCGGCGGCGTTGCGCAGGTAGCGCAGCACCGCGGCCTCGAACGGCTCCAGGCCCTCCGTCGAGCGCTGGAGGTCGAGCCGCATCTCGAAGCGGCCGCGCCTGCTGGTGAACTCGCCGTAGCCGCGGCGCGCGAGGTCCATGATCGTCGCCATGAACGCGTTGCCCATCGAGCCCGGCTGGAACATCTGCGTGCGCATCACCACGACCGCGGCCGGCGGCAGGTCGCTGGGCGGCTCGAACGGGTAGCGCATGGCCATCACGTCCGGCTCGCGTCCGTGCCTCAGGTACGCGCGCGCGACCCCGACGAGCAGGAACAGCACGATGCCGGCCGGGAGCAGGACCCACAGCGGCGAGCGGCGCAGCGTCGCGCGGCCGGCGGCCTGCTCGCTCTGCCTGAAGAGCTCCTCCTCGGCGAGCAGGGCCCGCTCGTGGCCCGGCACAGTGCCCAGCGGCTCGAAGAGGGCCGGGTCCATCATGTAGTTGACCTCGACGCCCGCGCCCGGCGGGATCTGCTCGAACCTGACCGTCAGCGTCGAGCGGTCGGGGGAGAGCTCGACGAACGGCACCTCGGGGTTGGCGTAGCGGTGCACGTAGGCGTCGAACGGCTCGTCCATGGGGCCGGGCGCCCGCACGCGCAGCTGGTAGCCGACGATGGGCGGGTGGTCGAGCTGGATCAGGTTCCAGTACCACTGCGCCATGTCGCTGTAGAACTCCATGGTGCCGAGGAGCCGGTAGTGGAAGCGCACGCGCCGCTCGCTGACGCGCGTGGCGTTGCGTACGACCAGCTCGGTGCCGGCGGGGCACGGCTGCGTGAACGCCGTCGCCTGCGGCCCGCTGCTGACGGCGCCCGAGCCCGGCAGCAGCTCGACCCTCTGCCCCTCCTCCAGCTCGAGGCAGATGAACGCCTCGCCGAAGTCGCCGTCGGTCCAGAGCGTGCGCGTGTCGTCGATGACGACGGCGCCGGAGGGCTCGATGGTGACCTCCTGGACCACGTCCCGCCACTCGAAGCGCTGGGCGTGGACGGCGGAGGCGAGCAGGGCGAGGGCGAGGGCCAGGAGGGCTCGCGTCGACTTCGGCGCCATGAGGGCCATCTTATGTGCCGCGCGCGCAGGGCGCGCGGGCGGCGGTTAGCGCGCGCGCCGCGCGGGGCTCACTCGCGCGCGACGGCGACGGCGATCGGCACCCTCGCCGCGCGCCCGGCGGGGAGCAGGCCCGCCAGCAGGCCGGTCGCCGCGGCCACGAGCACGGCGAACGCCACGAGCCGCGGCGTCACGGCCGCCACGGCGAGACCGATGTAGCCCTGCGCGATGGCGTTCACGACCGTCGTCGCCAGGCCCCCGAGCCCGACCCCGACAGCGGCGCCGACGAGCGAGAGCGCTATCGACTCGAGGACGACGAGCGAGAACAGGAACGAGGGCCTGGCGCCGACGGCGCGCACGACGCCGAACTCGCGCGTGCGCTCGAACACGCTCATCATCATCGTGTTCGCCACGGCGATCGCCCCGACGATCAGCGCGATCGCGCTGATGCCGAGACGAACGAAGTCCGAGATGCGCAGGCTGTCCTGCACCACGCTCAGCGCTCCGGCCTGCGTCTGGACGCCGAGGTCGGGGTAGGCCGCCGCGAGCTGGGCGGCGACCTGCTCGGCGCGCGTGGGGTCGTCGAGCTTGACGAGGACCGCGCTGACGCGGTCCTCCACGCCCATGGCCGCGCGCAACGCCGAGAACGGCACGATGACGAGGTTCTCGAGCAGGCCGGCGTCGGAGGCGACGATGCCGACGACCTCGAACGTCGCCTCGGGGTTCACGCGCAGCGTGTCGCCCACCTCGAGGCTCGCGCGGGCCGCGACCGACCGGCCCACGAGGGCGGCGAAGGCGGTCTCGTCGTCGGTGGTCAGCCCGCGTCCGGCGACCACCTCGGCGCCGGTGAACACCTCGGCGAGGGGGACGTCGGTCGGCAGGCCCTCGAAGACGAACGACTGCGAGGGCGAGAGGCCGCCGCGCAGGTAGAGCAGCACCGGCGTCACGGACCGGATGCCGAAGCGCTCGGCGTCCGCCCCGAGGCGCTCCACGTACTCCAGGGGCAGGTCGGGCGCGGTGGGGAAGAAGTCGCCGCTCGCCTCCCCGTAGGTGACCTGCAGGTCGGGGCCGAGGCCGGCGAGCTGGTCGGCGAACGCCTTGCGCAGGCCCTCGCCGATCGACATGAACACGACGGTCGAGGCGATCGCCACCGCGATGCCGAGCGCGGTGAGGCCGGTGCGCAGCGAGCGGTGGCGCAGAGAGGCCAGCGCCAGCTGCGCGGTGACGCCGCCCCTCACTGGGCGGTGAACGCGCGACCGACGACCGCGCCGGACGAGCCGAGCGTGCCGATCACGGTGTCGCCCTGCGTCACCTGCACGCCCGCCGCGTTGCCGACGTGGACGTACACGGGCAGGTCGAACGTGAACGTCTCGCCGGCCTGCGCCGTGCGGTAGACGAGGCGCTCGCCCTGGTTGCGGGCGGTGCCCCGGTACACCTCGAGCCAGGTGGGGGCGGTCACCTCGATCGCGAGCTGGCCCGCGCCGGTGGCGGCCGCGGCCGGCGGCGCGTCGCCTGCCGCCGCCGCCGTCGCCTGCGGCACCAGCGTGACGGTGAGGGTCTGGTCCTCGAGCAGGTCGACCGGCTGCTGCAGCGTCTGGTAGCCGTCGAGGGTCACGCTGAGGACGCGGCCGGCGCGTGCGGTCACCGGCACGTCGCGGATGGGCGTGGTGCCGGGGAGGACGAAGCTGTCGATGCTCACGGTCGCGCCCGGCGGGTCGGAGACGACGCTGACGAGCACCGTCGTGGGCTGCGACGCCGAGGCGTCGCCCGCGGCGGGCGCGTCGGGCGAGGCGACCTGGGGCGCGCCCCCCTCGGGCGCGACGACGGGCGGCGGCTGCGTCGTGCCCGTCGGGCGGGCCGGCGCCATGAGGCGGTTGAAGCCCCACACCGCTAGCGCGGCGAGGCCGGCGACGAGCACCAGCGTGGGGATCAGCGGCCCGAGGCTGAAGCCGCTGCGGTCGCGGCGCTCCGCGGGCTTGCGGCGGCGCGGGGGCGGACGCTCCCCGCGGCGCTCCTGCTCCAGCCGCATCTCCAGCGTCGAGAGCCCACCAGCCTGCTTGCGCTCCGACTGGTAGGCGGAGAGAGCGCGCTCGGAGTCGAGGCCCACGGCCTGCGCGAACAGGCGCACGAAGTTGCGGACGTAGACGTCCTCGGGCAGGTCGTCGTAGCGGCCCTCCTCGAGGGCGCGGAGGTACTCCTGCCTGACGTGGGTCAGCTCGGCCACGTCGGCCAGCGACAGGCCGCGGCTCTCGCGCGCCGACCTGAACATCTCGCCGAGGCCCTGCGGACGCCCGGTGGCCGCAGGGTCGATGCGGCGCTCGTCGCTCACGCGCTCACCCCGTGGGGCGCCGCCGCCTGGGCCAGCCTGCGGTAGGCGGCGGCCACGCGGGCGGCGAGGGCGGCGTTCTCCTCGAGAAGGCGGGTGTTGACGTCGACGGTGCGGCCGCCCGAGATCGCGGCCAGCTCGGCCAGGAGGAACGGCGTGGCGTCGCGGCCCCGCACGCCGCGGCCCCTGAGGGCGGCCTCGGCGCGCTCCCTGAGCGCCGCGAACTCCTCGGGCTCGAGCCCACTGGAGACGGGGTTGGACAGCACCACACCAGAGGATAACCCTAGCTCCCTCTGCGCCAGGAGCACGGCGGCGGCCGCGTCGGGGCTGTCGACCCTG
This sequence comes from Trueperaceae bacterium, assembly GCA_035306665.1. Classification (GTDB taxonomy): domain Bacteria; phylum Deinococcota; class Deinococci; order Deinococcales; family Trueperaceae; genus DASRWD01. The sequence continues at coordinate 11,197 of DATGNP010000273.1, forward strand.
GCGGGCAACCGGTGCTCGGTGAGGGTCACGAGGAAGCCGGCGAGGCGGTCGGAGCGGTAGCCGACGACGGGTACCCCGGCGGTCTCGAGCCGCTCCAGGGTCGCGGCGGCGTCGAGGATGCTCTTGGGGCCGGCGCAGACGGTGAGGACCGGGTACCTGGCGAGCGCGGCCAGGTCGGCCGACTCGTCGAACGGCGCGTCGTGCACGCCGCCTATGCCGCCGGTGGCGAACACGTCGAGGCCGGCGGCGTGTGCGGCCCACAGGGTCGTGGCCACTGTCGTGCCGGCGTCCGCGCCCTGGGCGACGACGGCCGCGAGGTTCCACAGCGAGACCTTCTCGGCCGCCGCCTGCGCCAGGCGCTCGAGCTCGGCCGCGTCGAGGCCCACGACGACCTCGCCGCCGAGCACCCCGACCGTGGCGGGCACGGCTCCGGCCTCCCTGACCACGGCCTCGAGCCGCCTCCCGGCCTCGAGGTTGCGCGGGCGGGGCAGGCCGTGGGTGATGACGGTCGACTCGAGGGC
>DATGNP010000274.1:0-2951 GCA_035306665.1 Trueperaceae bacterium
CGTCGAGGGTGCCCTCGGCCCCGCCGGCGCCGACCAGCGTGTGCAGCTCGTCGATGAGGTCGATGGCCTTGTCGGGGAAGTTGCGGCCCGGGAGGCTCCGCTCGCCGTAGCGCACCGCCATGGCCAGCATGTCGTGGGGGATGACGACGCCGTGGTGCGCCTCGTACTTCTCCCGTAGGCCGACCAGTATCTCGAGGGACTCCTCGGGCGTGGGCTCGAGGACGATCACGGGCTGGAAGCGCCGCTCGAGGGCCGCGTCCTTCTCGATGTAGCGGTGGTACTCGCCGGTCGTCGTGGCGCCGATCACCTGGATCTCGTCGCGGGAGAGGGGAGGCTTGAGGATGTTCGCGGCGTCGAGGGTGCCCTCGGCCCCGCCGGCGCCGACCAGCGTGTGCAGCTCGTCGATGAACGCGACGACGCGCGCGCTCCTGAGCTCCTCGATGATCTGCTTGAGGCGCTCCTCGAACTCGCCGCGGTACTTCGTGCCGGCCACGACGTTCGAGAGGTCGATCGAGAGCACGCGCACGCCGCTGAGGTTGGGCGGCACGCGGCCCTCGACGATCGCCTGCGCCAGGCCCTCGACGATCGCGGTCTTGCCGACGCCGGGCTCGCCGATCAGCACGGGGTTGTTCTTCGTGCGGCGGCTGAGGATCTGGATGACGCGCCTGATCTCCTCGGTGCGCCCGATCACCGGGTCGAGCTTGCCCTCCTGCGCGGCCTTCGTGAGGTCGCGGGCGTACTCGTCGAGGAACGGCGTGTTGACGCTCTCGGCCTGGTTCTTCGGGTCGGCGGCGGCGAGGATGCGCCAGCGCACCGTGTCGACGTCGCGCGTGAGCTCCTGCAGGATGCGGTAGGCGACGCCGTCGCCCTCGCGGATGATCCCCAGGAGGATGTGCTCGGTGGCGATGACGTTCGAGCCGAGGCTGCGCGCCTCGCTCCCGGCGAGCTCCATCACGCGCCTGGCGCGCGGCGTTATCGAGGCGGCCTCGTTGCGGGGCAGGCCGTCGCCGCGGCCCACCATGCTCTCGACCTGGGCCCTGAACCCCTCGAGCGTCCCGCCGAACTCGGCCAGGACCTTGCTGGCGGTCCCGCCCTCGCGCATGAGGCCGAGGAGGAGGTGCTCCGGACCGATCATGGCGTGCCCGAGCTTGCTCCCCTCCTCGCGCGCGAAGTGGAAGACGAGCCGGGCTCTGTCGTCGTAGCGGTTCACGGTCTCCTCCGCGCGCGACCTGCGCAACCTGAGAGAGGACGATGCTGACGGCGCCTGAAGCGCCCACCGGGCATGGTGATATAGTACCCGCCTGCCCGTGAGCCGGGCACGACATTCATTACGATTCCGGGCGCCCGGCTTCAGCGACAGCTAATCGAAGGCCGAGCCGCCACCTGGGGAACCGGATGCTGCTACAGGAGATCGTCTTCGCCCTCGACCGGTTCTGGTCAGACAGGGGCTGCGTCATCGCGCCTCCGCACGACACCGAGGTGGGGGCCGGCACCTTCTACCCGACGACGTTCCTCCGCTCCCTCGGCCCCGAGCCGTGGCGCGTGGCCGGCATCGCGCCCAGCCGCCGCCCCGTCGACGGCCGCTACGGGGACAACCCCTACCGCTTCCAGTACTTCTACCAGTACCAGGTGGTCCTCAAGCCGTCCCCCCGGGACGTGCAGGCCCTCTACCTCGAGTCCCTCGCCGCCCTCGGCATCGACTTCGCCGCCCACGACATGCGCTTCGTCGAGGACGACTGGGAGTCCCCGACGCTGGGGGCGTGGGGCCTGGGCTGGGAGGTGTGGATGGACGGGATGGAGATCACCCAGTTCACCTACTTCCAGCAGGTCGGCGGCATCGACTGCCGGCCCGTGCCCGTCGAGCTCACCTACGGCCTGGAGCGCATCGCGATGTACCTGCAGGGGGTGAAGCACGCCTTCGACCTGAGGATGTCCCGCGACGTCACCCTCGGCGACCTCAGGCGCGACTTCGAGGTCCAGCACAGCCGCTACAACTTCGAGCTGTCCGACCCCGACCTGCAGCGCACACTCTTCGACCGCTTCGAGGACGAGGCCGGCCGGCTCCTCGGCGAGGGCCTCCTCTACCCGGCCTACGAGTTCGTGATGCGCTGCTCGCACGCCTTCAACCTGCTGGACGCCCGCGGCGTGCTCTCGCACGCCGAGAGGCAGGCCTACGTGCAGCGCGTGCGCCGCATGGCCGAGGCCACGGCGAAGGCGTACCTCGCAGCCCGTGACGCCGACGGGGGCCGGGCGTGAGCCGCGACCTCCTCTTCGAGATCGGCACCGAGGAGCTGCCCGCCTGGTACGTCACCGAGGGCTCTAGGGCCCTGGGCTCCCTGCTCGCCGAGCGCCTGGCCGCGGCCGGCCTAGCGCCCGCCGACGTCACCGTCTACGCGACGCCGCGGCGCCTCGCGGCCCTCGCGACCGGCGTTCCCGACCGCAGCGCCGAGCGCGTCGAGGAGCGCCGCGGGCCCAGCGTGGCCGTCGCCTTCGACGCCCAGGGCGCCCCCACCCGGGCGGCGGAGGCGTTCGCGCGGTCCTCCGGCGTCGACGTGGCGTCGTTGGAGAGGCGCCCGACCGACAAGGGCGACTACGTCTACGCGCGCGTGAGGCGCGGCGGCGAGCCGGCCGAGGAGGTGCTCGAGGGCCTGCTCGCCGACCTCGTCGGCGACCTGCCCGCCCCGCGCAAGATGCGCTGGGGCGAGGTCGACACCGCCTTCGTCAGGCCCGTGGCGTGGCTCGCGGCGCGCCTCGGGGACGCCGTCGTGCCCGTCGCCGCCGCCGGGCAGGTCGCCGGCGGCGCCAGCCGCGGCCACCGGTTCCTCGCTCCCGGCGAGGTCGAGCTCGCGTCGCCCGCCGACTACGCCGCCGCGCTGAGGCGGGCCTGGGTGGTCGCCGACGAGGGGGAGAGACGCGAGGAGACCCTGCGCGCCGTGCGCGCGGCCGCCGCC
>DATGNP010000275.1:0-19642 GCA_035306665.1 Trueperaceae bacterium
GAGTACCAGGAGGCGCGCGCCGCGGCCTGGCGCGCGGCCCGGGCCGCGGCCGCGGAGGAGGCGGAGCGCGCGCTGGTCGCGGCGCAGCGTCAGTACCAGGCCTCGCGCGTGGCGGCCTGGAACCGCGCGCTGGGCGCCGCGGCCGCGGCCTGCGGGCCGGTGCCCGCCGACGCCGTCACGATCCTGGCGAGCCGCTCGCCGTGACGACGGCGGCCCCGCGCGGCGGGGCGCGAGTAGACTGCGCCGAGGGACCCCCGTCTTCCTTCCGGGCCGCAGAGGGTTCGTGGGCGCAGTCGCTCACGGGAGGGGCACGGTGACTGCTTCCGCAGTCGTTGGACGCCAGGCGGCGCAGCCTCGCGTCGGGCGCTTCGGCCCGGCGAGCCGCGCCGTCCTCTGGGGCGCGGGGCTGTTCCTCGCGAGCCTGGTCGGGCTCGAGGCCTACCGGTTCACCCTGCCGACCGACGGCTGGCGGCTCGCGCCGCCGGTCGAGTCCCCGGTCTTCGTCGAGGACCTGCTGGGAGGCGGCACCGGCGTCCTGCCGGGCGACCGCCTCCTGGCGGTGGACGGCGTCCCGTTCCCGCTCCTGATGCTCGAGGCGGTGAGCCTGCGCCGGCCCGGCCTCGACCTCGCTGTCGGCGGCGAGACCACCTACACGGTGCTCAGGGGCGACGCCGAGGTCGACGTCGCCGTCACGCCGAGGCGCTGGGACGCGGCCGGCATCGCGCTCGCGGCATGGCGGGCCGTCTCGGACGCGCCCATGGGCGGCGTCTACCGCTGGCTGGCGTGGGCGCTGGCGGCCTACGTCTTCTTCCGTCGCCCGGACCTGCGCAGCGCCCAGCTGCTGCTCCTCCTCGAGACCGTGATGGTGGGGGTCGTCGTCACCTACACGGTGGCCCCGGTGAGCGTGGCCGACGTCCTCTCGCCCGCTCTCTTCTACGCCGCCCGCTTCGCCGGCGACCTCTTCACGTGGCTGCTCGTGCCCCCTCTCGGCCTCCACCTGATCCTGGCGTTCCCCGGCTCGCGGCCCGTGCCGGCCTGGGCCCTGTTGGCCGTCTACCTCGTGCCCTGGGCGGTGCTGGCGGTCGTGTGGGTGTGGGGCCTCGTGCCGCTCGTGCCGCTGATGACGGGGGCCTACTCGGCCCTCGGCTTCGCGGCCGTGGCGCTCCTGGTGCGCCGGCACGGCTCGGGACCGGAGCGGGCGTCGGTGCGCTGGTTCGCGTTCGCGTTCGGCGTCTCGAACCTCCTCTCGGCGCTGTTCTGGCTCGGCGAGTCGGGCCTCGTCACGCACGTCCCGCTGGTCCACGCGGTCGTCATCGACCACTGCCTGTGCGACCTCGCCTACGTCGCCGGGTTCGCAATAGCCGTCCTGTGGCACGGGCTGTTCGACGCCGACGCGGTCATCGGGCGCGCCCTCGTCTACGGCGGTCTCACCGTCGCCGTCGTCGGCGTGTACGTGGCCCTGGTGAGCGGCGTGGGGAGCCTGCTCGCGGTCGACGCCGGCCTCCCCCTCTCGCTGCTCGCGACCGTCACCGCGGCACTGCTCCTCGCCCCGCTGCGCTGGCGCCTGCAGCGGGCCGCGAACCGCCTGCTCTACGGCTTCCGCGACGAGCCTTACGAGGTCCTCACCCGGCTGGGCGAGCGGCTGCGGGCGGCGCCGCAGGTCGGCGCCGCGCTCCACGACGTGACGCGCGCCGTGGCCGAGGCGCTGCGCCTGCCGTTCGCCGCCGTCAGGCTCGGCGCGGTCACGGCCACGAGCCACGGCGAGCCGCGCCCGGTCAGCGAGTCGTTCCCGCTCAGTCACGGCGGGCAGGTGCTGGGCGAGCTCGTCGTCTCGCCGCGACAGGCCGAGGGGCGCCTCTCGGCGGCGGACCGCCGGCTGTTGTCGGCGCTGGCCGCGCAGGTCGGCACCGTCGCCCACGCCCTCGCGCTCGAGGCCGACCTCGAGAGGGCGCGCCTGCGGAGCCTCGAGGTGCGCGAGGAGGAGCGGCGGCGACTGGGGGGCGACCTCCACGACGACGTCGGCCACCGCCTCGCGCTGCTGTCGCGGCGCGCCCGGGACGCCGCGGCCCTGGTCGACCCCGACCCCGAGGCCGCCAAGGCGGCGCTGGCGGCGCTCGAGGCCGAGGTCAGGTCGGTGACCGAGCGCGTCCGGTCGCTGGCGCACCGGCTGCACCCGCCCGAGCTCGCGGTCCTCGGCCTGGTGGGCGCGATACGGGAGAGGGTCGAGGCGCTGGGCGCTCCCGGGGGCGCGGCCTTCGCCCTCGAGGCCGACGACCTCGGCGCGGTGCCGGCCGCCGTCGAGCTGGCCGCCTACCACGTCGTCCAGGAGGCGCTCTCCAACGTCGTCAAGCACGCCGGCGCGAGCCGTTGCACCGTGAGCGTGCGGGTCGTCGACGCGCCGCGCGACGCCGGGGCGACGGCGCTGGCGCGGCGCTACCTCGAGCTCGAGGTCCGCGACGACGGCCGCGGCTTCCGGGGCCGGCCTGACGGCGGCGCGTCCCGCGGCGGCGCGTCCGGCGGCGGCGCGTCCCGCGGCGGCGCGCCCGGGGCCGAAGACGCCCCGCACGCCGGCCTCGGCCTCGTCTCGATGCGCGGCAGGGCGCGCGAGGTCGGGGGCACGCTCGTCGTCGAGAGCCCCGACGGCGGCGGCACCGTGGTGAGGGCGACGCTGCCGTGGCCGGAGACGTGAGCGTGGAGCGCGTCCGCGTCCTCATCGCGGACGACCAGGAGATCACGCGCAGCGGCCTGCGGAGCATGCTCGCGGCCGAGCCGTGGGTCGAGGTCGTGGCCGAGGCCGCGGACGGCGCCGAGTGCCTGGCCCTGGCCGAGGAGCTGCAGCCCGACGTCGTGGTCATGGACCTGCGGATGCCCGGACTGAACGGCATCGAGGCGACCCGTCGCCTCCACCGCTCGCAGCCGCACGTGGGCATCTTGGTCGTCACCGTCTTCGCCGACGACACCTCGGTGTTCCCGGCGATCCGCGCCGGGGCCCGCGGCTACCTCCTCAAGGACGCCGGCAGGACCGAGCTCCTGCACGCCGTCGAGACCGTGGCGCGCGGCGGGGCGATCTTCAGCCCCGGCATCGCGGCGAAGGTCATGGCGTACCTGACCGCCGCCAGCCGGCCGCTGCCCGGCCCCGATTTCCCCGAGCTGACGGGCCGCGAGCGCGCGGTCCTCGAGCAGATCGCCCTCGGCCTCACGAACGCCGAGATCGCGGAGCGGCTCGGCATCAGCGGCAAGACCGTGAGCAACAACGTCTCGAACATCCTGGCGAAGCTCCAGGCCGTCGACAGGGCCCGCCTCATGCTCATGGCCCTCGAGGCGGGGCTGGGGCGGGGCGCCGCGGACCGGGAGGCCGCCGGGCGGGACGCCCCGGACCGACCCGGCGCCGACGAGGGCTGGGCGGACCGTGACGCCGCGGCCCCCGCCGGCACGGACGCGGGCCGGGCGGACCGCGACGCGGACGGGTAGCCGGCCGTCGCCGCGCCGCCCCGCCGACGGCCGGGTAGCCTGACGGGGCGATGCCCCTCACCGTGCCTCCCGCCGGCGCCAGCTTCCTCGGCGCCCCGGTCGTGACCGACCTTGACGGCCTGGCGGCCGACTACGCCGTGATCGGCATCCCCCACGGGGTGCCCTACGACCCGGAGGGCCCCGTCACCACGGCGTCCCTCGCCCCGCGCGCCGTGCGGGAACGGTCCGAGCGCTACGGGGCGTTCCGGGAGCACCACGACTTCGACACGGGCGGGCCGCTGCTCCCGCCGGGCGTCCGCGTCGTGGACGTCGGCGACGTGCCCACCGACCCCGCCGACCCCGCCGGCAACCGCGAGCGCGCGTCGCGGGCCGTCGCGGCGCTGCTGGCGCGCGGCGTCGTGCCGGTCGTGCTGGGCGGCGACGACTCGACGCCGCCCTTCGCGCTGGCCGCCTACGCGGGGCACCGTCCCGTGACCGTCGTGCAGGTCGACGCGCACGTCGACTACCGCGACGAGGTCGGGGGCGAGAGGCACGGGTACTCGAGCCCGATGCGGCGCGCCGCCGAGATGCCGTGGGTGGAGCGCGTGGTGCACGTGGGCATCAGGGGCGTCGGCAGCGCCCGCCGCGAGGACGTGGAGGCGACGCTGGCGCGCGGGAACGCGATCGTCACGGCGCGCGAGGTCCACGAGCGCGGCGCGGCGGCGGCGCTGGAGCGCGTGCCGGAGGGCGGCCGGTACTACCTGGCCGTCGACGTCGACGGCTTCGACCCGTCCGTCGTGCCGGGCACGGCGGCGCTGGCCCCAGGGGGGCTGAGCTACTGGCACGGGCTCGACCTGGTCGCCGGCCTGCAGCGGCGCGGCGAGATCGTGGGCCTGGGGTTCGCCGAGCACTACCCCGACAAAGACGTGAACGGCCTCTCGGCCCTCGTGATCGTGAGGCTGATCGTGGCGGCGATCGCCGCGGGAGGTCGGCGCCGGGGTCGGTGAGGCCGGCAGCGACAGCGCGTACGTGGGGGCGCGCCGGGCCCGGCGGCGACGGGACCGGCCAGCCGCCCGCGTTCGTCGCCGTCCCGCGGTCGCCGGCCAACGGTCGCCGGGGCGAGCTAGCCGCCGGCGCTCGTCGCCGGCCACGCCCCGCCGAGCGCCGCGGTCAGCGACCGCGCCTCGCCGGTGAGCGCCTCCGACATCGTCGCCAACGACTCCGGCGTGAAGCGGCTGGCGGGCCCGGCCAGGCTGAGCGACCCGATCAGCCCGACGGCCCCGTCGGCGACCGCGGCGCCGAACACGGGAGCCGCGATCGCCGCCGTCTCGGCCTTGCGGTCGGCGAGCGACACGGCGAGCGCCTTGGCGCGGACCGCGGCCAGCTCCGGCTCGAGGTCGCCCGCGTCGGCCGCGAACGCCCTCAGCACCTGGCCGGAGGCGCCGGTGGTGAGGCTGAAGCGCGTGCCGGGCGTGACGTAGTGCAGCACGCGGTGCGCGGTCGAGGCCACGCGGTAGAGGCACACCCGCTCGTCACCCTCCCTGACGTAGAAGGCGGCGCTCTCGCCGGTCTCGGCCGAGAGGCGCTTCAGGGACGGCAGCACGAGGCGCCCGAGGTCGAACGAGGCCCGGTAGAGCTCGCCGAGGCGCAGGAGGCTCGGCCCCAGCGCGAAGCGCCCGTCCTCCAGCCGCCTCAGGTACCCGAAGCGCTCGAGCGAGGCGGCGAGCCGGAGGATCGTGCTCTTGTACAGCCCGGTGCGCTCGGCGAGCTCGGCGAGGCCGAGCGTGTCCGCGCCCTCGTCGAACGCGGCCAGCACGGTAAGCGCGCGGTCGACGGCCGCGACGCCGCCCTTCACCTCGCACCCCGTCGCCTGCGCGGGCCTTGACAGACCATGAGTGGCGCCAGCATATAATCCCCTCGAACTCAAAGTAGAACGCCATTCTATCTGGCAGAACGCCCAGAGCGCGACAGAACGCCTCGAGCGCGACAGGAGGCTCCGCATCGACACACCCGCCTACGGCCGCATAGCCGAGACCCTCGACCGGCTGGGTCCCGAGCTCAGGAGCATGAGCCTCGCGATCCACGCACGCCCCGAGCTGGCGTTCGAGGAGCGCTTCGCCGCCGAGACGCTGACCGCGTGGCTCGCCGGCCAGGGCTTCGATGTGGAGCGCCCCTACGCCGGGCTCGAGACGGCGTTCCTCGCCAGGAAGCCGCTCGGCTCCCCGGGACCGCGCGTGGCCTTCATCGCCGAGTACGACGCCCTGCCCGGCATCGGCCACGGCTGCGGCCACAACCTGATCTGCGTGGCGTCGGTCGCGGCGGCGACCGCCCTGGCCGGGGCCCTGGAGGGCGCCGGCGTGGGCGGCGAGGTCGCCGTCATCGGCACGCCGGGCGAGGAGGGCGGCGGCGGCAAGGTGATCATGCTGGAGCGAGGCGCGTTCGAGGGCGTCGACGCCGCCCTGATGTTCCACCCCGGCAACCGGACCATGGTCGTCCGCGGCTCGCTCGCGGCCACGCGCGTGACGATGCGCTTCCGGGGCAAGGCCGCGCACGCCGCCTCGAACCCGCACCTGGGCGTCAACGCCCTCGACGCCTGCATCCAGACGTTCAACGCCATCAACGCGCTCAGGCAGCACGTCAAGGACGAGACGCGCGTCCACGGGGTCATCACGAACGGCGGCGCGGCGCCGAACATCGTCCCCGACTACGCCGAGGCGAAGTTCATCATCAGGCACCGCCGGCACGACTACATGCTCGAGGTCAGGGACAAGGTCTTCGCGGCCGCCCGCCACGCCGCCGCCGCGGTGGGAGCGACCGTCGAGCTCGAGGAGGGGGTCACGTACAAGGAGCGGGTCGTGAACCACGCCATGGCCGCGCGCTTCGGCGCGCACCTCGAGAGCCTGGGAGAGGCGGTGAAGGACCCACCGGTCACGGGCGGGGTGGGCTCGTCGGACTTCGGCAACCTCAGCCAGGAGGTGCCGGCGATCCACCCGTACGTCCAGATCGTGCCCGAGGGCGTGTCCGCCCACACCGCCGAGTTCGCCGCGGCGGCCGCCTCGGAGGCCGGCTTGAGGGCCATGGACCTGGCGGCGCGCTGCCTGGCCATGACCGGCCACGACCTGTTGGTCTCGGCAGAGCTGCTCGCGGAGGCGCGGCGCGAGTTCGCGGCGACGGTGAGGGATAGGGAGGAAGGCAGATGAGGTTGATCAGAACGGCAGGCACGCTCCTGGCGGCCCTGGCGCTGACGGTGGTCGGCGCGCAGGGGCGGGAGCTGGTGATCGCACAGGGCGTCGACGTCAAGGGCTTCGACGTCCACTCGCACGGCTCGAGCGTCACGGCCGAGGAGTCGGTGCTCGTCAACATCTTCGACTACCTCGTCTGGCGCACCGCCGACGGGGACTTCGAGCCGGGCCTGGCCACGAGCTGGGAGCCTATCGCCCCCGACGCCTGGCGCTTCACGCTGCGCGAGGGCGTCTTGTGGCACGACGGCGAGCCGTTCACGGCCGAGGACGTCGAGTTCACGCTCGAGCGCATCTCGCGCGACGAGAGCCTCACCGAGTACGAGAACTACCGGCAGATCAGGGACGTGGAGGTCGTCAACGACCACGAGGTCATCATCCACACCCACGGCCCCGACCCGATCCTGATCAGCCGCCTCTCGCGCCTGAACTCCGGCATCGCCCCCAAGCACTACGTCGAGGCGGTCGGGTGGGAGGAGTTCGCGGTCAACCCGATCGGCACCGGCCCGTACCGCTTCGTCGAGTGGCGCCGCGACGACCGCGTCGTCCTCGAGGCCTTCGACGACCACTGGCGCGGCCGCCCGGCCTTCGACCGCTTGGTGCACCGCACGATCCCCGAGGACTCCACCCGCGTCGGCGAGCTCGTGACGGGCGGCGTCCACGTCGCCGGCAACGTGCCGGTGCAGGACCGCGACCGCATCGCGGCCAGCGGCGTGGCGCGCGTCGAGCTGCAGCCCTCGACGTTCGTCAACATGATCGTCTTCAACGTCCGCGAGGGCACCGAGACGGCCGACCCCCGCGTGCGCGAGGCGATCGACCTGGCGATCGACCGCGAGCTGCTGGTCGAGGGCGTCATGGGCGGCCTAGGAGCCGTGACCGCCGCCCGCCTCAACCCCGGCATCAACGCCGCGCCGGTCGACCAGTACTTCGGCGTGAACCCCTACGACCCCGAGGCCGCGGTCGCGAAGCTGGCGGAGGCCGGCTACGGCCCCGGCGAGCTGACGATCAAGCTCTACGGCTCCTCCGGCCGGCACCCGCTGCTCCCCGAGCAGACCGAGATCATCGCGGCGATGCTCGAGCAGGTGGGCATCGACACCGAGATCGAGGTCCTCGAGTTCAGCGCCTACACCAGCCGGGTGTGGAACGCCGCCGCCTTCGAGCACCTCGTCGTCACCGGCCTCGGCAACTCGATGCGCGACAACATCTTCGCGATGCGCGCCCTCCTCTGCGACGGCTCCTACGCCGACCGCGTGGGCTGGTGCAACGAGCGCTTCGACGAGCTGATGCGGGCGGCCGAGACCGAGGTCGACCCCGCCAAGAGGGCCGAGATGCTCCACGAGGCGACCCACATCGTGGCGACCGAGCGCCCCTGGATCACGCTCTTCCAGCAGCAGAACCTGGTGGGCGTGTCCGAGTCCGTGGACTGGCGGCCGCGCGCGGACGAGCTGCTCTGGATGTTCGAGGCCAAGCCCAAGTAAGAGGTGGGCATGACGTGCGGGACCCCGGCTGCCGGAGAGCCGGGGTCCCGCCGCGACCGGAGGGCGACGCGAGGCGGGGCGGAGCGGGCCCGGTCGGCGCGGTCCGGCGGCGCGGCGAACGGTAGGTAGCGAGGCATGGCGGTCTACGTCCTGAGGCGGCTCGTCCAGATGGTCCCGGTGCTGTTCGGGATCACCCTGATCGTCTTCGTCCTGCTGCGCGTCTCGGGCGACCCCGTGGTGCTGATGCTGCCGGAGGACGCCCCGCGCGAGCAGGTCGAGGCGCTGCGCCGCAGCCTGGGCCTCGACCGCCCGCTCCCCGAGCAGTACGCGATGTTCGTCGGCGACCTGCTGCGGGGCGACTTCGGCAGGTCGATCCGCTACGGCAACCAGGACGTGCTGCAGATCGTGCTCGAGCGCCTGCCGGCGACGCTCGAGCTCGCCGCCGCGGCGATCCTCGTCGCCCTGCTGATCTCCGTGCCGGCGGGCGTGATCGCCGCCGTCAGGCGGCGGCGCTGGCCGGACCACGCCGCTACGACGTTCTCGGTGCTGGGCGAGGCCATGCCGAACTTCTGGCTCGGCATCATGCTCATCCTCGTCTTCGCCGTGCAGCTGCGCCTCTTCCCCGTCTCCGGGCGCGGCTCCGTGGCGAACCTCGTGCTCCCGGCGATCACCCTGGGGGCGGGCCTGGCGGCGGTGCTGACCCGCCTCCTGCGCTCGAGCCTGATCGAGGCCCTCAACCAGGACTACGTCCGCACCGCGCACGCCAAGGGCGCGCGGCCGCGCGTCGTCCTCGTCAAGCACGCGATGCGCAACGCGATCCTCGGCTACCTCACCGTGCTCGGGCTCCAGATGGCGTCGCTGCTCGCCGGGTCCGTCGTCACCGAGCAGGTGTTCGCCTGGCCCGGCATCGGCCTCCTGGCCGTGCAGGCGATCAACTCGCGCGACATGGCGGTGGTGCAGGCCATCGTCATCGTCTCCTCGCTCGTCGTGATGGTCGCGAACCTCGTCGTGGACGTCCTCTACGCCGTGATCGACCCGAGGATCCAGTACACGTGAGGCTGTTCGGGCGACGCGTCACTCTGCCGGCGCTCCTGGGCGCGATCGGCCTGCTGGCGTTCGTGGCGGTCGCGGTCCTCGCGCCGTGGCTCAGCCCCCACGACCCGGCGGAGGCCCACCTCCTCGACAGGCTCCGGCCGCCTTCTCCCTTCGGCGGCGAGCCCGACTACCCCCTCGGCACCGACCACCTCGGCCGCGACATGCTGAGCCGCCTCCTGTACGGGAGCCGCGTCGCCCTGGCCGTCGGCTTCGCAGGCGTGCTGCTGGCGGCCACGGTCGGCATCACCCTCGGGCTGGTGTCCGGCTACTTCGGCGGCAGCGTCGACGCCGTGATCATGCGGCTCGTCGACACGCTGATCTCCATCCCCAACGTGCTCCTCTACCTCACGGTCCTGGGCGTGTTCGGGCCCGGTTTCGGCGTGCTGGTCGGCGTGATCGGGTTCGTGAACTGGACGACCTTCGCGCGCGTGGTCAGGGCCGAGGTCCTCTCCGTGCGCAACCGGGAGTACGTCGAGGCCGCCCGCGCCCTCGGCCAGCGCACGCCGCTGCTCCTCGGCAGGCACGTCCTGCCCAACGTCGTCGGGCCGATCATCGTGGTGGCGACCCTCAGCGTGGCGACGGTGATCATCCTCGAGGCCTCGCTCTCCTTCCTGGGCCTGGGCGTGCAACCGCCCACGGTGACGTGGGGCCGCATGCTCGCCGACGGCCGCGGCTACGTCGCCACGGCCTGGTGGCTCGCCACGTTCCCTGGTCTGTTCATCACGCTGCTGTGCCTCTCCCTGATCCTCGTCGGCGACTGGCTCAGGGACGCGTTCGACCCTAGACTGCGCGGGGAGTGAGGGTCGTGACGTGAGCGGTCAGGTCTGGGACGCCGAGAGGTACCGCGCCAACGCCGCGTACGTCAGCGACCTGGCCGCCCCGGTGCTCGACCTGCTCGACCCGCGGCCGGGCGAGCGCGTACTTGACCTCGGCTGCGGCGACGGCACGCTGGCGCGCCGGCTCATGGACGCCGGCTGCGACGTGACGGCCGTCGACGCGAGCCCGGAGCTGGTGGCGGCCGCGCGGGCCGCCGGCGTGGAGGCCGCGGTCGGGGACGCCAGGGCGCTCGCCTACGACGAGGAGTTCGACGCCGTCTTCAGCAACGCCGTCCTCCACTGGATCAGGGAGGCCGACACGGTCGTCGCCGGCGTGTACCGCGCGCTGCGCCCGGGCGGGAGGTTCGTCGCGGAGCTGGGAGGGCACGGCAACGTGGGCGCCATCCGCGACGCGCTCGTCGCCGAGCTGGACAGGCGCGGCTACGACGGCGCCGCCCACGACCCGTGGTACTTCCCCACCGCCGAGGACTACGCCGAGCGCCTCGGGCGCGCCGGGTTCGTCGTCGAGCGCGTCGCCCTGGTGCCGCGCCCCACGCCGCTGCCGGCCGGCATGGAGGGGTTCGTCGCGACGTTCGGCGGCAGCTTCGTCTCCGCCCTGCCTCGGGAGGAGCGCACCGGGTACGTGGCCGACGTCTGCGCGCGACTGGAGGGTACGTCGCGCGACGCCGACGGCACCTGGGTCGCCCACTACGTCCGGCTGCGCTTCGCGGCGACGAAGCCCGTCTGACGCGGCGCGTAGGTCGGGGTCGGTGGGCGGGGCGCGCCGCGGCCCGGGTGGGCCACGCGCCGGTCAGGCGTGCCCCGCGTCGGACACGGTGGGCCCTCGTCCGCTCCCGGGGCCGGCTACCTGAGCGTCAGCTCGTAGCGCGCCGCCGCGTCGTGCTCGGGCAGGTCGGACGGGTTGTCGCGCATGAGCACGAGCACGGCCGGCGTGGGGCCGGTCACCTCGAACGCGAGCTCGCCCTCGAACGGCACGAACTCCTCCGTCATCCAGTCGCCGTCGGCGGTCACGAAGCCCCTCGCGAGCTCGGTGCCGTCCTCGGCCAGCAGCGCGACGGGGAACGAACCCTCGAAGAACCAGACGCCGCGGGCCTCGCCGCGCAGCACCAGGGGGCTCGTAGCCTCGGCCGGCAGCTCGACGCGCACGAACGCTGAGAGGTCGCCCGTGCCTTCTCGCGGCCACACGACCGGCTCTCCGGCGACGACGGCGCTGTCCAGCACGGACCACAGCAGCCGCTCGACGTCGGCCCTGTCGGCGTCGCTGAACTCCTCCACCCGGCCGGGCGGGTAGTTCTCGAAGCGGGTCAGGGCGAGCCTGGTCTCGAGCTCCCAGCACTGGACGCCGTCGTAGAGCCGCAGCACCTCGCCCAGCGTGTAGCTGCCCGCGGCGCCCTCGCCCACGTCCCCGAAGCGCGAGGTGGCCACGGGGCTTCCCGGCCCCTCGTACACGACGCCCGGCTGCAGCCCGGACCAGCCGTCGGGCTGCGCGAGCAGGCACGACGCCGGCGCTCTCAGGTCCTCGCGCCGCGTTACGGCCAGTCCGGCCGAGCGCAGGTTCGTGCCGGCGTATGCCTCCGCCGGCAGGTAGAGGCAGTAGTCGAAGCCCTCGCGGCACGGCGGTGGCGAGGCGTCGGTGAGGAGCTGCTCCGGCGTGACGGCCAGCGACAGCTCGGCCGGGGTGTCGAGGCCGACGCGCCCGCCGGCGAGGACCATGCTGTCGACGTCGCCGGCCGCCAGCGCGGGCGCGGCGAGGCAGGCGAGCACCGCGAGGGCGGCCGCGGCGGTGCGTCCGTGTCGTGGCATGGGCCCATGCTAGGCCGGGCGCAGGAGCGCTGTGACGACTGCCCTTGACGGATGGTCCGGCGGCCATATACTCCGGCCGTGTCCAGAACCAGTTGGTCAGCGAGATCGGTTGCGGTAGCCATGGCGCTCGCGACGCTGGGGTCCTTGGCCGCCGCCCAGGCACCCACGTACTTCGTCAAGGCCGACATCGTCAGGGGCGCTCAGGGGGCCATGGGTCCCGCCTGCGTGCCCAACTCCGTGTTCTTCGGCGGCGAGATGGCCGTGTTCCGCATGGTCGTCTACGACGCCGCCACCGGCGAGGAGCTCTCCTTCGACCAGGTGCAGGAGCGCGGGATCACCGCCTCGGTGGTGATCGAGGGCCTCGAGCCCATCGAGATGTTCTTCCCGCCGCCCATGGAGGGCGGCGAGGGAGAAGGCGCGCCGCCCGCCGAGGCCGAGGGCCCGCCGCCCGGCGCCGACTTCTTCCGCGGCCCCTGGGCGATCCCCGCCGACTTCCCGGCCGGCATGTACGGCTGGACCATCCAGGTCACGGACGCGCAGGGCAACACCGCGGAGTTCGAGCCCATCGGCGCGGCCGCCGGGCTGCCGAGCTTGATCGTCCAGCCTCCGGGCAACTGACCCGCTAGACGGGCGAACCCAACAGGCGAACCCGAGGCGCCGTGTCCGTTACGGGCGCGGCGCTTCTCCTCACGCTTCCGGGAAGGCGCCGCGGTCCGCGCGGCCGTGGGCGCCGAGCACGCCCGGCAGGAAGGACGTCGCAGTGCCCAAGCTCCTAGTCATAGTGACCGCGCTGCTGCTGGGGGTCGCCTCGGCCCAGCCCCAGGGCAGGCTGACCCTCGAGCCCATGGACGGCGTCGTCGGAACCCCGGTGAGCGCCGTCGCGACCGGCCTCACCCCCGGCACCGAGGTCGAGCTCGTGTGGCTGAGCGCCGACGCCGCCTGGAACGTCGGCGACGGGACCTTCCACGGCGTGACCGCCGAGGAGACGCGGACGGTGCTCGCCACCGCCACGGTCGACGACGCCGGCGAGGCGACCTTCGCGTTCGCGGTGCCGGAGGACTACGGCTACGTCCACAACGTCTTCGTCGAGGCGGGCGGCGAGCTCCTGGCGCGCAACGGCTTCACGGTGGCGCCCTCCCTCGAGATCTCGCCCACCTCCGGCCCCGTCGGCACGCCCATCACCGTGACCATGAAGGGCATCGGCTACCGCTTCTGGGAGTCGGTGTGGCACCTGGCGTACGACGGCGCGCACACGGGCTGGGCCTCAGCCATCACCACGCGCGGCACCGCCGTGTTCACGCTGCCGGCCACCGGTGAGGTGGGCCTGCACACGATCCAGGCGATCTCGGGCACGCACCCTGTTCCGTACCTGAACCAGCAGCAGTCGCCGAACTACAAGCCGGCCGTGCCGACGGTGATCAGCGCGCTGTTCGAGGTCACCGAGGGCGAGGCCGTCATGCCGCCCGCGCCCGACACGATGACGCTGCCGCGCGCCGGCCCCGTGACGTCCGAGGGCGACGGGCCCGTCCTGAGCCTCGACCACGGCTCGGGCACGGTGGGCAGCCCCGTGCAGGTGACGGGCGCCGGCTTCCCGGCGAACGCCACCGTGGACCTGATGTGGAGCAGCGTCACGGGCAACCGCATCAGCGGGGCAGGCTGGCAGGAGGTCGAACGCGTCCTGCAGCAGGTGCAGACCGACGCGAGCGGCGCGTTCACCGCCACGCTCGCGACGCCGGACGACCTCGGCGGCGGCCACACGCTGCGCGCGGTCGCGGGCGACGCCTCGGCGTCCGTCCGCTACGTGATCACCCCGAGCGTCGCGCTCGTCGAGCCCCAGGTCGTGGCGCCCGGCGGGGACATCACGATCACCATCAAGGGCGTCGGCTGGACCGAGACGGCCAACATCTACACGCTGCTCCTCGACAACGGCTACATCGGCTACGGCTGCGGGTTCAACAGCCAGGGCGACGTCACGATCTTCCTCAAGGCGCCGGGCCGGGAGGGCGTGCACTTCATCGGGCTCTACCCGTCGATCTACCAGGGCGAGGTCGTCTCGCCCGGCGGGCCGACGACGCCCGACGCCAACGCCACCTACCTGCAGCTGCCGATGCTCCACCACGTGGACCACCCGGGCGAGGAGCTTCCCGCCTTCGTGCTGGCGTTCGAGGTGCGCGGGGAGTAGGCCGGCTCAGGCCTCGTCGAGGGGCCTGACCGTCCGCACGCCGTCCTCCAGGAACCCGTGCCGCGCGTAGAACCCGCGCGCGCGGCGGGTGCGAGCAGGCACGAGGACAGGTACGGGTGCGAGCAGGCACGAGGACGGCACGGGTGCCAGCAGGCACGGGGCAGGCACGGGTGCCAGCAGGCGCGGGGACAGGTCTACGTGCGCGCCGTGGCCCGTTTCTGGGCCAACCGGTCCACGGACGGGCCACGCCCGGGGAAGGCATGTCTGCACCGCCGGCCGCACGGGGAGACGCCAGTGACCGGGCGACGCCAGGGACCGGACGGGAGCCCGGGTCGGCGTCACTGCCGTGCGACGCGCGAGCCCGGCACGCGGCCCGGTCCGGCGCCGCTACAGTCCTGGCATGGACCAGCTCCGGTTCGACGGCCCCATCTGGTACTGGAAGGGGCCGGCGCCCCACCACTTCGTGTCAGTGCCCGAGGAGGACTGCGACTACATCCGGGCGGCCGCGCCGCTCGTCACCTACGGCTGGGGGATGATCCCGGCCCGCGTGACGATCGGCGGCACGACGTGGGCGACCGCGCTGTGGCCCAAGGACGGCGGCTACATCGTGCCGGTCCGCGCGGACGTGCGCCGCAAGGAGGGGCTGGAGCTGGGGGACGTAGTGGCCGTCGCTCTGGAGCTGATGACGATGAGCCCGGCCAGGGAGCGGGCCTCGCGCTAGACGCCCGGGCCCGGTAAGCGGCCGAGATCCATCACCGGACCGCGGCGCCCCGGCCCCCGTGCGGCTCGGGGCTCCGGGCGGCGCGGGGCTCCGGCCGCCTCGGGGCTCCGGCCGGCGCGCTCAGCGGGTCACTCCCGCCACATCGCCCAGGTCTCGTCCTCGAGCTTCCGCCTCACGTCCTCGGGGCGGCCGGCCTGCCTCAGCAGGGCCAGGATCTGCCCGCGGTGGTGCGAGTCGTGGACGATGCAGTGCTGGATGAAGTGAGCCGGGTGGGTCTCGTAGACGCCCTCGAAGCCCCGCCCCTCGTTCACTGCGGCCAGCACGGCCTCCTTGACGGCGGCGTCGCCGGCGTCGAAGGCCGCCTGCAGCTCGGCGATGCTCTTCACACCCAGCCACGTCGGCGACGAGTCGTCGATGACGTTGGGCACCTTGGCGGCGTGCTCGGGCGACACGCGGCTGAGCCAGCCCGGCCGAAACTCGACGATGTCGGCGAGATGCTGGCCGACGCTGAAGCCCCCGACGCCATCGCTGTGGTTCAGGTCCTCCATCGTCAGGGTGTCCAGCAGGGCCCGCGTCACGCGGGCGTTGCGGTCGAAGGACTCGAAGACGATCTTCAGTTCTGGCGGGACCTCCACGACGAACCCCTCTCCTGCGGCCACGAACCCGGCCGCACCCGCCCCTCGGTCTGGTGACAGGGGAGTGTAGCAGGCGGGCCCGAGGTCGCACCTCGGACCTCGGGCGGCGTCGCTTGGCCGCGCGGGATCGGCGCGCTACCCTCTCATACGAGGCTCACACGTTCGCGCGAGCCGGACGGAGGCGATGTCATGCGCGCTTACCTGATGGAGTTCATCGGGACGTTCTTCCTGGTCCTCACGATCGGCCTCGTCGTGGCGCAGGGCGTGGCCCTGGCGCCGCTCGCGATCGGCTTCGCCCTCATGGTCATGGTCTACGCCGGCGGCCACGTCTCCGGCGGCCACTACAACCCCGCCGTGAGCCTGGGCGCCGCGCTGCGCGGAGCGTTGCCGACGTCCGAGCTGGTCCCGTACTGGGTCGCTCAGCTCCTGGGCGCGGTGGTCGCCGCCGCCACAGCGAGGTGGGTGGCGGGGGCGTTCACGGTCGCGCCCGGCCCCGACGTCGGCTGGTTGACGGCGGTGGTCGTCGAGGCGCTGTTCACGTTCGCGCTGGTGGCGGTCGTCCTCGCCTCCGCGACCGCGACGGCCACCAAGGGCAACTCCTTCTACGGGCTGGCGATCGGCGGGACCGTCGCCGTGGGCGCTGCGGCGGCAGGCGCGGTCTCGGGCGGCGCGTTCAACCCGGCCGTCGGGGTGGGCGCGGTGCTCGTCGACGCGGTGGCGGGCGGCCCGGCCGGGCACGTGTGGGTCTACCTCGTGGGGCCCCTCCTCGGCGGGGCGCTCGCGGCCGCGGCGTTCCGGTACCTGCACCCGGAGGGCTGAACCGCCGCCGCGTGCCGGCTTAGTCCGTCGGCGTCGCGCTCACGGGCCTGGCACGAAGCTCATGGGCATGTGTGACCTGCTCGGGACGAGTGAGGTGACACACCATGAGGAACGCATCCGTGCTCATCGCGCTGGTCCTAGCCGGCGCCATCGTCTCTACCGCTCTCGCCCAGGCGGACCACCCGAGCTTCGAGGACCTGCGGCTCGAGCTGGTGGCCGAGGGCTTCGTCTCGCCCGTCACCCTGACCAGCCCCCCAGGCGACGACCGGCTGTTCGTCGTCGACCGCCCAGGGATCGTCTACGCGCTCGACCAGCAAGGCCAGCGCGAGGAGGAGCCGTTCCTCGACATCACCGACAGGGTCGTCGAGCTCGACCCTGGGTACGACGAGCGTGGCCTCCTCGGCTTCGCGTTCCACCCCGACTTCGCGGAGAACGGCCGCGCCTTCGCCTACTACAGCGCGCCGCTGCGTGAGGGCGGGCCCGCGGGCTGGAACCACACGGCGGTCCTCGCCGAGTTCACGCTGGGCGACGACGGCAGGCTCGACCCCGCCTCCGAGCGCGTGCTCCTCGAGGTCGACCAGCCGCAGATGAACCACAACGGCGGCCAGCTCCTGTTCGGCCACGACGGCTTCCTGTACCTGGGGCTCGGCGACGGGGGCGCCGCGAACGACGTCGCCGAGGGCCACCCGCCGCTGGGCAACGGCCAGGACGTGACGACGCTGCTCGGCAGCGTCCTGCGCCTCGACGTCGACTCCGGCGACCCCTACGGCATCCCGGCGGACAACCCGTTCGCGGACGGCGTCGAGCTGCCCGCCGAGCATGAGTGGGCCGGCGACCAGGCCCGCCCCGAGATCTACCTCTGGGGGCTGCGCAACCCCTACCGTTTCAGCGTCGACCGCGAGACCGGCGCGATCCTCATCCCCGACGTGGGCCAGAATCTGTGGGAAGAGGTCAACCACGTGACGGGCCCGGGCAACCTCGGCTGGAACCTGCGCGAGGGCACGTTCGGCTTCGACCCGAACGAGCCTGCCGCGATCATGCAGGAGGGTCCGACCACCGGCCCGTTGGGCGACGAGCTCATCGACCCCGTGCTCGTCTACGCCCACCCGGGCGTCGCCCAGGGCGTCGAGGTCGAGGAGCGCGGCATCTCGGTCTCCGGCGGCTACGTCTACCGCGGCTCGGCGATCCCCGAGCTCGTCGGCTACTACGTCTTCGGCGACTGGAGCCAGTCGTTCGGGGCGCCGGGCGGCAAGCTGTTCGTGGCCTCCACGGAGGAGACGGGCGGCTGGGAGTTCGTGCTCGACCGGCAGCTAGACGAGTTCGTGTTGGCGTTCGGCGAGGACGCGGCCGGCGAGCTGTACGTCCTCACGACCGAGCAGGCCGGTCCACAGGGCGACACCGGCAAGGTCTACCGCATCGTCGCCGGGGAGTGAGCTAAGGGGGCGCAGCTAGGCGCCCGTCGAACCCTAGGGCCGGGCGCGGAGCGACGCCGCGTCCGGCCCTCGCGTGACCGCACACCGTGGGTCTCTCGCGCGGCGCCTGGCGCGACGGCCGCGAACGCGGCCCGCTACCGCTGCCGGTCCTGGCGGTACGGGGCGGGGACGTACTGCACGCTGGGCCGTTGGCTGCGGGGCTGAGGGTAGAGCGCGATGAGGTCGTAGACCTCCTCCGGCATGTCGGTCTCGACCTCGAGGCCGATCGCGCGCGCCTCCTCGACGTCGATCGGGTAGTCGTGCGTCCAGGTGCCGCCGGTCAGCAGGTCGGCCACGCGCTCCACCTTCTCCTCGTCCCAGCCCTTGCGCCGCAGTATCGCCGCGACCGTGCCCTTGACCTGGTTCAGGGCCTTCCGCGCCATGTCGGCGAGGATCATCGTCTCGTCGTCGATCCGGTCGTGGCTCTTCCTCTCGAGGACCGTGAGGATCGAGGCGGCCGGGTACTTGCCCACCTGCGGGTCGACGGGCCCCAGCACCGCGTTCGGGTCGAGGACGATCGCGTCGGCGGCGAGGGCGATCAGCGTGCCGCCCGACATCGCGTAGTGCGGCACGAACACCGTGACCTTCGCGGGGTGCTTGAGCAGCGCCTCGGCGATCTGCTCCGCGGCCAGCACCAACCCGCCCGGCGTGTGGAGGATCAGGTCGATGGGCACGTCGGGGTCGGTGAGGCGGATCGCCCGCAGCACGGCCTCGGAGTCGTCGATCGAGATGTAGCGGGTGATCGGCACCCCGAGCAGGCTCATCGACTCCTGGCGGTGGATCAGCGTGATCGCCCGCGAGCCGCGCCGCTTCTCGAGCCTATCGAGGCGGCGCGCGCGCGTCGCGGCGAGGGCCTGCTGCTGGAAGTAGGGCGTGAGCGTCGAGAAGATGAGGAACAGCCAGAAGAGCTGGAAGAACGCGTCCATGGACCTCCTTCTAGTCGCCCCAACCTTGCCAGTAGGGCGTGCTGCGGTACGGGTGCCTCTGCCTGAGGGAGGGGCCCAAGAGCGCGCCTAGGACGAAGCCGCCCAGGTGCGCCCACCAGGCCGTGCCCGGGACGCCGGCGAGGGCGTACAGGAACTGGATGAGCGCCCAGTAGCCGAGGTAGAGCCCCACCGGCAGCCAGATGAACCGCGGGAAGACGAACCAGAAGAGGCTCAGGACGTACTCGCGGCGGAAGAGCACGAAGTAGGCGCCCAGCACGCCCGAGATCGCGCCAGAGGCGCCCACGACGGGCACCCCGCTGCCGGCGGTGAGCACGCCCTGCACGAACGCCGCGACGACGCCCGCCAGCAGGTAGAGGGAGGCGTAGCGCGCCCAGCCGAGGCGCCCCTCGAGGGCGGGGCCGAACACCCACAGGAACCACATGTTCCCGAGCAGGTGGGCGACGCCGCCGTGCAGGAACATGCTCGTGACGAGCCGGTACGCCTCGGCGGCCGGCGCGGCGAAGAACTCGGCGGGCACGAAGCCGTAAGCGAAGACGATCCGCTCGAACCCGACGGGACCGCCGCCCACCTGCCACCAGAACACGAGCACGTTCAGGGCGATCAGCAGCTTCGTGATCGCCGCGGGCCCGTGGTAGCTGATCGAGTCCCTTAGCGGCAGCACGGTCCCTCCGGAGCGACCACGATGGGCCTCAGCCTAGTGCGTGCACGCTCGGTCAAGCGGGCACGCCGGCCCGCCTGGCCGCGTCCTCGATGCGCGCGACGGCCTCCGGGTCGCGGATGGAGAGGTCGGACCCGGCGAGCTCCTCTGGCCTCCCCAGGCACAGCAGGGCGATGAGCCGCGCCGGCACGTGCGGGTCGGCGAGGTCCTCGCGGCGGAGGCGGCTGACCTCGTTGATGCCCGAGGCGCGGATCAGCACCTGCATCTCCGTGTCGACGACGCCGGGCTGGAAGCCGTAGCAGAGGAC
>DATGNP010000276.1:0-10288 GCA_035306665.1 Trueperaceae bacterium
CCCTCGAGGTCCTGGTCCTCGCCGAGCGCCAGGAGTCGCCGGGCCGGAGCGTCACCTTCGAGGGCAACGAGGTCTCGATCGCGGGAGACGCGGCCTCCCTGTTCCGACTGGAGGCGAACGTCGCCGAGTGCGCGGTCACCGACAACGTGCTGTCCGTGGTCGGCTCGGCGGACGCGGAGACCTTCATCGGCTGCTTCACGGCGCCGGAGCTGCAGGGACTCGACATGCTGGTCGCCGGCAACGACGTCTCCGTCCCGCACGGGAACGTGACCGTCCAGGCCCACCGGCTCCAGCGGCTGGGGCAGAGCGCCGAGTCCACGGCGACGATCGAGGACAACCGCTTCGTCACGGCCGGGCGCCTGTACGTGGAGGTCTGGGAGAACGGCTCGCTCGACCCGGTCCTGCGCGGGAACACCGTGGACGCCGCCGGCGTGAGGGTCAGGGGCATCGGCGCGACGTTGGTCGCGAACGTCGTCACCCACCGGGCCGAGGGCCTCCTCTACCTGAGCATCGGGGACGGCCTGCACGTCGAGCTCACCGACAACGAGTTCACTAAGGTCGGCGCGAGCTCGCCGACCGCCGCTGCCGTGCGGCTCGTCTACGACGACAAGGAAGGGACCCTCGCGATGAGCGGGAACGTCCTGAGGGACCAGTACATGCCCCTCGACCTGTCCCTCCGGGTCACCGACTTCACCGCCACCGTGAACGACAACGTGTTCGACTTCCCCATCACCGCGCCGCCCCAAGCGGGCCGCTTCTTCGCCTGCTGCGAGTCACGGGCCCATCTCGACCTGCGGGGCAACCGCTGGGGCGACGTCGAGGACGCCGACACGCTCTTGACGCTCTTGGAGCTCGGGACGTCAGGCGAGGCCGTCATGGAGGTCCTGCTCGAGCCCCTGAAGACGGAGTGACGGCGGCGGACGCCAGGTCCCGCCAGGTCGCCACGCCCCCTCTCTCGGCCTGGTAGACAGGGCTGGTGACGAATGCGACCGCAGGCGCCTCGCCCGCGGACGCGGACGGGGCGCCGGCCTCCGGCGCGAGCGCGGACCTGACGCCGGCCCCTGGCGCGAGCCCGGACGGGCCCCCGGCCTCTCCCGGCCCAGTCGGGTCCGGCGCCCCTCTGCCCGCCCACCTGCACGACGCCGCGCGGCTCTACGGCGTGAGGGCCGAGGACCTCACGGCCCTGGGGTCGTTCGAGAGCGACGTCTACGCCTTCGACGGCCCGGGCGGGCCCCGGGTACTGAAGGTCATCGCGCCCACCCACCGCACGCCCGAGCTGGTGCAGGCCGAGGTCGACTGGTTGCTGGCGCTGCTCGAGGCGGGCGTGAGCGTGTCGGCGCCCGTCCGCGCGGCGACGGGCGCGTGGGTGGAGCGGGTTGAAGGCACCGGGCACGTCCTGGTCGCCTTCGAGCGGGCGCCGGGCGACCTGGTCCGCAGCCGGGACTGGACCGACGACCTGCTGCGGCGCTGGGGCCGGCTGCTGGGGCAGCTGCAGGCTCACTCACGCGCGTGGACGGCGCCCGGCCCGCGGCGCCACACGCTCGCCGAGCAGACCTACGTCTACCGGGCCGGTGAGATGGAGGCCGAGGACCCGGAGTTCGTGGCCGCCGCCCGCGAGCTGATCGCCGCGGCGCGGCCGCTCCTGCTCCCAGACGCCGCGGGCCTCGACGGCGGTCTCGTCCACGCCGACCTGCACAGCGGCAACTTCCTCGCCTTCGAGGACAGGCTCACGGCCATCGACTTCGACGACTGCGCCTACGGCTCGTACGCCTTCGACATCGCTATGCCCCTCTACTACGCCGTGCGGCTCCAGAAGGACCGCACCCACGCGGAGGCGGCCGAGAGGTTCCTGGAGCCGTTCCTGCGGGGCTTCCTCGAGGTGGCTCCGCTGCCGGCCGGCGGGGCGCGGGCGATCGACGTGGCGCTCCGCTACCGCCAGGCCGAGCTCGTCGTCGCGCTGCGGGTGAAGCTGCCGGCGTCCCGGCTCACGGAGACCTTGCGAGCGGTCGAGAAGGACCTGCGCGACAGGGTCGTGGCGGGCACGGAGCACGCGCCGCTCGCCACGCTGGAGCGGTTCTTCGGCTAGGCGCTCGGGGTCGGCCGCTCAGAAGAAGCGGCGGAAGACCGCGAGCAGCAGGCTCAGGACGACCGACACGACGAGCATCGAGACGACCGGCACGTAGACGCGGGTATCGCCGGACTCGATGCGGATGTCACCCGGCAAGCGCCCGAACCACGACAGGCCGCCGACAGCGACCAGAACGCCCACGACCACCGTCACGACCCCGACGGCCACGATCACGAGCCCGAGCTGACGCGAGTCCACGCGAGACCCCCTGTCGGGTGCGGCGCCCGCGCCCGCGACACGGCGCCGCCCCCGTGACCGGGCCGCCCCCGTGACCGGCGACGAGCGCCTGTCAGCACCTTATCGACCCCTCGGCGGCTCACGCGGCTAACACGCGACTAAGCTCGCCACCGCCGAGACTGACGGCGTGAGCGGGCTCATCGCGCGGGTCAGGGCGGCGCTGCAGGGCTTCGGCCGGCACAAGGTGCCGCGCCTGGCTGCCGCCCTGGCGTTCTACACGCTGATCTCCCTGGCCCCGCTCCTCGTCGTGCTGGTCGCCGTCGTGGGCGTGGTCCTCGGGAACGAGCAGGCGCGCGAGCAGGTCGTCTCGCAGCTCACGGCGGCGGTGGGTCCGCAGGCGTCCGACCTGATCGAGGGCTTGATCGACAGCACGCGTCGGCGCGGCACGAGCCTGTTCGCGACGCTCGCCAGCGTCGCGACCCTCCTCGTGGGCGCCACGGGCGTGTTCGTCCACCTGCAGAACGCCCTCAACGAGATCTGGGAGGTCGAGCCCGAGCGCCAGGGCTGGAAGCGGACGCTCGCGATGCGGCTCGAGGGGCTCCTGATCCTCCTCGGCCTCGGCCTGGCCGCCCTCGTCGCCGTCGTGGCGAACGGCGCGGTCGGCGTGGTCACCCGGAGCTTCTCCGGCGTCCTGCCCGGCGCCGGCTGGCTGTGGTGGTCGGCGAACCAGGCCGTCACCCTCGCGGTCTTCACGCTGGTGTTCGCGGCGCTGTTCCGCTTCGTGCCCGACGTGAGGCTCGGCTGGCGCGACGTGTGGGGCGGCGCCCTCTTCACGGCCGTGCTCTTCAAGGTGGGGGAGCTCGGGCTGGGCTGGTACCTCGGCACCGCGGGGGTGGGCTCGCCCTACGGCGCGGCCGGGTCGCTGGTGGTCGTGCTCCTGTTCGTCTACTACGCCGCGCAGATCCTGCTCTTCGGCGCCGAGTTCACCCGCGCCGACCTCGTGCTGCGGCGCGAGGCCAGGGGCGACGACGAGCCGGTACCGCTCAAGCGGCGCGCGTGGTGGCCCCGGCCGCAGGTCAGGTCGAGGGGCGGCCTCGAGAGGCTCTGAAGGCGGCGGGGGTCACGACGGGGACGGCGCGGCGCCCTCCTCGGCGACCGCGGACACGTCGCCGAGCGCGGCCAGGTCGCTGACGCGCGAGCGCAGCCGCCTGACCAGGACCTCCATGATCCCCACGGCGACCTCGGGGCGCTCGTACACGAGGTCGAGGAACGGTCCGCGCGAGAGGCGCAGCAGCCGGCTCGGCACCGCGGCGGTGACGGTGGCCGAGCGCGGGCCAGGGTCCAGCAGCGCCATCTCGCCGAACGCCTCCCCCTCGCCGAGGACCTCGAGCTCGCGCGGGCCGTCGCGGACGCTGACCTCGCCCTCGGCCACCACGTAGAGGCTGTCGCCGACCTCGCCCTGCCGCACGACGTCGGCGCCCGCCGGCACCTCGACCTCGTCGAGGAGCGCGGCGACGTCGGCCAGGACCTCGTCCGGCGCGCCGCTGAAGAAGCGCACGCCCTTGAGGATGATCACGCGTTCCAGCGTCGACAGCATGCCTGCCTCCTCGCCGCCTGTGGCTCCCAGGCGCTGCGCGGCCCATCGCGCCGTGTGCGCGACGAGCGGATCGACGTCGCTCGCGGCCGCGTCCGCGACGTCGGCCGCGGCGGTGAGCCGGGCGGCACCGATCAGGTGCAGCACGCACGCCCGCACCCAGGGCCCGAGGTAAGTGCCCTCCTGCCCGGCCGCGAGCCCGCGCAGGCGCGCCGCCAGGGCGCCCTCGTCTGGCGGCCCGCCCGCCGGCTCGGGCGGCGCGGCCTCGAGCCACGGCATCACCAGCGGCCGCAGCGCGGCCGGGAGGTTCACCTCCACCGCCTCGAGCGCCCTGGCGACCGGCACGGCGCCGGGCCGCGCGAACGCCGCCCGCGCGTCGAGGACGGTGGAGCCCTCCCCCACCGCGGCCGCCAGCAGCAGGGCCGCGTCGCGCTCGCGCGTCCAGGCGTCCCGCAGGGCGCCGACCAGCAGCGCCGCCTCGGGTCCGAGCGGCAGCAGCGCGACGGCCTCCGCGAGCCGGCGGCCGCGCAGCGCCGACACCTCCAGCTCGGCCCGGGCGCGCGCGACCTCGTTCCCCGCCTCGTTGCCCGCCTCGCCCGCCGCGGCGCCGCCCCAGCCCTGCGCCAGCGCCTCGAGCGCGGCGTGCCTCACGGCGCCCACCGGCGAGCCGCGCAGCGCCTCCAGCAGGGACTGCGCCTCCTCGCCGCCGACCCGCCCGCAGGCGCGCGCCACGGCCACGAGGGCCGCGCCCTCGAGCCAGCCGGCCACGACCAGCGGCGCCAGCGCCGCGAGGGCGGCCGGGCCTCCAGCCGCGATCGCCCGCTCCGCGTGCCTGGCGCTCCCCGGCCGCGCGGCGGCCCGAGCGACCGCCGGCCAGAGACCGGGGACGCGCAGCCTCCCGGCCGCCGCCAGGGCCTCACGCCGGACCTCGACGGCGGCGTCGGCCAGCAGGCCCTCCAGCGCCCTCTGCCGGCCCGGCCCGTGCTCGCCGCCCAGCCCCACCTCGCCGATCACCCGCGCCGCCAGCGCGCGGTCCGCCGGCGACTCCGAGGCCGCCAGCCGGTCTAGGGCGGCCGCCGCCCGGGCGGCCCTGGGCCCATCGCCGTGCCGGAGCAGTACGACGATGGCCGCCTCGACGACCTCAGGGTAGGGCTCGTCGAGCCAGCGGTCAGCCGCCTCGACGGCACGTGCCGACCCCATGCCGGCCAGAGCCCCGAGGAGCCCCGCCCTGACCGGCAGGGCGGGCTCGGACGCGAGCCGCTCCTCGAGGAGGGCGGCGCCGCCCGCGCCGGCCGCGGCCAGCCGCGTCAGCGCGGCCGCGCGCACGGCCTCGGCCGGGTGCCCCAGGACCTGCCGCCACACGTCCGCGGTGAGAGCCGGGTCGGTGGGAGCGAGCCGGCCCAGCGCGTACAGCACCGGACCCGGCCTCTCGTCCCGGAGGCTCGCCCTCAGCAGCGACAACGCCTCGGCGTCGAGCGGCGCCAGGACGTTCTCTCCCCAGCGCCTGCGCCGCAACGTCGTCGTCAGGACGCCCCGGTAGGCGGCGGCGACCCGCGCCGCCAGCACGACCCAAGCGGCGGCTATGGGCGTCAGCACCCACGCCAGGCCGACGCTGCCGAGGCCGGCGACGGCGGTGAGGAGGAGTAGGGACCCGCCTGCGACGCCGATGGCCACGGGCTGGACGATGCCCTCGGCGATCGTCTGCACGCGCTCGCGCGCGCGCCCCTCGAGCGCCTGGTACATGACGTTGTGCGACGTCTGCGACAGGGAGAACCCGAACGCGACGTTCGCGAGCTTCGCCGCGGTGGCGAGCCAGAAGAGGACGAGGGCGGGCACCCCGAGCGTGCCGCCGGCGGCGATCGCGAAGGCGGCGACGGTCACGAGCACGGGCAGCGCGAGCAGCCCGGCGGCGAGCCCGGAGCGCCGCAGCACGCGGCTCGTGAGGACGACGGTCGTGAACAGAGCCACCGCCCCGGTGACCGAGAGGAACCGGCCGATGAAGGCCGTCAGCTCCTCGGCCGAAGCGAACCGGGCGCCGGCCTGGGCGTAGAACACGTTGTCCACGAAGTAGAAGGCGAGCCACCACGCCGCCGTGTAGGCGAAGATGCGCCAGGCGTAGTCGCCGAGGGGCGCCCTCGCGGCGCCCGCGTCGCCGGCCTCGTCCCGCGGCGCCGTCGGCCCGGCGGGGGCCAGGTGGTCCCTCACGATGCCGCGCATGAGCAGCCAGCCGGCCACGACGACGGCGGCGGCGAACGCCAGCAGGTTCGCCGGGCCGACCCACGCCACGAGCGGCGCCACGACCAGGCCGCCGAGCATGTTCGCGACCCAGTTCCCTGCCCCGATCAGGCCGAACACGCGCTTGCCCTGCCTGACGTCGAAGAGCCGCATCGCCAGGGGCCACACCACGAGGTTCGCGAGCGTGACGAAGATCTGGAACCAGACGGGGAGGAGGAACGTCGCGGCGCCCGCCAGGGGCGACCTCAGGCCGGCCCACAACGCCAGGCTGCCGAGGGCGAGGAACGCCAGGTTGACGGTGAGCAGCCGCTCGAAGGCGACGCGCGCGCCCAGCCTCAGGTAGCCGAAGCTCACCAGCGTCGCCAGCCCCGCGATGACGAGGTAGGCGTAGGGCAGCCGCTCCGAGCCGAACTCGGCGATGAACAGCCCGAACGCCATCGACTGGATCAGCACCAGGGCGCCGATGAGGACGAGGTAGAGCAGGAGCATCCGGCCGACGAGGCGAGCCTCGCCGGGCTGCACGCCCAACACCGCCAACGACCGTTCCCGAAGGGTCAACGGCACGCTCCCAAGGCAGGATGCCCGCGTGGGCGAGGGGGCCCGCTCCGCGCGCGAACGTTCGCGTTACGCCGGAAGTCTACAGGTCGCGCCGCCGCGCCGTGAGGGGGCGCTCCCGACCCGGCCCGTGTGAACACCCTCACTTCCGCCGTTCGGGCCAGGCCCAGCCATGGCCGGATATCCGATATGTCATAAACGTCCACTTTCTGCCGCCTCTAGACTCCGGCACTCCTCATGCCGGAGGCATCAGATGCGAGATCTCAAGCGCTTCGCAGCTCTCACGTTCCTGCTCACGCTCATCGCCTGCGGCGGCCCCTCGGGGCCGCCAGCGCCGAAGGCCACCGCCGTCGCGCCCGCAGCGGCGACTCGGGGTGAGGCCATAACTGTCACGGGCACCGGGTTCGGCAGCGCCGGCACGCTGCTCGTGGGCGGCGTCGAGGCCGCGGTCAGCGACTGGTCGGACACCCAGATCGAGGCGACGGTCCCGGCCGGCGCCGGAGAGGCCTGGCAGGACGTGGTGGTCACCACGGCCGGCGGGGCCTCCACGCTCGGCGGGTTCTTCGTCGGCGCCGCCTTCGACGGCACGGCCGCGGAGCTGGAAGCGTTCCTCGGCGAGCTCGCGCCCGGCACCGCCGTCCTCCTCGAGGCCGAGGAGTACGACGTCTCGGCCGACGCCGATCCGTTCCTCATCGACAACAAGAGCCTCTACGGTCGCGGCCGCGACCAGACCACGATCGTGCTGCCGGCGGCCGCCCCCGCCATCTCGCTCACCGGGTTCGGCGCCAGGAGCACGTTCGCCGACCTGACGTTCATCGGCGACCAGTTCGGCTTCTTGGCCGGCACGACGACGGACACCGACTCTCCGTTCCTCATGGCGCCCGGTGCGGGGCCCAAGGTCGAGAGCCTCGCGGACATGGCGCGGCTCCTCGGCGCACCCGAGGCGCTGCTGGCGCCGCAGGACGCCGCCCCCGGGGAGGTCGTGCTGAGCGGCGTGACCATCGAGGGCGCCACGGGCGGCGCGCAGTACGGCAACATCCCGCTCTTCTTGGCCGCCATGGACGTGGAGTGGCGCGACGTCGTGCTCGACGCTCCCACCGCTGGCTTGACGTTCGCCGTCGCCGGTGACGTGCGCCTCGAGGACACCACGGTGAACGTCGCTGCGGCGATGCTCGTCGCGGTCGGCGGCCGGATCACGATCGCTGGCTCCGAGCTCACCGCGGAGGAGGGCGTCCGACTGGGCGCCGACACGGGCCTCACGGTCACCGGCTCGACAGTGACCGCGACGGACGGCGACGTGGAGCTGCTCGGCGCCTTCACCCCGCTGGAAGGCGGCGCCACGCTGCCGACGGGCGGCCCCGTGGAGGTCAGCAGCAGCTCGATAAGAGCGCTGGACGCCGACCTCGCCGACGCGACGTCGAACGGGCGCATCGCGATCGCCACGCAGTTCGCTCCCATCGTCTTGCTGAACAACGAGCTCCTCAGGTCCCACGGCGACCTCTACGTCATGACCATGGGGAGCTACATCGGCGAGGGCGACATCGAGATCGTGGGCAACGCCGAGGTGCGCGCGGGCGTCTACAAGTCCGAGGACGCCGTGAACTTCAGGCCGGCTCAGGTCATGGTCATGACCACCGGCGCGATGATGCCGCCGCGCATCACGGTCGAGGACAACGCGATCGCGTCCTCCCTGGGCGTGATGATCCACACGAACACCTCGCCCGGACGGGTGTTCGTCGTCGGCAACGACGTGACGGTCGGCGACGACGGGGTCGTCGGCCAGATGATCGTCGTGTCCGACCTCGGTCCGGTCGAGTTCCGCGACAACGTCGTCACGGACACCACGCTGGTGCAGGTGGTCGCGAGCGACCTCGACGACGGCACCATGGTGTTCTCGGGCAACGCGTTCGTCGACGAACGTCCTAGCATCAGCATGCTCGTGGTCCAGGCCAGCAACGGCTCGTGCCAGCTCGACGACAACCAGGCGACCCTCACTGACGACA
Source organism: Trueperaceae bacterium (assembly GCA_035306665.1). Classification (GTDB taxonomy): domain Bacteria; phylum Deinococcota; class Deinococci; order Deinococcales; family Trueperaceae; genus DASRWD01. Next base: position 8,693 of record DATGNP010000276.1, read on the forward strand.
CCGGGGTCGCGCCGAAGCTGGCGACGCTCATCTGCGACGCCACCGACCCCACGACCCACACCTACAGCTTCGTGGGCAACGACCTCACCGTGACCAGCGCGGCCGGATCGGGCGTGACCTTGATCGGCATCGCCGGCGAGGGGACGCTACAGGACAACGCCATCGTCAACGACGGCACGGTCGCCTTCCAGCTGCTGAACGGGACCTCGACGGTGACGGGCAACGCGGTCACCGCGCGCTCCCTGGGCATCTTCGGGGACTCCTCCACGGAGGTCACCTTCGCCGACAACGTGGTCGACCAGGCGGACCCCTTCCTCGGCCTCTCGCTGACGAACGTCGGCAGCGCCACGCTCACCGGCAACACGTTCACGGCCACGGGCACGCCGGCGGCCGACGCCCACGCGCTACGGGTCCTGTCGACGGGCAACGCCTCTACGGTCGTCGCCACCGGCAACACCTTCACCGGCTACGCTCGCGCCCTGCTCTTCAACGACAAGACCGCTCCCGCGAACGGCCTCGACGTGACGATCAACGACAACGTCTTCGACTTCACGATCGACGCCGCGCCCGAGGTGGCGGAGCTCGTGAACGTCAAGGACGAGATCGACGCGCGGGACAACCAGTGGGGCGACAACGACGACCTCGCGACCGTGGAGAGCTACGTGACGCTCTCCGGGGACACCAACGTGCAGGGCGGCAGCATCCTGCTCGACCCCATCAACGTCCCCTGAGCCCCGCGCCCTCGCCGGCGGCCGGATCGCGCCGCCGGCGAGGGCCTCCACGACCCGCAACCCGGGCGCGCACTAGAGTCGTGGCATGAGCTGCGACTGCTGCCGCGCGGGCCCCTGCGAGGAGATGTTCGGCCCCGACGACGCCCGGCGCGACATGGACGCCTACCTCAGGCACGGGCTGGACGACATCGAGGCCCAGACGCTCGCCGCCCTGCCGCCCGGCGTCGTCGAGGGCGCGCGCGTGCTCGACGTCGGCGGCGGCGTGGGCGCCGTGCAGGCCGAGCTCCTCAGGCGCGGGGCGGCTAGCGGCGAGGTCATCGAGCTCGTCGGCGCCTACGCGCCGTTCGCGCGGGGGCTGGCCGAGCGCCTGGGCCTCGCCGGGCGCGCCTCGTTCCGGGTGCACGACCTCCTGGCCGACCCTGACGGCGTCGAGCCCGCCGACGTCGTCGTGCTCGGCCGGGTCGTCTGCTGCTCCGCCGACGGTCCCCAGCTCACGGCCGTCGCCGCGAGCCTGGCCAGGCGCGCGCTGCTCCTCACGTTCCCGCGCGCGAACGCCGTCACGCGCTTCGTCGCGGCGGCGCAGCGTTTCGTCTTCAGGCTCCTGGGCCGTCGCTACCGGGCGTACGTCTGGCCCACAGAGGTGATCCTCGGCGCCGCCGAGGGACAGGGCCTGAGGCCCGTGGCTCAGGGCAGGAACCGCGTCTGGCAGTACCTCGTGATGCTGAGGCCGTAGGTGGCCCGCGCCCGCCTGCTGGGCGAGCTGCTGGGGGACGGGCGGCACCCGCTGGCCGGCGCCCTCGAGGGCTGGTTGGCGTCCAGGCGCTTCGCGGCGTTCGCGACGGAGCACCTGACCAAGGTGCGCAAG
>DATGNP010000277.1:0-8586 GCA_035306665.1 Trueperaceae bacterium
ATGCCGGCGTGCCCGCCTCCGACGACGATGACGTCGTAGGCGCCGGCGCTCATCGCCGCCACCGGCCCTCGTGGCTACGTGACGACGAAGGTCGCACAGTCATGTAGGTCGGGCCCGTCCCTGCCACAGCCCGGCAGTATACGGGCGCCCCCGGCGCAGGCGCCTCCGAGGGGCGACGGAGGGTCACGACCGGTTCAGGACCTGGTGATAGACTGCATGTCCGGCGTCAGGCCGCTAGGGCTAGCTCAGCGCGTGAACCGCGTTGGGGACGGCATCGCGGCTCGGCTTCGGCGTCCAAGCAGACCCCGCCGGGCGTGCGCTCGGCGTCCTTCCCCCAGCACCTCTCTGCCGGCCGCTGGCCGGTAGGCGGGTGTCGCTGGCGGAGGCGGCGGACGGGTCGGCCGTGCCACCGTACCGCGCCGGCCTGCGGGCCTCAGGGCTTGGGCGGGGAAGGGACTGTCTCTGGTGGCCGGTCAGGAGCGCGGGATCTGGGAAGACCTCATGCAGGTGGTGCGCGAGCGCATCCCCGAGGTCGAGTTCCGCACGTGGTTCAACCAGGTCACCCCGGTCGGGTTCGTCGACGGCGCCTTCGTGATGGGCGTGCCCCACACCTTCGCGCGCGACTGGCTGCGGTCGAAGTACACCGACGTCCTCGAGCTCGCGCTCGCCGAGATCGGCGCGCAGCCCCCGCGCATCGCCTTCCAGGTCACCGGCGTGAAGGGCTCCGAGCAGCACGACCTGTTCGGCGGCATCGCCGAGCCCAACGAGGCGCCGGCGCCGTCCTCCTCGGCCAAGGGCAAGCCGGCGCGGGCCGCGCGCGCCGCGCCGGACGGTAGACAGGGCCCCCGTCAGGCGGCGGGCCCCAACGGTTCCAGCCGCGCGCCGGCCGTCGACGCTCCCGGCAGCGCGCCCGGCGGCGCGGCTGCTGCGGCCCGCGTCCTCCCCCACCTGAACCCGAAGTACAACTTCGCGAACTTCGTCGTGGGCCCCAACAACCACCTCGCGACGGCGGCGGCGCAGGCCGTGGCCGCTTCTCCCGGCCAGACCTACAACCCCCTGTTCCTCTACGGGGAGTCGGGCCTCGGCAAGACGCACCTGATGCAGGCGGTGGGACACGCCGTCATCGAGGCGTTCCCGCACATGACGGTCGAGTACGTCACGACGGAGAAGTTCACGAACGACCTCATCGACGCCATCCAGGACAAGCAGATGGCGCAGTTCCGGGACCGCTACCGCAACACGGACGTCCTGCTCATCGACGACATCCAGTTCCTCGCCGGCAAGGAGCGCACGCAGGAGGAGTTCTTCCACACCTTCAACACGCTCTACGAGCTCGGCAAGCAGATCATCATCTCGTCCGACCGTCCTCCCAAGGACATCCCCACGCTCGAGAAGCGGCTGCGCAGCCGCTTCGAGTGGGGCCTGATCACCGACGTCTCGCCGCCCGAGCTCGAGACCCGCATGGCGATCCTGCGCATGAACGCCGAGTACCGCGGCGTGAAGGTGCCGCAGGAGGTCGTCGACTACATCGCCAGGCACGTGACGTCGAACATCCGCGAGCTCGAGGGCGCGTTGGTGCGCACGATCGTCTACGCCTCCATGAACCAGGTGCCCCTCAACCGCCAGACGGCGGCCAAGGCCCTCTCGGAGGTCTTCGCTCCCAGCGAGGAGAGCCTCACGATGCCTGACATCCTCGCCAAGGTCGCCAAGCACTTCGGCGTGGACCCCGAGGCCGTCAGGGGCAAGGGCAGGCGCAAGGAGCTCGTCGGACCGCGTCAGGTCGCGATGTACCTGATCCGCGAGCTGACCACCCACTCCTTCCCCGAGATCGGGCGCTTCTTCGCCGACCGCGACCACTCCACGGTGATGTACGCCGTGCAGAAGGTCACCGAGGCGATCGAGGAGGACGCCGAGCTCGAGCGCGTGGTCCGCTCGCTGCGCGACAGCCTGGTCTGAGGCCGGCGGCAGCCGCCGCGACCCTCCCGGCCACGAGACCCGGCGCCATCTGCGCCCCGGACCCCGGCCGAGCCGTGGCCGGTCCGGACGCCCGGGCGGCCTCCGGCGGCCGCCGCCTCGCTCGCCCGTTCTGCGACCTCCTCTCCCTGTTCCTGACCCCCTGTGGAGGGCGGTGTGGACAACCTGTGGCGCTGCCTGGGCGCCGCCTGTGGAGCGAGCCGCGCGCCGGGGAGGTTGTTGGCGGCTGGGGAGAACCTCCGCGGTTGTCCACAGGCCGGGGCCGGTTGTCCACAAACGCGTCCGCAGGGACGAGCCGCGCTGGGAGCAGGCTAACGCCGGTTATCCGCAGGACCCACAGGCCCTACGACTAGGGTGGTTCTCTTCTCGATCTGGGATGGGAGTCCATAGGCTCCTGCCTAGAGGTGTAGCTAGCGGGCCGAGACAGACAGGTCAAAAGCCGACAAGCGCAGGGAAGCGCCCGGCAAGCACATGAAGCGGGCCGAGAAGGTCAGGAGGCGACCCAGAGCGTCCGCGGCCAGGACCAGTACCGGTGAGCACACCGACAGGACCCGGCCGCGGCCTAGAGGGTCCCGGTTCCACCCCAAGACAGCCTGGTACCGCCTCGCGGGTGGACCCGCGCGAACCAGCTTCCCCGCCGCGACGGGGCCCGTCGGTTATGCTCTTGTGCGGCACGCAGCGGCCGCGGGTCGCGTCCGGCGCGTGCCGCGCGGCCCCGCGGACGCGCGGGCACCGTCGCCCGGGCGGCCGCGTCGCGCCAGACGCGCAGCGCCTGGCCCCGCAGCGGGAGTCGAACTGTGAGAGTGAACGTCCCGAAGAAGGTACTGGCCGACGTCCTGTCGAACGTCGAGCGCATCATCCCTGCCCGCTCCTCGAACCCCGGCCTGAGCCTGCTGAGGATCGACCTCGAGGAGGGCAGGCTCGTCCTCTCGGGCAGCAGCCTCGACATCGACGTCAGGGCGGTCGTGCCCGCCGACGTGAAGGGCGACGGCTCCCACGCCGTCGTCGCGCACGTCTTCGGCATGGTCGTCAGGTCGTTGCCGGCGGACGAGGTCGAGCTGGACTTCGACGGGAACGAGCTCCAGATCACGTCCGGCCGGTACACGACCAAGCTGCAGCTCGTCTCGGCGAGCTCGACGCCGGTCGTGAGCTTCCCCGACGACTACCCCGGCGCGATCGACGCGCGGCAGCTGGCCCAGGCCCTCACGGCCGCGCGCTACGCCGCGGCCGTCGCCGACTTCCAGGCCGTGTTCCGGGGCGTGAAGCTCGAGATCGCCGACGACCGCTTCCGCGCCGTGGCCACCGACGGGTTCCGCCTCGCCTACTACGACCTCGGGGTCGGGACCGGCCTGCACGGGGACGTGATCGTGCCCGCCCGCAGCGTCGACGAGCTGGTGAGGGTCCTCGGCGACGGCGATGCCATGCTCGCGCTCAGCGGCGGTCAGCTCAGCGTCAGGCACGGCGACTACGCGCTCAACCTCAAGCTGATGGAGGGGGCCTTCCCCGACTACGAGCGCGTGATCCCGGCGAGCTTCCCGATCACCATCACCCTCAGCGCCAGCCGCCTCGCGGAGGCGGTGAACCGCGTCTCGCTCATGGCCGACAAGACCGCCAACAACCGCGTCGACCTCTTCGTGAAGGACGGCACGGTGACGATCACGGCCGAGGGCAGCTACGGGCGCAGCCAGGAGGAGCTGCCGGTGATGCAGGAGGGCCAGGACTCCGAGATCGCGGTCGCGTACAACGCCCGCTTCCTGGTGGACGCGCTCGGGCCCGTCAGCGGCGACGTGAGGCTGATGTTCTCCGGCGCCAGCTCCTCGCCGAGCGTCGTGAGGGACCTGGGGGACGACAACTACCTGGCTATGGTGGTCCCGCTGCGGACGAGCTGACCCGCCTCCCCCACGCGGCAGCGGGGGCGGCGCGCCTCGCGGCGAGCGACCTAGCGGTAGTCAGACACTCGTGGCCGGCCGAGGCCGGGCCTCGGAGGTGACGATGACGATCATCGAAGACGTGCGCGGTCTGGAGCTGCTCGACTCGCGCGGGAACCCAACGGTCGGCGCGGTCGTGACGCTCTCGAGCGGCGCGCAGGGGATGGCGGCGGTGCCGTCGGGCGCCTCTACCGGCGCGCACGAGGCCGTCGAGCTGCGCGACGGCGGCGAGCGCTACCTGGGCAAGGGCGTCACGAAGGCCGTGGCCAACGTGACCGAGCGGATCGGGCCCGAGGTCCTGGGCCTCGACGCCCTCGACCAGCCCGCCGTCGACGCCGCGATGCTGAGCCTCGACGGCAGCCCGAACAAGGCCGAGATCGGCGCGAACGCGATGCTGGCGGTGTCGCTGGCGGTCGCCCGCGCCGCGGCCGAGACCGTGGGTACCTCTCTGTTCCGCTACCTCGGCGGCAGCAACGCGAAGGTGCTGCCGGTGCCGCTGATGAACGTGATCAACGGCGGGGCGCACGCCGACAACGACGTCGACATGCAGGAGTTCATGCTCGCGCCGTACGGCTTCCCCGACTTCCGGACCGCTCTGCGCGCCGGCGTCGAGACGTTCCACCACCTCAAGCGCGTGCTCAAGGGCCGCGGCTACGACACGAACGTCGGCGACGAGGGCGGCTTCGCGCCGGCGCTGAGGAGCAACGCCGAGGCCATCGAGGTCCTGCTCGAGGCCATCGAGAAGGCCGGGTACGAGGCGGGCGAGCAGATCGGCATCGCGCTCGACCCGGCCTCGACCGAGTTCTACGAGGACGGCGTCTACCACCTCAGGGCCGAGGGCAGGAAGCTCGACACCGACGAGATGGTCGGGTTCTGGGAGGAGTGGGTCTCCAAGTACCCGATCGTCTCGATCGAGGACGGCCTCGCCGAGGACGACTGGGAGGGCTGGGCGCGGCTCACCGCGCGCCTCGGCGACAGGGTGCAGCTCGTCGGCGACGACCTCTTCGTGACGAACGTCCGCCGCCTCCGGCGCGGGATCGAGGGGGACGTCGCGAACGCGATCCTCGTGAAGGTCAACCAGATCGGCACGCTCACGGAGGCGATGGACGCGATCGAGCTGGCGAAGTCGGCCGGTTACCGCAACGTGATCTCGCATCGCAGCGGCGAGACCGAGGACACCTTCATCGCCGACCTAGCCGTGGCCGTGAACGCCGGGCAGATCAAGACCGGCTCCGCATCGCGCTCCGACCGGGTCGCGAAGTACAACCGGCTGCTCGCGATCGAGGCCGAGCTGGGCGCGGGCGCCAGGTTCCTCGGCAGGGCGGCGTTCCCGTCGTGAACCTCCCGACCACGGACACCAGGCGCAGCACGAAGGTCGTCGCCACGCTGGGTCCGGCCAGCTCCTCGCCCGAGGTCGTGATGCGGCTGATCGAGGCCGGCGTCAACGTCTTCCGGCTGAACTTCTCGCACGGCAAGCGCGAGGACCACCTCAACGTCGTCAACATCATCCGCCAGACCGCCGAGCACCTCGGCTGCTGCGTCGGGATCCTCCAGGACCTCCAGGGCCCGAAGATCCGCGTGGGCGTGTTCGCGGAGGGCGCCGTCGAGCTCGAGCCCGGCCAGGAGTTCGCGCTCACCTGCGACGACCCGTCGCCCGGCGACGCGACGCGCGTCGGCGTGACCTACGAGGGCCTGTGCGCCGACGTCAAGGTCGGCGACGTGCTGCTCCTCGACGACGGCAGGCTCTCCGTCGAGGTGACCGGCGTGAAGGCCGGCGTCGTGACCACGCGCGTCCTCGTCGGCGGCAGGCTCTCGAACAACAAGGGCATCAACATCCCGGGCGCCCACCTCTCGATCCCGGCCCTCACGGACAAGGACGTCGAGGACCTGAAGTTCGGCGCCGAGCTCGACGTCGACTGGGTCGCGATGAGCTTCGTCCGCAACCGAGACGACCTGCTGCTGGCTCGCCACTACCTGGCGCGGGCGGGGTCGACGGCGCGGCTGATGGCGAAGATCGAGAAGCCCAGCGCCGTCGACCGCTTCTCCGAGATCATCGCCGAGGTCGACGGCATAATGGTCGCCCGCGGGGACCTGGGCGTCGAGATGCCGCCGGAGCGCGTTCCCCTGATCCAGAAGCGGCTGATCCGCGCCTGCATCGAGGCGGGCAAGCCGGTGATCACGGCCACGCAGATGCTCGAGTCGATGGTCCGCAACCCGACGCCGACGCGCGCCGAGGCCTCGGACGTCGCCAACGCGATCTTCGACGGCACCGACGCGATCATGCTCTCCGCCGAGACCGCGATCGGCGAGTACCCGGTCGAGGCCGTGAGGATGATGGACCGCATCGCCCGCTCCGTGGAGGCCGACGAGAACTACCGGCGCGTGATGCGCGAGCACGTGCCGAAGACCGACGCCACCACCGCCGACGCCGTGGCCTCCGCCGCCGTCGAGATGGCCTACAACCTCGACGCCGAGCTGATCGTCGTGTTCACGTCGAGCGGCACGACCGCGCTGCGCGTGTCGCGCAACCGCCCGCCCACCCCGGTCCTCGCGATCACCCCCAACGCCCGCGCCCAACGGCAGCTGGCCGTGGCCTGGGGCGTAGTCGCCTACCAGACCGACGACATCCACGACACCGACGAGATGGTCGACACGGCGTCGCGCGCGATCGCCGAGAAGCGCCTCCTCGAGCCGGGCGACCGCTACGTGGTCACGGCCGGCGTGCCGTTCGGGATGCGCGGCACCACGAACCTGATACGGGTCGAGAGGTACCGGCCGCCGGAGGGTTGAGGCCGGCGGCCACGCCACACGGAACGGGCCGGCCCACGCGGGCCGGCCCCTCGGCTCTCGAGTCGGGAGGACCCGCGCTCAGCCGATCTCGGTGACGACGTTGACCTTGATCGGGATGGTGACCTCGGGGTGCGGGCGGTACGCGACCTCGTGCTCACCGGTGGTCTTGATCGGCTCGCCGAGCAGGAGCTTGCGGCGGTCGATCTCGACGTCGTACGCGCTCTTCAGCGCAGCGGCGATGTCCTTGTTGCCCACCGAGCCGTAGATGCGGCCCTCGCCGGCCCGCACCTCGATCGTCAGCTCGGCGTCCTTGAGCATCTCGGCGAGGCGCTCGGCGTCGGACTTGCGCTCGGCCAGCTGCTTCGCCCTCTGCGCGAGGCGCGCCTGCAGCTCGGCCTGGTTCGACTTAGTGGCGGGCAACGCCAGCCCCTGCGGGATCAGCCAGTTGCGGGCGTAACCGTCCTTGACGGTCACGAGCGCGCCGGCCTCGCCCAGCTTGTCCACCGGTTCCAGCAGGATGACGTTCACTTCCGGACCAGCTTCTCCGTGATCGGGATGATCGCGAGCATGCGGGCCCGCTTGATCGTCAACGCCAGCCTGCGCTGGTACTTGGCGCTCACCCCGGTGCGACGGCGGGGCAGGATCTTGCCGGTATCGCTGATGAAGCGCCGCAGCATCTTGGCGTCGTGGTAGTCGGTCACCTCGAGCTCGCCCGTCGTGAACGGGCAGACCTTCGGCCGCCGGCCGCGGCGGCCGCCACCACGGCGGCGCTTCGAGTCTCTCGCGTCTCTTGCCATCTAGAAGGGTAGATCCTCTTCTGGCGGGAACTCTTCGTCGATGTCCAACCTCGACGAGCTCGCCTGGGCGACCGCGGCCTCCTGCCGCGGCCGGGTCCCGGCCCCACCTATGCCGGGACCGCGAGTGAGGAACTCGACGCGCTGCCCTTCGATGCGCGTCGTGAACCTGCGGTTGCCTTCCTTGTCGGTCCAGGAGTCGTTCACCAGGCGGCCGACCACGAAGACGGGGTCGCCCCGCTTCAGCTCGCCCGTGGCGACGGCCAGCTCGCGCCAGACGTTGACGTCGACGTAGCTGGTCCGCTCCTGGTCCTCGCCCCCGCGTCCGCGGAAGCGCTCGTTGACGGCCACGCTGAACCGCGTCACCGCGCTGCCGTTGGGCGTGTAGCGCAGCTCGGCGTCACGGGTCAGGTTGCCGATGATCATCACCTGGTTCAGGGCGTTGCGCAGGCGCTCCTGGCCCTTGGCGTCCACGACGGTGGCGTCCTCGCCGCGCGGGCCCATGGTCAGGACCTCCACGCGGTTGGCGTTGACGTCGAGCGCGGAGCGCTTCTGGCCGTCCTGCGACTCCCAGGTGCGGTAGTTGAGACGCCCCTCGACGAGCACCGGCGTGCCGGCCGCCAGCTGGTTGACCATCTGCTCGGCCTGGGCGCCGAAGAGCGTGACCCGGTGGTACCAGGCCAGCTCGCGCGGGCGGTCGTCGTCGCCGATCACGTTGTCGTTGCCGGCGAGGTTGAGCTCCAGTATGGCCAGCCCGTTCTGCGTGTAGCGCATCTCGGGTGCCTGTACCAGCGTTCCGACCAGGTAGATGGTGTTCAGTCCTCTAGCCATGGAGCTCTCCTAGGGTGCGTTTCGAGCCGGCGTCAGGCCCCGGCCACGGCGTCGGGCGCCTGCTCGGCGGGACGCTCCTCCTGCTTGGGCGCCTTCTTCGTCTTCCACTCCGGCCGGTCCTTGACGACGAGCACACGCATGACGTTATCGCGCTGGCGCAGGGCGGCTTCGATGGCCTTTGGAGCCGTGCCGGGCAGCATTACGCGATAGATGAGGTAGTGCCCCTCGTTGAACTTCCGGATCTGGTAAGCCAGGCGGCGGGTGCCCCA
>DATGNP010000278.1:0-9871 GCA_035306665.1 Trueperaceae bacterium
GACCTGCACCCGCGGGTGTGGTCGGAGTGCCTGCGCTGCCCCTTCTACGTGGGCTGCAACGAGAACGGCGTCGTGAAGCGCCTCGAGGGCGTGCCGATGCCGGCGAACCTGCCCGAGCCCCCGCCCGCCCAGGTCCCGCCCGGTATCCGCTGAGCCGTGGGACGCGGCTTCGCGTCTCGCTCGGCCGGTAGTCCCTCGCTTCCTTTCGAGTCGACCGGTCGGGCGGCGCGGCCCGCCGGAGCGACAGGCGGGCGATACTCCGGCGGATGGCACGTGAGGGGCTGACCGCCGACCGCGCCGACGCGCCGGCCACCGGCCACACGGCGGACCGGGGCCGCGCGCGGCTCCTCGGCTGGGTACTGGCCCTGGCGTGGGCCGCCCTGATCTTCTGGCAGTCGGAGACGACGGGGGCCGGGGGACTGCTCGGCAGGCTGCCTGACGGCTCCGACAAGGTCGCGCACGCCATCGGCTACCTCGCGCTCTCCGCGTTCCTGACGCTGGCGACGGGCCGACCCGCCCTCGCGGCCGCGCTCGCCGCGCTCTACGGCGTCACCGACGAGGTCCATCAGGCGTTCGTCCCCGGCCGCCGGAGCGACGCCCTCGACGTCGTGGCCGACGCCGTGGGGGCCGCCGTCGGGGCGTGGCTCGCGTGGCGCCTGCTCTCGCGGCGCCGGCGCACGCGGGCCTGAGCTCGACGCCAGCGGTAGCGGCTCCGAACCAAGACGTGGGAGGCACCGGTATTCGGCGCCACTGGCTGCCGGCGGCGCCTCCCGCCTCCGCCGCTACCTTGTGCGTTATCCCCTCGGGCACGGCCGCGAGGGCCAGGTAGGATGTTCGTCGTGACCGCCGGCGGGAGCGAGCCCGACCTCAAGCTCGTCATCGTGGGCGCCGGCCGTATGGGCGGCGCGGTGCTGCAGGGCGCGCTGGGCGCCGGCCTGCTGCGTCCCGAGGACGTCGCGATCTACCATCCCAACGAGCGCAGGGGCGCCGAGCTCGCGGAGCGACACGGCGTCGCCTGGGTCGGTGACGAGGGTCTCAAGCGCGCCGACTACGTGCTCCTCGCGGTCAAGCCGCAGTCGTTCGCGCGCGTGGCGCCGCTCGTGGCACGCCGGGACGCGGCCTTCGTCTCGCTGATGGCCGGCGTTCCCTCCAAACGCATCGCCGAGCGCGTCGGCAGCCGGCGCGTGATCAGGGCGATGCCGAACCTGGGCGCCAGCCTAGGGGTCAGCGCCACGGCGATCTCCGCCCTGCCCGAGGCGACGCCGGAGGACGTGGCGATGGCCCGCAGCCTCTTCGGCGCCGTGGGCAGCGTCTACGACGTGCGCGAGGAGCACTTCGACGCCTTCACTGGCATGGCCGGTTCCGGCCCGGCGTTCGTAGCGCTGGTAGCCGAGGCCCTCGCCGACGGCGGCGTGCGCGTCGGGCTCGACCGCACGCTCGCCCGCGACCTCGCCAGGCAGGTCCTGCTCGCGGCGGCGCGGCTGCTCGAGACGCGCCACCCCAGCGAGCTCAAGGACGAGGTCTCGTCGGCGGGAGGCACCGCCATAGCCGGCGTGCGCACGCTCGAGAGGCACCGCCTCCGCTTCGCGCTCATCGACGCCGTCGAGGAGGCCACGAAGCGCGCCGGCGAGCTCAGCCAGGAGGAGCCATGACGTCCCCTTCCCCCCGGCGCGCCCTCGGGGCGCTCGCCACCACCCTCCTCCTGGTCGTCGCCGCCGCGGCGTCGGCGCAGGGCTACTACCCCAGCGAGCCGGGCATGAGCTGGACGTACTCGTCGGGCGAGACACAGACCCTCTCCGGGCCGCGCGAGCTGGGCGGCCGCCAGCTGATGGTCCTCACCCACTACTTCGACGGCGTGCCGATCTCCGAGGACTACCTCGAGTACACCGAGCAGGGCGTGTTCAGCCACGGCTCCGCCGCGGGCGGCCAGGTCTTCCAGTACCAGCCGGCCCTGGTGGTCTACCCGCCCGCGCCCCTGGAGCCCGGCAAGGCGTGGACGGGCACCACGTCGCTCACCGGCTTCGACCTCACGCTCAGCGCCGAGGTGCTGGGCCTGCGCGGCGTCGCGACGCCGGCCGGGCGCTTCAACGCCTTCCTGATCCGCCAGACGACGCTCACCAGCAACGGCGGGCAGACGGTGCTCGACATCTACTTCGTCCCGGCGGTGGGGATCGTCAGGTTCCAGACGCAGGACGGCACGGTCATAGACCTGATAGAGAAGAGCTTCTGAGCTTCCGGTCCCTTGGCCGGAAGGCCAAGGGACCCGAGCGGAGCTCGTAGGAACCGACCGACCCGGTCACCCGCGCGGAGCGCGTGGGGAGCGGTGGCACCCAGCGGCGGGCTCTCAGCCCCCCAGCACCTCGCGCCGCAGCTCGTCGAACCCGTCGTCCCTCAGCGCCTGGCGGACGCGCTCCATGAGCCGCGCCATGAAGCGCAGGTTATGTACCGTCGCGAGCTGCTGGCCGAGCTGCTCGTCGGCCTTGAAGAGGTGGCGCAGGTAGGCGCGGGTGTAGTGGGCGCAGGTGTAGCAGTCGCAGCCTTCCTCGACGGGCCGCAGGTCGCGCGCGAAGCGCGCGTTGTAGATGTTGATGCGGTGCCGGGCGTTCACGCCCCGCTTCGCGCCCACGTCGGCCTCTTCCGGCGCCAGCGTCAGCAGGGCGCCCGAGCGCGCGCTGCGCGTGGGCATCACGCAGTCGAACGTGTCCATGCCGCGCTCGACGGCCGCGAACACGCCGGCCACGTCGCCGATGCCGAGCAGGTGGCGCGGCTTCCCCTCGGGCAGCAGCGGCTCGGTCCAGTCGAGGACCTGGTTCATCTCGTCGTGGCCCTTGCCGAGGTTGCCGCCCACCCCGATGCCGTCGAACGGCAGCTCGGCGATGAAGGCGGCGCTGCGCTCCCGTAGGCTCCGGAACGCCCCGCCCTGCACGATGCCGTAGAGCGCCTGGCGGTAGCCGTGGAGCGCGTGGGTGGCGTGGAAGGCATCGAGGCTGCGCCGCGCCCAGCGGTGCGTCCTCTCCATCGAGGCGGCGGTGTACTCCTCGTCGTGCAGCGGGCTGGTGCACTCGTCGAAGGCCAGCACGACGTCGGCGCCCAGGAGCCGCTGCAGCGTGATCGAGCGCTCGGGCGTGAACAGGTGCGTGGAGCCGTCGATGTGGCTGCGGAACTCGACCCCCTCCTCGCGCACCTTGACCAGCCCCTGCCCGGTCGGCTTGGGCGGCGCGGCCGACTCGCCGGGGAAGATGCTCGCGACCTTGCCCACGCCGTGCTCGAGGGAGGCGCCAAGCGAGAACACCTGGAACCCGCCAGAGTCCGTGAGGATCGGCCGCGGGAAGTTCATGAAGCGGTGCAGCCCGCCGTGGGCCGCGACGACCTCGGCGCCGGGGCGCAGGTATAGGTGGTACGTGTTCGCGAAGATCAGCTGCGTCCCGGTGGCGATGACGGTCTCGGGCGTGACGCTCTTGACGGTCGCCTGGGTGCCGACGGCGACGAAGGCCGGCGTCTCGACCCTGCCGTGAGGCGTGCTCAGCACGCCCAGGCGCGCGCGTCCGCGGCGCAGCACGACCTCGAACCCGAACTCGTCCGGGCGCGGCGGGGCGGTCGGGTCGAGCGAGGGCGTGGCGTCGGTGGCGGGCTCCGGCACGGCCAGCCATGGTAACAGGCGCTCGCCGGGCCCACGTTCCGTGAGTTTCGTGAGTTGCGTCACCCCGGTAGGGTCCCGAAGGTGGCTACCATGCACGTTGCGGGGCCAGTCGCCCCGCCCCCTTGGAGGCTGTGAAGCCTGTCCTGCACTTGGGCGCTTGGGACAGGTGGAGCCAGTAGCGCAACCGGCCAGAGGAGTCTTCACGCGTCGAGCTGTCACGTCGGCGCGCCCGAAGCGCAACCCGGTCACGGTCGAGCGCCCGGAAGGGCGACCGACGGTTGAGCTTCGTCGCATCACACCAACCCACCGCTAGCCGCCGGTCGCCCCTCCTCCTGTCTACCCTGGCGGCCCTCGTGCTCCTGGGCGCCGCCTGCGCCGAGCCCGGCCGCTCGCCCGCCGACCCCTACCCTGTCACCGGGGAGGTCGCGAGCGTGGACGACGCCGACAGGCCGCTGGCCGAGCGCGTGATGGTGGGCGCCTTCACCTACGGCGGCGTGTGGCGGGGCATGGAGCCGGTGCTCGACCTCGAGACGGTGCTCGGCCGCCGCCTCGACGTCGTCCACTGGTTCACGAACTTCGACAACGACGCCTACCCCGAGATGGTCCTCGCCGTCGCCGCCGCGGGCCGCCGCCCCCTGATCAGCTGGCAGCCGCACGACGTCGGCGTGAGGGAGATCGCCGCGGGGCACGTCGACGGCTACCTGCGCGCGTGGGCGCGCGACCTCGCGGCCACCGGCGTGACCGTGTACCTCAGGCCCTTCCCGGAGATGAACGGGGACTGGGTGAGCTGGAACGGCGACCCGGAGGGCCTCGTCGCCGCCTGGCGGCGCATGGCCCGGCTGTTCGACGAGGAGGGCGCGCACAACGTGCGCTGGGTGTTCAGCCCCAACGTCACCGACGAGCCGCGGGTCCCGGAGAACCGCATGGAGCTCTACTACCCGGGCGACGACGTAGTCGACGTGCTCGCCCTCGACGGCTACAACTGGGGCACCACGCGGCCGTGGACCGAGTGGCGGCCGTTCGAGGCCGTCTTCGCCGCCGGCTACGCGCGCGTCGCGGCCCTGGGCGACCAGCCGGTGTGGTTCGCCGAGATGGCCAGCGCCGCCGAGGGCGGCGACAAGGCTGCCTGGGTGAGCGCGATGCTCGCGAGCACGGCCTTCCCGCGCCTCGAGGCGATCGTGTGGTTCGACGAGCACAAGGAGGCCGACTGGCGCATGGTCGCCGACCCGCGCGTCGCCGACGCGTTCCGCTCCGGCTTGTTCCGACCCGACGTCGCCGCGCGCTGAGGCCTCGCGCCTCGCCCTGACGCGAGCCGGTCACGCGCGGCCCGCGGCACCGAGCCCGGGACATCGGCCCGATGCCGCTGACGCCCTCCTCCCCGGGCCCCGCCGCTCGCGGCGGCGCCGGGCCGGGAGGGCGCCCGGGGCTATGCTGGCCCGCACCGTGCTGCGCCGTCACCTCCGCCTCTGCTGCCTCCTGCTCGCCGCGGCCCTGGGGGCCGCCGCCCTCGCCCAACCGAGCTACGTCCTCGAGGTCCTGCACGAGGGTCTCGAGAAGCCCGTCTCGGCCCTGGCCCTCGAGGGCGGCGAGGTTCTCGTCTCCTCGCTCGAGGGCCGCGTCTACCTCGTCGCCGACGGCGCGGTGCGGCCCCAGCCGGTCCTCGACCTCACGCCGCGGGTAACGGCCCTGCAGGGCGAGCAGGGCTTCTACGGCGTCGCGCTCGAGCCCGCGGCCGCGGCGCGGGAGCGCCCGCGCTGGCTGGTCGCGGCGTTCACCGACCGCGACACAGGGGACCTCGTCGTGTCCGCCTTCCCCTACGACGACGCGGCGCACCGCGCCGACGCGTCGTCCGAGCGGGTCGTGCTGAGCGTGCCGATACCCGAGCCGTTCCACCACGGCGGCCAGGTGCGCTTCGGCCCCGACGGCATGCTGTGGGTCAGCGTCGGCAACGGCGAGCGCTCGAACGACTACCTGCGCCTGCGCCCCTTCAGCTCCCAGGACCTCGCGAGCCTCCGCGGCAAGCTGCTGCGCCTCGACCTCTCGGGCGCCGCCGCGGGCCAGGCCTACGCCGTGCCGCCCGACAACCCGTTCGTCGGCGTCGCCGGCGCCCGGGAGGAGGTCTACGCCTACGGGTTCCGCAACCCCTGGAAGTTCGCGTTCGATCCCGCCACCGGCGACGTGCTCCTCGCCGACGTCGGCAACGACCGCTGGGAGGAGGTGAACCGCGTCGTGCGGGGGGGCGACCACGGCTGGCCGGCGCGGGAGGGCTTCGAGTGCCAGGCCCTGCCCGACGGCCCCGGCCTCGTGGAGCCGCGCTGCGCGGAGCTCGACCAGGTGCCGCCGCTGTGGGCGTACGGGCACCTGGCCCTCGACCCAGCCGGCGGCCAGGCGGTGACGGGCGGGGTCGTGGCACGCGACCCCGCCCTGCCCGAGCTCGAGGGCAGCTACCTGTTCGCGGACTTCGTCGTCGGGCGGATCTGGTCCCTCGACCTCGCCACGCTCACGGTCACCGAGCTCCTCGACACGGACCTGCCGATCACGGAGCTCGTGGCGGGACCGCGCGGCGAGGTGCTCGTCGTAGCGATCAACGGGACGCTGGCGCGCCTGACGCGAGCGCCGTGACCGCCTCGAGCCCCGCGTCGGCCGTACTGGCCCCGTAGAGCCTGTCGAGGACGGCCGCGTAGAAGGGGGCGTCCTCGATGCCCAGCTCGGCCGCCAGCGCCGCGACGCGCGCGTAGGCGCGCTCGACGCCCGCGTCTCCGGCCGCCACGGCCCCCGCGACCTCGAGCAGCGCCCGCTCCTGCGGCGTCACGGCGTCCGGGTCGACGCGGTAGGCGGCGACGACAGCCGCGAGGCGGTCGACCAGGCCGCCGACCTGCACCATGGCGGCCACGAGCTCGACGTGGGTCGGCGCCACGACGCCGTCCCTGACGCCGTCGAGCGGGTTGATGTAGCGGGCGTACGCCACCTCGCGGTCGTCGCCGTGCGGCTGCGAGGCCGCCCAGGCCAGCTTCGCGGCGCCGGCGCAGAGCGAGAACTCCGGGTCGTAGGCGCTGGCCCGGCGCGCGAACAGGTGGGGGTTGTGGAGCGGCGACGACGGGTCGGCGGACACGGCCGCCAGTAGCGTCAGCGCGTCCGAGGTCACCTGCGCGAGCCCTAGGTCCCCAGTCGGCCCCTGCGCCAGCGGGTCGAGGTACGACTCGTTGACGAGCACCTGGAGCAGGAAGCCGGCGTCGAGGCCGTAGGCCGTCGCGGCCTCCTCGAGGTGGGTCAGCAGGGGCGCGAGGCGCGCGAGCATGAGGAGCCCCCAGGGCGAGAGCGGCGCGTAGTCGCCCGTCGGCTCGAGGCGCCGCGGGTCGCCCTCGCCGCGCGCCGCGACGCCGTCGCCGCGTCCCACCATGCCGGGCGCGCAGTACGGCGAGAGGCCGCGCGGGCCCGCGTCGGGCTCGGGGGCGGCGGGGCGGGAGGCCGCGGCGGCGGGGGCGGTCGCGAGAGAGGGCAGCGGGAGGATCTCGAAGTCGCCCTGGTCGAGGCGGCGCGAGGCGTAGAGGTAGCGCCAGGCGTCTCCCGGCTGGACCGTGGCGCGCGCGACGTGCACGGCGCCCACGAACGCGCTGAGGCCGAGGAGCAACACGGTGGCCGCGACGCCGGCCGTGCGCACGTGCGCCGAGCGCCCCACGTGCGAGCGCGGCCGCACCCACGTGGTCGCGACGGCGGGCCGTGCCCGCCCGGCGCGCTCGGCGCGGCGACGCGCGGCGAACGCGGGCAGGACGCGCGTGGCGGCGGTCACGTAGGCGAGGGCGTTGAGCGCTCGCAGCGCCAACAGGGGCGCGACGCCGCGCGCGGCGACGCCCAGCGCGGCGGGCCACCCCGAGCCCAGCCGCCTCGCCCCGGCCAGAACGAGGAGCAGCGTGAGCAGGAGGTCGAGCCCCAGCCAGGCCGCGAGGGCGGCGGCGGGCATGGGCAGGTGCGGGAGCGCGTACCTGACCCCGAGGAGCGCGGGCAGCAGCAGCGCGAGGAGGAGGCCGAGGACGTTCTCGACCTGGGCGGCGTAGACCGCGAACGCCACGTTCGGCGCCAGACCGGTACTGCCCTCACCGGGCGCGACGCGCTTCAGGGCGTTCTCGATGCCGCCGGCGTTCCAGCGCTCCACCTGGCGCAGCAGGCCGCCCAGGTGCGGCGGGTCCTCGGTGCGCATCAGCGCCGACGGCACGAACCGCGCGTCGCTCCCGCGGCGCAGCCTGACCACCGCCCGGGCGCCGATGACCGTCGCGAGCGGCCGGTCGCGTCCGTTCACGACCAGGCGGAAGCCGCGCCTGTCGAGCTCCTCGGCCGTGAAGCGCTGCTCGGTGGGCACGAGGTTCTGCGCGGCGAGGGTGAGGTCGTGGTCCTCGGTGAGCGTGTCGTCGGGCACCGGGAGCACGTCGCGACGCGCCACGAAGCCGCAGCCGACGACCGTGTAGAGCCGGGAGCGGCCGAGCAGCGCCCCGTCGCCGACGCGGCGGCACTGCCCGCCCCTGACGACGGCGGCGAAGGCGTACTCGGCGTCGCGCGCGGCCGCGATCAGTCGCGACTGCGGCGTGGCGCCCGGCAGGGACCTGACCGCCCCCGACACGAGGGCCGCGTCCTCGAGGACGTAGCCGTGGCCGCCTTCGGGGAGGCGGCGGTGGACGAGGCGGTAGGTCTCGCGCCTGACGGCGGTGACGAAGCCGGGGTGCAGCTCGGTGTCGCCGTCGACGACGAGGACCCGCTCGGCGGTCACCAGCCCCCGCTCCAGCGCGAGGTTCACGCTGCGGGCCTTGGAGACGGGCGCGTCGTGCTCGACGACCACGACGGCGGTCGGCGAGACCTCGCTCCGCCAGCGCGTGACCGTGCAGCCGGCGTGCTCCTCGGCGGACACGGCTGTGAAGCCGGCGGCGACGAGGGTCTCCATGACGACGGCCGGAGTGGCGTCGGTGCCGCCGTTCACGCTGACGAGCACCTCGTCGAACGGCTCGGTCTGGCTCAGCAGCGAGCCCAGGGCGCGCGCCGCGCTCGCCTCCTCGTCGTACATCGGGGCCACGGCGGCGAGCCTGTCGGGGCCCAGCGCGGCGGTGCCCCGCTCACGGCCCAGCGAGAGGGCCGCGTTGAGCAGCACGGTCGGCATGGCCATGAGGCCGGGGAACGGGATCACTGTGGTGGCGGTTCCTTCTGGGCCCCGGGCGGTGACCCCCCGCGAGGCCCGCCAGAGCTTAACCCGCCTGTGGCCTACTTCACGCTCATCCGTCTCAAGGACCTCATGAAACAGGTGTGCCGGTAGCCAACACGGGCTTCACCCATCGACACCTAGCCTCTCATGAGGCTCTGGTAGCATCCCGTGGTTGGGAGGCTCTGATGGCCTTGCACATCAGCGGGAAGCTCGTAGCCCTCGGGCTCGTGATCACCGCTCTCATCACAGCCTTCAGCGCCCCGCGGGAGCCCGCGACGCCTGTCGCGGACACAGGGCCCATCCCCCTGACACTCACGCCCACCGCTGAGATCCGGGAGACCCCGGTCGAGGTCGACCTCGGCTTCACCGTCAGCGTCGGGCCGGAGGCGAACCCGCGGTTCGTGCTGCGGGCCACCGGCTACAACTCGCTGGTGAGCCAGACGGACTCGACGCCGTTCATCACCGCCACCGGTGCGCGCACGCGTTTCGGTGTCGTGGCGGTGAGCCGCGACCTGCTCGGCGGCAGCATCCCCTACGGCTCCCTGGTGCGCCTGAAGGACCTCGGCAGCTACTACACCGGCCGCGGCGCCGGCGCGTTCCAGCACCTCCTGGACTCGCAGTCGCTCTTCATCGTCGAGGACACGATGCACGCGCGGAAGTCGCAGCAGATCGACGTCTGGTTCCCCGAGTACTCGACGGCGATCAACTGGGGCGTGCGCAAGGTCGAGGTCGAGGTCGTGCGCTACGGCCGGCACGGCCCCGAGCTCCACAACGTCCTGGCCGAGGGGTTCGAGGCCACGCCCCAGCTCGTCGCGCTGCGCTGAGCTCGCACGGCGCCCGTCCGGGCACGACCCGCGACCCGCTGGGCGCGGGAGCCTGGGCACTCGCCCGCCGGCCCTGGCGCCCCGGGCCCGCGCCCGTATAGCCTGCCGGGAGTGAGCCGGACGCTCGTCCCCTACCTCGCCCTCAAGCACGTCAGGCGGCGCCTCCTGCAGTCCGGCCTGACCGTCGCCGGCGTGGCCGTCGGCGTAGCGGTCCTGATC
>DATGNP010000279.1:0-15441 GCA_035306665.1 Trueperaceae bacterium
GATCTTCACGCCCGACGGCAGCTTCACGTACCACGGCGAGGCGAACGTCGAGAGGCTCGGCGACCACACCGGCCGCGTCGACGCCACGGCGCTGCGCCACGTCATGCGCCTCGCCGACGAGGCGGGCTTCGAGCGCCTGGACGACACCTATCCGTCGCCGTTCCTCGACGGCCAGTCCACGTACGTGATGGTCGAGTGGGCGCGGCAGACGAAGGTCGTCATGGCGGCCGCCGGCGCCGAGCCGGCGACGTTCTGGGCGCTCAAGACGTTGCTGCTCGACCTGCTCGCGTCGGCGGAGTGGGACGAGTGAAGGAGCCCCGCACGGCCTGGACGCTCGGCGGCGGGTAGCGGCGGCGGCCCGGACGCGCACCGGCGCCCGTACCGCACCGCCTCACGTGACGGAGCCCCGCGAGCGATCGCTCGCGGGGCTCCTGGTTCCCGGGCGCGTGAAGAGCGTCCGCCCTCGGGCTCCGCTCAGTGGTCGATGCTCCTGACGAACCCGTCGCGCGAGACCTTGGCGCGGATGTCGAGGAGGACCTCGGCGACGCCCCAGTCGATGCGCGGACCGCGCTGCGGCCCCATGAGGGCGGCGGGCCCGAGGTCGAGGTGGACGACCGGGTCGACGGCGCCGTCGAGCTCGGCCATCACCTCGTAGGCGATGGGCAGGACCGGGATCGTGGCCGTGGCGCCGACGTTGAGGGGCTTCGTCCGGAGGTCGGTGTCGCCCTGGTTGGCGATCAGGACCGCGGAGGCGCCGGCCGCGACGGCGTTGTCGACCTTGTCTTGGAACGGGCACGTGCCGCGCTGCACGAGCGCGATGTCTCCCGCGGGGAAACCGGCGAAGTCCTCGGCCTGGCAGCCGCTGGTCGACGTGTTGCCCGGGCCGAGGTCGAGGTCGACCGACGTCACCGGCGCGGTGAGCTGGCCGCTGCCGGCCGCCGGACGAGCGAACTCCCACACGAACTCGTAGCCCTTGTCCACCGGCGAGATCTGCCTGAAGACCGGGACTGGCGGGATCGTCCAGGCGTCGGCCTTGGTGTAGTCGACCGTGTACCCGAGGTCGTCGAGGGCGCCGATCGTGACCTCGCTGAGCGGGGCGAAGCCGACCTCGGCGAAGCCGGTCATCAGCTCGTCCATGAGGATCGACTCGCGCCAGTGAGAGTCGGCGGTGCCGCAGCCGTTGATGTGCTCGAGCGGCACGGTCGGCGTGGTGGCGTTGTAGACGTTCTGCCAGGCGTCGTTGCCATTGGGGCCCAGGTACTGCGGGTCGTCGTCGAACTCGATGTCCGAACAGAAGTTCGGGTCGGGCGGGTTGCCCGTGATCAGGCCCTGGGGGATCCAGAAGGCGCGACTGATGCCGAGCACGTGGCCCATCTCGTGGAGCACGGTGTCGCCGAGGAGCTCGGGGGTCTCGAAGAACCCGCCCGGGACGAAGTGACGGGCGTTGAACTCCATGATCCCGTAGAGGGGAGTGAAGTCGTCGGGGCCGCCGTCGCGCACGTAGAAGGCTCCGGCGCGCGCCAGCACGTTCTGGGCGGCGTCGCCGAAGTCGTACTTCGCGATGTCCATGAAGACGTCGTCGATGATGCCCGACAGGGGAGGCGCGCCCTCGGTCACGGCGAACGCGCCCGGCGTGGACGGGTCGAACTCGGGCATGTCGACCTCGACGTCCTCGAGGTCGGCGGTGATGATCTCCGACCAGCGCTCGGCCGACGCGTAGATCGCCTCCATCTCGGCCTTCGTGAAGCCGCCGCTCCAGAACCGCAGCGTGATGTCGAAGCGGCTGTCGTCGGGGGCGGGCAGCTCGGTGAACGTCTGTGGGTCCTGCTCCTCCTCGTCGGTGGGCTCCTCCACCTCAGGCGGCGTCAGGTCCTTGGAGACCTCGTTGCTGAACGAGCCGGTGGGGTCCCCGCAAGGGGAGAACATCGGGTCACCGCACGCCGCCGTCACGACGACGTACTTGGTGTTCGCGGTCAGGCTCGCGACGATCCGCGACCAGCCGCGGGCGACGTAATCGTCGTTGGTGTCGACGAGGTTCTTCTCCGGGTCTGCCGGGTCGAACGAGCCCTCGTAGAGCGCCAGGAACCCGTCGTAGTCCTGCTCGCTGACGACCTGGTAGTCGCCGCCCGACTGGGGCGTGAACTCGAACGCGTGGTAGCCGACCGTGAGCGCCTCCTGGCTCAGGCCGACACCGCCGGGCCTCACGAACGTGCCTTGGTCGTTGCTCCCCTCGTACGTCCACTCCACCGTCGGGGGAGGCGTGGGCGTACACGACGCCAAGAAGAGGAAGATCAGGCTGCCGACGAGAAGACGAGCGTGACCGATGGCTTGGTTCACTTATCCCTCCTCCGAACCGACGCGCGGCGCCGGGCTGGAACGGCCGAGCGGCTGGCTGCCCCGGGACGATGGTCGGGACGCGGGGTGGATCACCACCGGGGGTGGGCACGGCGGAGGCCCCGGGACCCAAGGACTCGGGGGGCGAGCGGCCCGGGTCGGACGATGGTAGCGCGTCCGGGGCCCCGGTGTGACGGCCGGGCGGCGGTCGACCGTCAGCCGGCGTCCCGCCGCCACCACGCCAGCGGGCTGCGGCGCGGCAGGCGCCACCACCCGGGCGTGAACACCACGAACACGGTCACGACCTCGAGCCTGCCGGCGAACATCACGAACGCCAGCAGCAGGTGCCCGGCGGGGTGGACGTCGGCGTAGGTGCCGAACGGCCCGACGGCGCCGAGGCCGGGACCCACGTTGCCGATGCTCGCGATCGAGGCCGTGAGCGCCTCGACGAAGGGGGAGCCGAGCATCACGAGCGCGACCGTGGAGAACGCGAACAGCCCGACGTAGAGCGTGATGAACGCGGCGACGGCGCGCAGCACCTCCTCGGGCACGACGGCGTTCCCGACCCTTACCGGGAGCACGGCGCGCGGGTGCAGCACGCGCCTGACCTCGCGCACCGTGTTCTTGGCGATCACCAGCCACCGCATGACCTTGACCCCGCCGCTCGCCGAACCGGTGCTGCCGCCCACGAGCATGAGCAGCAGCAGCACGGCCTGGGCCGGCTCGCCCCAGCCGCCGAAGTCGCTCGTGCTGTAGCCGGTCGTCGTCATCACGCTCACGGCGTGGAACACGCCCTGCCGCACGGCGAGGCGACCGCTCTCGTCCCACAGTAGGACCACGAGGGCGACGGCCGCAGCGGCCATCACGGCGGCGTAGACGCGCACCTCGGCGTTGCGCAGCACCAGCGCCGGCCGGCCGGACAGAGCGCGCCACAGGAGCGGCATCGAGAGGCCGGCGACGAACATGAAGACCACGGCGATCCACTCGACGGCGGGGTCCTGGTAGTGCGCCAGGCCGGCGCCGTGGAACGAGAACCCGCCCGCCGAGACGGTCGTGAAGGCGTGGCCGAGGGCCTCGGAGAAGGGCATGCCGCGCGCCGCGAAGGCTCCCGTGCACAGGACGGTGAGGCCGGCGTATACCGCGAGCACGGCGGCGGCCGTCGAGCGCAGGCGCGGCGTGAGTCGCTCGTCGGTCACGCCCGGCAGCTCGGTGAAGAACATCTGCCTGCCGGCGATCGAGAGCTGCGGGAACACCGCGACGAAGAGCACGATGATGCCGATCCCGCCCACCCACTGCGTGACCGCGCGCCACAGCAGGAGCGAGCGCGGCAGCGTCTCGAAGGTCGTCAGCACGGTCGCGCCCGTGGACGTGAAGCCGCTCATCGACTCGAACACGGCCTGCGTGAAGGGGAGGCCGAGGGTCACCAGGTAGGGCACCGTGCCGAGCAGCGGCACGGTCAGCCAGGTGAGGAGCACGGTGGCGATCGCCTCGCGGCGCCCCGGCTCCGCCTCGGAGCGGCCCTGCCAGCGGAGCAGGGCGCCGGTCGGCACGGCGACGGCGAGGAAGGCGGCGAAGCCGAGGACGGGCTCGCCGACGACGGCGGCGTAGGCGAGGAGCGCGAGGGTCACGGCGGCGAGAGCCAGGAGCACGGTGCCGAGCACGTAGGGCGCGAAGCGCCCGCGCCCGTTCGTCGGCTCCGGCGTCGGGCCCGTCGGCGCCGCGGCGCCGACCGGGACCCCCGGCGTCCCGGCGCGCCTCACGCCTTGGCGGCCTGGCGCCGACCCTCGAGCCACGCCTCGACTTCCTCCACGTTGTCGCGGAACGTCACCAGCAGCAGGCGGTCGCCGGGCCGGATCACCGTGCTGCCGCGGGGGATGATCACGTTCGTGTCCCGCTCGACGGCGCCGATCAGGATGTCGGCGGGCGAGTCGAGCGCGGCGACCGGCCCCGGCTCGGCGTCGGCGGGGTAGCTGACCTCCATGACCTCGGCGTGGTCCTCGATGCTGGCGATGTGCTCGACCCTGTCGATCCTCAGCCAGTTCAGGACCTCCTGCACCGCGGCGGCGCGCGGCGTGAGGGGGGCGTCGATGCCCACGCGGCTGAACAGGCGGCGGTTGCGCGCCCGGCCGACGCGCGTCACGACCTTGGGGATGCCGAGCTGCTTGGCCAGCAGGGAGGCGAGGAGGTTGCTGCCGTCGTCGTCGGTGACGGCGACGAGCACGTCGGCGTCCTCGACGCGCTCCTGCTGCAGGAGCTCGACGTCGGTGCCGTCGCCCTTGAGGACGAGCGCGTGCGGCAGCCACTGCGCGAGCTTCTCGCAGCGCGCCTCGTCCGCCTCGATGATCGTGATGTTGGCCCTGTCGTACGCCAGGGCCTCGGCGACCATGAACCCGACGTTGCCGCCCCCCACGATCGCCACGTTCAGCGAGCGCCGGCGCGGGGCGAACCGCCGCCTGACCTCCTTCATCTCCTGCGTGCCGCCGAGGAACACGACCCTGTCTCCCGGGGCCAGCGTCGTCCCGCCCGTCGGGATCTCGAACGCGTCGCCGCGGATGCGGCCGACGAGGAGCACGCCGTCTGGCAGGCGCAGGTCGACGAGCGGCGCGCCGAGGAAGGGATCGCCGGGCTCCATCAGGTACTCGAGCATCGTCACGCGGCCGCGCCAGAACCTGGCGCTGTCGACGGCCCGCGGCACCCGCACGATGTCGGCGATCTGGTGGGCGAGGATCCGCTGCGGCCACAGCACCCTGTCGATCAGCAGCCCGACCGTCTGGAACGCGCCCCTGACCTTGAAGGCATCGACGTAGCGCTGGCGCGTGACGAACGCCAGCGTCTCCTTCGCGCCCAGGCCCTTGGCGGCCAGGCACGCGAGCACGTTCACGTCGTCGTTGGAGGTGCAGGCTATGAACGCGTCGGCGCGCTCGACGCCGGCGGCCTTGAGGTCGTCGGGGTCGGTGCCCGACCCGCGCAGGTAGCGGACGTCGAGGGTCTCGAAGGCCGCCTCCCTGCCGGGGTCGACGTCGAGGACCGTGACGCCGTGCTCCTCGTGCAGCTCGGCGGCCAGCAGGGTCCCGATCTCGCCGCCCCCGACGATGAGCACGTTCATGGCGCGACATGTTAGCGCCTGCGCGGGCGCAGCGCCGCGCGCCCTAGCGCCTGCGGAGCCTGTCGGCGACCCTGACGCCCTCGCGCGGGCGGATCGCCTGCAGCACCGCGAGGGCCGCCAGGAGGTAGGCGCCCAGCGCGGCCGGCGTCCAGCCCCCGAGCCTCACCCATGGCGTGAGGCCGGTCTCCAGGGCGAACGGCGCCGTCAGGGTCCCGGCCACGCCGCGCTCGAGGCGGGCCACGGTCCGACCGAGCGGGTCGACGGCGGCCGTGACGCCGTCGTTGCCGGCGCGCAGCAGCCAGCGGCGCGTCTCGATGGCCCTGAGCCGGCCCATGTCGAAGTGCTGCTCGGCGCCGGCGCCGCGAGCGAACCAGGCGTCGTTCGTGCCGAGGACGAGGAGCCTGGCGCCGTCGGCCACCTGCCGGCGCTGCACCTGCGGGAACACCGACTCGTAGCAGACGAACGCCGCCACCGGGCCGAGCGGGGTCGCGAGGGGCGCCGGGGGCGGCCCCGCCGACGTGCTCGCCAGCGGCGGAAGGCCGAACAGGCCGAAGAGGCCGTCGTACAGCCACGGCAGCGAGCCGTGGAGCGGCCAGCGCTCGCCGAAGGGGACGAGGTAGTGCTTGTCGTAACGGCCCAGCACGGCGCCGTCCCGGAGCGAGTAGAGGCTGTTGAACGACTCCGCGCCCTGGTAGGCCCTGGCCCCGACGACGAAGGCGGCGCCGGGCGCGCTGCGCGAGATCTCCTCGTGCAGCTCCCTCGCGCCGGAGCCCTCCATGTCGTAGCCGAGGACGGCGCCCTCGGGCCACACGACGAGGTCGTACGGCGGGGAGCCCTGGTACGCCGCCTCGGCCACGCCTTCCCGGGTCAGCTCGAGGTGCACGCGCAGGTCGCGGGCGGCGCCCCCGGCGCGCGCGAACGCGTCGACGTTCCCCTGCACCAGCAGGGCGAGCCGGGTCGGGGGCCGCAGCGCCGCCTCGGCGTCCGACTCGAGCTCGCGGCCTCCGACCCAGGCGGCGGCCACGACCAGCAGCGCGGCGGCGGGAGCCAGCAGCAGCCGGGCGGTCGGCGGACCGAGCGCGGCGCGCGGCGTGACCAGCGGCAGCGCCAGCAGCGCCGCGGGCACGGTGACGAGCAGGCCCAGGAGGTAGACGCCGCCGAGGCTCGCGAGCTGCGCCACCGGCGTGTCGAGCCAGGCGTAGCCCAGGGCGCCCCAAGGGAAGGCCAGGTAGCCCTGCGTGCGCGCCCACTCGACGGCGACCCAGGCCACGGGCAGGAACCACAGCGTGCGCCGGCCCCCGCCGCCCGCGGCCGCCCACGACAGCCAGGCCGTGCCGCCCCAGACGCACGACAGGGCCAGCACCAGCAGCGGGAACACCGCCCAGAACGCCGGCCCCAGCAGGTCCCCGAGCGAGGCGGGCAGCCAGGCCAGGTAGACCGCGAAGAACGGCAGCCCGGTCCAGAAGCCGACGGCGAAGGCCCGCCGCGGCCGCCTGGCGTTCGCGATCGCCGCGTACGGCCCGGCCATGGCGGCGGCCGCCGGCCACCAGCCCGTGGCGGGGAGCGCCAGGGTCAGCAGCGCCCCGCAGGCGGCGGCGAGGAGCAGCGGGGTGGCGCCGCCGGGGCTGCCGCGGCTCACGCCCGGTCTCAGGACGCGGTGTCCGCCAGCAGGCCGGCGAGCAGGGCGACGCGCTCGAGGGTGCGAGCGACGTGGACGTGCTCGTCGCGCGCGTGGGGGCCGCCGCCGACGCCGCCGAGGCCGTCGAGCGTCGGCACGCCCAGCGCCGAGGTGAAGTTGCCGTCCGACCCCCCGCCGACGACGGCGCCGGTCAGCTCGAGCCCGAGCCGCCTGCCCGTCGCGACCGCCGCCTCGAACAGCGCGGCGTTCGCGGGCGTCTGCTCGAGCGGCGGGCGGTTCAGGCCGCCGGCGACGTCCACGCTCACGCGCCTGTCGCGCGGCTGGTAGCTGCGCACGGCGGCGTCGACCCGCTCGGCCTCGCCGGCCTTGAGCACGCGCAGGTCGATCGTGCCGACGGCCTCCTCGGCGATCACGTTCGAGGCGATGCCGCCTCTCGCCACGGTGAGGTTCACTGTCGTGCCGGCGACCTCGTCCGCCAGGTCCTCCACGAAGAGGAGGAAGTGGGCGAGCTCGCGCAGCGCGGAGGCGCCGCCCGCCGGGTCGTTGCCGGCGTGGGCGCTCCGGCCCTTGAACGTGACCGTGTAGCCGCCGACGCCCTTGCGGCCGACCTTGAGCGCGCCGTCGTCACGGGCCGGCTCGAGGACGAACACGCGGTCGTGGGCGCGGGCGAGCTCCTCGATCAGCTCGCGCGAGTGCTGGCTGCCCGTCTCCTCGTCGGACGTGACCAGGAGCGTCACGTCGCCGACCAGGGGGACGCCCTTCGCGTCGAG
Organism: Trueperaceae bacterium; assembly: GCA_035306665.1. Classification (GTDB taxonomy): domain Bacteria; phylum Deinococcota; class Deinococci; order Deinococcales; family Trueperaceae; genus DASRWD01. The sequence continues at coordinate 7,850 of DATGNP010000279.1, forward strand.
CAGCTCGACGGCGTGGATCGCCGCGGCGATGCCGGCCTTCATGTCGACCGTGCCGGGACCCCAGAAGCGCTCGCCGTCGTCCCTCACCGGCATCTTCTCGAGCGTGCCGAGGGGCCACACGGTGTCCATGTGCGTCAGCAGCAGCGTGGAGGGGCCGTCGCCGCCGCGGCGGGCGGCCTGCAGGACGTCGCCGACCTCGCTCCTGGGGTGGCGACGGACGGTCCAGCCGCGCGCCTCCAGCAGCCGCTCGAGGCGGTCGCCGAGCGCGTCGACGGCGCGCTTGTCGGACGTCGGGCTCTCGTGCTCGACGAGGTCTCTGAGTGTCTCCAGGTAGGCGGCGCGGGCGGCGGAGGCGTCCGCGAGCGTGACGGTGTCGGCCATGCGGGCCATGCTAACGCCGCGCAGGGGGCCTCTCGGCGCCTACCCCTCGCCGCCGTCGCCGATGCGCTGTCGCCACAGCTCCTCGGCCATCAGGCGCACGTGGGGCTCGTGCGTCGTGCGGGCGTAGGAGTAGCCCATGCGCAGGTCGCTGTCGGCGCGCCGGCGGTCGATGTCGCGGCCGATCACGTAGCGCGAGAGGTAGACCTGGGCGAGCAGCACGTCGCGCATGCGCTGGGGCTGGACGGCGTGGAGGTCCTTGAGCGCGTCGCGGTAGGCCTGCATCGCGCCTCGCACGTCGCCGCGCTCGGCCAGGGCGCGGCCGTGACGGAAGTGCTTGGCCGCGTCGTAGAGGAGCTCCCGCATGGTCTAAGGATGATAGCCCCATGAGAGGCGGGGGTGGCGCGAACCGGGCCACTCACGGGCGAGCGGCGGTCCGACGAGAGGCGAGCGGCGGTCCGAGGCGCCCGCGCGAGGCCGCCCGGACGCGCCGCCCTGGGCCGCCCGGACGGGCCGCGCTAGGCCACGACCTCGTAGCGGTCGCGGCCCGCCGACTTGGCGCGGCGCTGGGCGGCGTCGGCCTCGTCGATCCAGCTCTCCAGCTCGCTGAGGTTCCGCGGGGCCGTGCCGCCGGCGAGGCCGGCCGAGAACGTCAGCGGCCACTCGATCGGCGGGACCTTGCGTTCCCTGAGCTCGGAGCGGACGCGCCTGATCACGTCGACGGCGACGTCCTTGTCGGCGTCGAACAGGACGATCACGAACTCCTCGCCGCCCCAGCGCACCGCCAGGTCGTCCGGCCGCAGGTTGCGCCGCAGCACGTGCGCGAGGGCCTTGAGGGCCTCGTCGCCGACGCTGTGGCCGTAGAAGTCGTTGACGCGCTTGAAGAGGTCGAGGTCGAGCATCACGACGCACATCGGCACGCCGTCCGCGGCGGCCCGGCCCACGAGGCGACCGGACCTGACGGCGAAGCCGCGCCGGTTCAGGATGCCCGTGAGCGGGTCGGTGAGCGCCCTGGCGGCCCACTCGGCGGCGACCTGGGTGTGGCGCAGGCGGCTGGCCAGGAACGGCGCCACGGCGTCGAGGACCGCCAGCTCGCGCGGCTGGCCGTCGAACTGCAGGCGCGCGACCTCGGTGCCGCCGGCCACGAGGGGGTAGGCGTAGCTGCCGGCCTCGCCCAGCAGCACGTCGTCCTCCTCGCGGAGCACCAGCCCGCGGAGCGTGGGCAGGCGCTCGCGCAGGGCGCGCAGGAAGCGCGAGCGGTCCTGGGCGCGGTCCTCCTCGCCGCCCTCGACGGCGCCGAGGCCCGCCATCATCGAGGCCCAGGCCCTGAGCTCGCGGTCGGTGTCGAGCCAGCGCAGGCGCTGCGTGTAGACGAGCAGCAGCATGACCACTAGCTGGCAGTACCCGAGCAGCGCCAGCACGCCCGTGGACATCGCGTCCAGCGGCAGTCCGAGCCGCAGCACCGCGTCGATGATCGTGCCGGCCACCGCCTGCAGCAGCACGACCGAGCCGATGGCAACGAACAGCTCGGCAGGCTCGCCGCTCAGCTCGAGGCGGGCGCCGACGGCGAGCGCGCCGAACGCGAGCATCCACACCAGGGCGATGCCCGTGCCGAAGTCGGTCTCGACGAGCCAGGTCAAGGACGTCGAGCCGACGGCCCGTATCAGGAACGCGAGCACGACGAGCACGCGGCCTTCCGAGGCGCGGCCGCGCAGCGCCGGCTCCAGGGCGGGCACCGCCAGGACCAGCAACAGGGCGTCGACGTAGGGGAAGTGCAGCGCGACGGAGGCCGCCGGCATCGAGACCAGCATCCAGACGACGATCGCCGCGGCCGGCGCGAGCAGCAGCCACAGCCGCGTGCGGGCGCGGCGCCCGCGCAGCATGAGCAGCGCCGCGGCCCACAGCACGACGCCGAGGTAGTAGGTCACGTCCGTCAGGTTCGTCGCTTGGCCGATGCCGGCGGAGCGCTTGAGGGCCCAGGCGACCTCCTCGACGACCCACGCGAGGGAGCCGGCGGCCGCCAGGCGCCACGCCCAACCGCGCGGCCGGGAGGCGACGATGGCCACGAAGACCGCGGCGGCCGTCAGCGGCAGCCCCAGCGTCATCACCGTGCCGGTGAGCAGCGTGCCGACGACGATGCCGAGGACGGCCAGGACCAGGACCAGCGTCCAGGTCCTCACGGTCCCACCCTGTGCGGGTGCGCCTCAGGCCCCTCGCGCACCTTCGCCCTCCCTGAGTGCGAAGGGCGTCTCCAGGCCCTCGGCGGCGGCGGCGCGGGCGGCGGCGGGTGCGAAGGAGAGCGCCATGACTCCCCGGTAGCATCTCACGGCGTCCTCGCGCCTGGCTGCGAGGTCCATCATCTGCCCCAGGCGCGCCAACGCGAAGCCAGGCAGGTAGTAGGGCTCGGCGAAGTCGCCGTTCACCAGGGCCTCGAGCCGGGCCAGCGCCTCGTCGAACCTCCCGAGCTCGAGGAGCAGGTTCGCCTCGAGGTAGCGGGCCTCAGGCAGGGGCACCGCGGCCAGGTTCGCCAGCAGCGCGGACGGCTCCCCGGCCCCCGTCAGCGCCGCGTCCATGAGCGCGCGTAGGCGCCCCTCCTCCCCGGCCTCCACGGCTGCCGGCTCCACCGTCTCCACTGCCACCCCCGCGGCCGCTGCCCCCGGGCCGGTCAGGGCCCGCCTCAGGGCCGGCACAGCCTCCACGCCGGCCAACACGGCCACCCTCAAGGTAACCCCCGGGCCGGCCGTCGCGGCAGCGGACCGCGCCGCGGCCAGCACCCGGCTGGCGACGACGGCGGAGCGCGCCTCGCGCCAGGCGTCGCCCGGCCCCTCGCCGAGCAGCTCCCTCTCCAGCGCCTGCGCGCCCTCCACGGCGGGGACCAGCTCGCCCAGCACCCTGCCGAGGTCGAGGGGCTGCGCGAGCAGCGCGCGCACGGGCTCCCAGGCCCGGTCCACCTCGCGCAGGCGGCGCTGGCCGTCCTCGTACAGCTCGAGGTACCGCCGGAGCTGCGCCGCGGCGCCCGGCGCGCCGGGGTCGTCGCGCTCGCCCTCCGCCAGGCCGACGGCGACGACGGGCACGCCCGCCCGCCGCGCCCACGGCACGACCGTGTGCGGCAGGGACAGCTCCTCGGTGTCCTGCCAGCCGGGGTCGTCGAGCGCGCCGGGGGCCAGCGGCGCCAGCGCCACGACGTGCGGGCGGAACGCCTTCACGGCCTCGCGGACGTGCACGACCGTGTAGCGCGGCCAGCGCGTGTGGAACGGGCCGCCGAGCGGGAAGAAGGAGACCTTGGCAGAGAGGCCCATCCGCCACATGGTAAGCAAGGGGGTAATCTGGCGACGCGCTGCTTCAGGCGCGAGGAGGCCGTCCCGGATGTACCGAACCGAAAGGCAGAGCGCGTGGCAGCGCGACGTGACGTGGGCCAGCGCGGTGCTCCTGGCAGTCACCGTCATGGTCGGCGTGCTGCTGTTCACCCAGGCGCAGCTCGCCTCGGAGGAGCGCGGCGTGCCCGTGATCCGCAGCGTCCTCGAGGTCACCCTGCAGCCGGGCGGCGCGTCCGCCGGCCTGGGCGTCCGCTCCGGCTCGGCGTACCAGCCGGGAGAGGCGCTGCCGCTGTTGCCCGGCGTCGAGGTCTACGCCGACCCCACCGAGGTGCCCACGTTCACCGCCGACCAGGCCGTCAGCCGCATCGCCGGCGTGCTCGCCGACAGGCTGATCGGCGGCGGCGCCGGCGCGATGCTGGCAGCGGTCGCCGACCCGGGTCTGCGGGCGCAGCTCGAGGCCGCGGTCGAGGGGCCCATCGACTCGCTGGTGAGGGCCTCCCTCGAGGAGACGCTGCTCCCCGGCGGCCTCGACGACGGCTCGCGCATGGCCGACTGGCGCGCGCAGGCCGCCGCGAACCCGGGCGAGCTGGTGCAGCCCATCGTGGGCGTCTTCGTCTACGAGTCGCCGAACCGCCTGGCCACGATGTCCGACCGCGACATCGGCGTGGCCGTCGTGTCGCAGCTCGCCGACCTCGTCATGTCTGAGGGCCTGGAGGCGGCGCGGTCCGTGATCACGAACGCGAACCTGCGCAACCGCCTCGACGCCGGCGCCGACCAGCGCGCCCGCGCCGAGGTGCACGCCCTGCTGGCCTCGCTCCTCCTCGGCCGCAGCGGCGAGATCGAGACGCGCCTCGCGGGAGCCGCCCAGGTGCTGGCGGGCCAGTCCGAGGCCGACGACGCCCTAACCGGTCTGCTGCCCGCCTCGCAGCTCGCGGGCCTCAGCGAGGAGGAGGCGAACGCCGCCGTGATGCAGGCCCTCGCCGAGCGCGGCTACCAGGGCGGCGGCGCGATCGCGGCCGCGCAGCTCACGCGCCAGGACCAGGCCGAGCGCGTCCGCGGCGTCGCGCCGGTCATCGACGCGTTCAGCGCCGACGCCCGCGCCCGCTACACGCGTTGGACCGTCGGGGCCGGCGTGCTGGCCCTCGTGCTGCTCGTCCTCGTCGTCGGCTTCTCGCGCGGCCTGTGGCGGCTGGGCAACGTCGGGCTCGCCCTCGTGTTCGGCGCCGCGCCGTTCGCGCTGCTCTTCGACGTCCTGCGGCGCAACCTGCCGGACGAGGCGCCCCTCCCGCTCGGCGCGCAGGCGCAGGGGCTGTTCGCCGCCCTCGTCGACGGCGTGCGCTACGCCCTGGCGGCCCTGCCCGCCGCGGCCTTCGACCTCGCCTGGCGCAACCACGTCATCGCTCTGCTCGCGGGCGCCTCGCTGCTGCTCCTCGCGGTCGTGTTCTGGCTCCTGCGCGGCGTGCGGCCGCGCCGGCGCTCGTACCTCTGAGGCCCGCCGCCCGCCACACGGCGCTGCGCCGCGCGCTCGCGCGGAACGGCTTCTAGCCGCTCCCCGGCGCCGCCACCGGCGCCCCGCGGGCGAAGGCCGCGACCGGCCCGTCGTCGGCCGCCAGGCCGGCGAGCGCCTCGAAGGGCAGCGTCACCCGGAACGACCCCTGGACGTAGGGGCCCATGGCGTAGGGCGAGAAGTGGAACGTGAGGCCGGCGGCGTCGAGCGTGAACGCGGCCACGTCGTCCGTCGTCAGGGACGTGACGTCGCCCTGCACCACCCACATGGCCTCCTGCGCCCCGAGGTCGGCGAGCACCAGCTCGGAGACGGCGTCGAGCCAGCCCTCGCCGGCGAAGAGGTCCTCCAGGCCGAGCGTCACGACGCGGCCGTCCTCCAGCGCGACCAGGTGCGACTCGTGCCACGCGTTGGGGTGGGCGCCCCCCGTGTAGACGTCGGTGGTGGCCAGCAGGCTCAGGTAGGGGCCGGCCGCGCCGGCCAGCTCGAAGCGCTCCTCGCGCCACCAGGCCCAGCCCAGGCTGCCTTCCTCCAGCAGCCCCACGCCCTCGGCGGCGAAGTCCTGCTGCGGCGGCAGCGCCAGCTCCTCGAGCCAGGCGTTGACCGCTGCCTGGCCGTGGAACCGCGGCAGCACCGCCGTCGACGTCACGCGGCCGAGCTCGAACGTCCAGCGCGCCGCCGACGCGAGCCGCGTCGCGGCCAGGCGCAGCGGCTCGCCGCTCGCGAGGCGCAGCGTGCCGACCAGGGTGCGGCCCTCGTCGGCCCAGTCGTGGTCGCGTTCCGCGGTGAGCACCGCGGCCACGGCGCCGGGACCCTCGCGCTCGGCCTCGCCCCGGTGCGCGAGGTGGGCCAGCTCGGCCGCCCACCAGGGGTCGTCGCCGGGGGGCGCCGGCGCCAGCGTCAGCCTCAGCAGCGTGCCGTCGCGGAGCGTGCCCCCGCCGTGGAGCACCTCGTGGCGGCCGGCCAGCTGCAGGCGGCCGAACGCGAAGCCGTCCTGGTAGAGGGAGAGGTCGAGGAGGACGGGCTCCGCGGCGCCGGCCTCAGAGGTCAGCGTGCCGACGTAGTAGGTCTTCGTGGCGTCCGCGATCGGCTGCGCCCACGCCGCCGCCAGGCCGGCCGCGGCCAGCAGGCAGGTGACGAGGCGGCCGAGGCGGCGGGCGGGTCGGGGCGGCTGGGTCATGCACCCAGGTTAACGGCGGCGCCGAGGGCCGGTGCTACGCTGGCCGCGATGTCACGAGGAGAGCCGAGGGTAACGGTCGTCGGCGCCGGCATGGCGGGCAGCGAGGCCGCGCTCGCCGCCGCCCGCGAGGGCGTTCACGTCGACCTCTACGAGATGCGCCCCGCGAAGCTCACGCCCGCCCACGTCACCGGCGACTTCGCCGAGATGGTGTGCTCGAACAGCTTCGGCGGCGAGGCCCGCAGCAACGCCAAGGGCCTCCTGCAGGCCGAGATGCTGCGGGCGGGCGGGGTCGTGATGGGCGCGGCGGCCGCCAACCGCGTGCCAGCCGGCGGCGCGCTGGCCGTGGACCGCGAGGCGTTCAGCGCCGCCGTCACCGCGCGCGTGAAGGCCGAGCCCAGGATCACCGTCCACGAAGGCGAGGTCGCCGCGGTGCCCGACGGCGTGGCCGTGCTCGCCACGGGTCCCCTCACGAGCGACGCCCTGGCGGCGTCGTTGCGGGAGGTCGTGGGCGACACGTTCCTCGGCTTCTACGACGCGGCCGCGCCCATCGTCACGTACGACTCGATCGACATGAGCGTCGCCTACCGCGCCGGCCGCTACGGCCAGGAGGCCGACTACATCAACCTGCCCTTCACGAAGGAGCAGTACGACAGGTTCTACGCCGCCCTCAGCGAGGCGCGACGGCACGTGCCGCGCGACTGGGAGAACCTCGAGTTCTTCGAGGGCTGCATGCCGATCGAGGAGATCGCCAGGCGCGGCTACGACACGCCGCGCTTCGGGCCGATGAAGCCCGTCGGCCTCGAGGACCCGCGCACGGGCGAGCGGCCGTACGCCGTCGTGCAGCTCAGGCAGGAGGACGCCGCCGGTCGCATGTGGTCGCTCGTCGGGTTCCAGACCGGCCTGAAGTGGGGCGACCAGAAGGAGATCGTGCGCCTGATCCCCGGCCTCGAGAACGCCGAGGTCGTGCGCTACGGCGTCATGCATCGCAACACCTACCTGAACGCGCCGGCGCTGCTGGCGCCGACGCTCGCGTTCCGCGAGCACCCACGTCTGTTCACCGCGGGCGTGCTCGCCGGCACCGAGGGCTACCTCGAGTCGTCGGCGACGGGCTGGCTCGCCGGCCTCAACGCCGCCCGCGTGGCTACCGGCCGCGAGCCGGCCGTGCCGCCGGAGCGCAGCATGCTCGGCGGCCTGGTGCGCTACCTGTCCTCGG
>DATGNP010000280.1:0-2936 GCA_035306665.1 Trueperaceae bacterium
AGGATGGCGCTGGGCCTGCCACGAGCGGCTCGTCGATGAGCTGGGGCGAGCAGCCGCGCCACTGGCGACGCTGTGCTGGCACCGGGCGCGTTACGAGGAGGGCCGCGACCTGCTCGGCCTGGCCCTGAGCGCTCCGGTCGCAGCCGAGGCCCCTCCTTCGGCGCAGGCCCGACTCCTGGTTCAACACGCGCGGCTGTCCGAACGTCTCGGCCGCCACGCCGAGGCCCGGCAGAGCGCCAGCCAAGCCCTGGACCTGCTGCCAGGAGCCGAGGGGAGTCCGGAGCATCTCGCGGCGCTTCAAGTGCTTGGCACGCTCGAGCTCCACGAGGGCCGCTACCACGAGGCGAGGCGGGTCTTCTCCCGCGCGCTCGGGTTCGCCAAGTCACACGCTGGGCGCGCACAGGTCGCACGGTTCTCCGCGAACGTGGGACTGACCGAGCAGTACCTCGGACGACGGCAGCGAGCCGCCGTGTGGTACCGACGCGCGCTGAGGCTCCAGCGCGAACTGGACGACCCCACCGGCACCGTCTCGTCACTCTCCAACCTCGGCAACGTCCTGCGCCTCCTCGGTTGCCTGGAGCAGGCACGGCGCCTGCTAGTCGAGGCGCTCGACTCGGCGGAGCGGATCGCGGCCAACGACGTGCTGCCGAACCTCTACGTGAACCTCGGCGTGCTGGAACTAGCCCAAGGGCAGCCTGCAGCGGCCGAGGCGAGGTTCGACGCCGCGCTGCGACTCGCGCGCGAGCATGGCAAGCGCAGCCTGGAGGCGAACGCGCTCTTCCAACTCGGACGCTACTGGCTGGTCTCCGGAGACCTGAGCGCCAGCCAGGAGAGGTTCCTCGAGTCCTTGCGGTTCGCCGCCGACCTCGGGTACCGCGGGAAGGTGGTCGATAGCCTCGTCGGCCTGGCCTGGGTAAGCGCGAGGCTCGGAGACGTGAGCCGAGCCGATCACCTGCTGAGCATCGCTCTCGCACACGGGGAGGCGAGTCCCGGCACCACCAGCTGGGCCGCGGACCTGCGCGAGGCCATCGCCCGGGGGGCGGAGCCTCCCCAGGTGGGTTCCCGAGCCGCGGCCCGCAGCACCGTCGTGATGCGCGCCGTTCGGGAGGCGCTGGCGCGCTCGCGGTAGTGACGGTACGCCTGGCCGGGATGGACAGCCCCATGGACCGTCTTCGACCACGTCTTGCTCGCCATGCGGCGCGGCGGCGAGGGCGAGCCCCCTCGCAGACCCCCAGGAGCTACGTATCGTGTGCCCGATGGAAGCGTCCCACGTGACCCTCCACGTAGTGACGGCGGAGAACGCTCACCTCCTGGACCGGGTGGCGCCCGGGGTCTTCGACCACGAGGTCCGCCCCGAGCTGCTGAGCGAGTTCCTGGCCAACCCCATGAACCACATCGTCGTGGCCGTGTCAGGTGGCACGGTCGTCGGGATGGCCACCGGCATCAGCTACGTGCACCCGGACAAGCCGCTGCAGCTGTTCGTCAACGAGGTCGGGGTCGCCGACGCGTACCGGCGCCAGGGCATCGGCCGTGGCCTGGTGGACCTTCTGCTCGCCCGCGGCGAGCGCATCGGCTGCACCGAGGCGTGGGTGGCTACCGAGGTTAGCAACGCTGCCGCCAGGGCCCTCTACACGTCGACGGGCGGGGTCGAGGACGAGGAGCTCGCCGTCGTCTACACGTACGAGCTGAGCCCGGAGGGCTAGTCGGCGCCGGTACGAGAGGGGCCGCTCTCCCCCGCCCCGGTCACCCGCCTGCCCGGGGCCCGTGGTCAGCGACGAGCCGCCTGACCACCTCCGCGATCAGGGCGGTCGGCAAGGGCTCGTCGAGCGGGAACTTGACAGTGACGCCCGAGACCTGGTGCTCGGCGAGCTCGGGGATCGTCGCCTTCATCGACTCGGTGATCAGGTAGAGGGACACGTGCCTCTTCCAGCCGGCGTAGTAGACGAGGTCCTTCCCGTCGAGCCGGAAAGCGGCCATGTCGTAGCGGACGGCCTCGGTCGCCCTCTCGGGCGCTGCCTGCCTGATGGTCCGCCGGACGGTCTCGAGGAGCTGCCGCACGTCCTCGGGGAACGTGCCGATGTAGTCCTCGACTGTCCGCTGCTCCTTCGTCGCCATGTGGGTCGGGATGCTAGCACGGAGCGCCCTCGCCCCTAGGAAGAACCGCGGCGGCGTGAGGACGGCGCGGTCCCACGTACGCGTCATGCCGCGGCGCTAGGCTGCGCCATGAGAAGAGTCAGCGTCCAAGAGTTCGTCTCCCTCGACGGCGTCATGCAGGCACCCGGCGGCCCCGACGAGGACCCCTCTAGCAGCTTCAGGTACGGCGGCTGGACCGCGCCGTACTTCGCCGAGGCCGACGCGGCGGCCGGCGACTTCATGGCTCGCCACCTCGCCCCCTCCGACCTCCTGCTGGGCCGCAAGACGTACGAGATCTTCGCCGACTACTGGCCGGACCACGCCGAGTCGTGGCCGGGCATCGAGGAGGTCACGAAGTACGTCGTCAGCACGACGCTGGCCGAGGCCGACGTGGCGGGCTCGCGCTGGCGGAACTCGTCGCTGTTGCGAGGCATCGACGACGTCAGGGCGCTCCTGGCCTCGGAGGGCTCGGACCTCAAGGTCATCGGCAGCAGCGTCCTGGCGCGGTCGCTCTTCGAGCACGACCTGGTCGACGAGCTGGTGCTCATGACCTTCCCCGTAGTGCTGGGCGAGGGCAAGCGGCTGTTCGGCCCCGGCGCCGTCCCGGCCGCCTACGAGCTGGCCGAGAGCGTGGTCGCCGGCAACGGCGTCGTGTTCGCTGTCTACCGGCGCGCCGGGGACGTCGAGACGGGCACCGTCGGGGCCTGAGGCTGGCGAGCAGGCGCGCCGCTGCCGTCGACGCGCCGGCGCCCGCTCCGGCCCGCTCGCCGGAGTCCGGCGGTCACGGGAGACCGCGCTAGTCA